>DATDJF010000397.1:0-6570 GCA_036520715.1 Burkholderiaceae bacterium | reverse complement strand
GCCCAGCACCGCGGTGCCGTTGGTGATCACGCCCACCAGGTTGGAGCGGCTGGTGTACTCGGCGGCGAGCGAGGGGTCGTCGGCGATCGCCAGGCAGGCGTAGGCCACACCGGGCGAATACGCCAGCGAGAGATCGCGCTGGTTCGACAACGGCTTGGTCGGCGTGATCGAGATCTTGCCGCGCACCGGCTGGCGGTGATAGTCGAGCGCGGCCTCACGCAGCGCCTGCTCGGCGGGGCTCAGCTTCTTGTCGCGACCCGTGGGCTCAGCCATGGCAATCTCCTCGTCGTCGGGGCACGGAGATTACCGCTGATCGGCGGGAATATCCGTCCGACCCGCGCCCGAGCCGCGCCGGCTGGCGGCCGGGTCACTCCGCGCGCATCGGCTCGACGGTCATCCCCATCGCCAGCAACCGCTTGGCCAACACGCTGCCCAGCCCGCTCGCGGGCGTCAGCACGCCGCCGCCGTGCGCGCCACCTGGGAGCGCCGGCGCCTGCAGTGCCAGCGCCAGCGCCGACTCGCAGACGAACTTCGTCGTCGCGCGGTTGCCGGGGTCGCCGTGGCCCGCGACGCGGCCTCGCACCACCTTGCCGCTGGCGGTCTTGCCGACCAGCTCGCAGCGAAACGACCCGCCGTCCATCGTGCGCTCGGACGGCCCCTGCCCCGGCGCCACGGCCACCGCGCGGGCCAGTGCGCGCACGGGCTTGGAGCGCATCGCCACCTGACCCGCAGCCATGCCGACGCTGACGCCGGTGGCGGCCGCAGCGGCGATCACACCCCTTCCAAAGCGCAGGTACTCCTGGTAGCTGAAGTGCGCGCCGTAGGCGGCATCACCACGCGCCCTCATCAGCGCGGCCGTGCGGCGCACGACGCGGGTGTTCACCGGCCCCATCACGAACGGCCCCACCCAGGCCTCGAAGTCGGCGTCGCGATGTGGAGCCACCGGGTCGGCGTGTTCGGATGGGTTGCGCGGCGTGGTGCCCGCCGGATTGAGCAGGAACAGGTCGGCCATCAGCCGGTTCTGGCCGGACTCGATCATGTGGAGTGCCGACGCCAGCGTGCCGCCGTTGAGACCCCCGCGCATCGAATGGCAGGCCTTGACGCTCACGCAGGGCTCGCGGTGCTGCCGCCAGACCGCCTCGGCGACCAGCCACGCGCCGAGGTCCGATGGCACCGAGTCGAATCCGCAGCAGGGGATGATGCGTGTGCCATCTCGGGCGGCTTGCGTGTGGTGGCGATCGATCAGTTCGCGCACCCACGGTGTCTCGCCGGTGATGTCGACGTAGTGGGTGCGGTGCGCCACACACGCCGCGACCAGCGCGCTGCCGTGCAGCGCGAACGGCCCCGCGGTGCTCAGCACGACCACCGCCTGCCCGGCGAGCGCGTCCAGCGCTTTCGGGTCGGCCGCATCGGCCACGATGATGCCGGCGCCGGCAGCACCGGGACCACAGGCTTGCCGCACCTGTTCGAGCCTTTCCTTCGAACGGCCGGCCAGCGCCCAGCGCACGCCGTCGGCGTGCGCAGCGAAGTGCGCCACGGTCTGCCGACCGACGAAGCCGCTGGCGCCATAGAGCACGACGTCGTACGAACGATGGGACGAAGCTCGTTTCGTGGTCAAGGCGGTTCTCCCGAGTCCAGCGGCGGTTTCACTGAAGCTCCCAGGCGAGGGCAAAGCCGGCCATCAGTTCGCGCAGCGACTCCTGCAGGCCCTGCCGCGCGCGGGCATCGTCGCTGCTCGCCGTCGGCACGAAGCACATCTGCAGGCGGCCGCCACGGTCGTTGCCGTGCACGGTGACGCGACTGTGCAGCCCGGCTCGTTGCAGGCGATCACGCAGCACACGTTCGGCGGCATGCAGGCGCAGCGTTGGCTTGTAGATCTTGCCGATCGCGGTCAGCGGCAGTGCCGGCAGGCACTCGATGCGCTTGGGCATCGCGGCGCGCTCGGGGATGTGCGGTGTCGCGAAGGCCAGCAGTTCGGCCTCGTCGAACGCCACGCCCGGCTTGACGACCACGAACGCCACCGGCAACTCACCGGCGTACTCGTCGGGCTCGCCCACGGCGGCGGCCAGCATCACGCCCGGGTGCTGCAGCAGCACCTCTTCGATGACGCCGGGGTCGATGTTGTGGGCGCCGCGGATGATCACGTCCTTCGCGCGGCCGGTGACGTACACGCGGCCCTGCGCATCGACGTGGCCGATGTCGCCGGTGATCAGCCAGCCGTCGCCATCGAAGCTGCCGGCGTTGCGTTGCGGGTCGGTGTAGCCCGGACCGACATTGGGGCCGCGCAGGCGCAACACGCCGTCGCTGTCGACCACCACTTCGCTGAACGGCAGCGGCAACCCGCAAGAGCCCGGCGTGCGCGGCGCCCTTGCCGGCTCGATGGCGATCACGCCGGCGCATTCCGTCATGCCGAGGATGTTGCGCACCGGCACGCCGGTTTCGGCTTCGAACCGGTTGGCCAGCTCGGTGGGCAACGGCGAGCCGCCGGTGAGACCCAGGCGCACGCCCTGCGCGTCGGCACTCGTGCGCGGGGCGCCGAGCAGTGCGCTCATCACGGTCGGCACCATCGCCAGCAGCGTGACGCCGCGCTCGCGGATCACGCTCCAGGCGCGCGCGACGAACGCCGGGTCGCGAAAGCCCGCCGGCGGCGGCAGCACGACCTCGGCACCCGACAGCAGCATCGACAGGCCGTAGACGAAGGCGCCAGCCACGTGGAACAGCGGAAAGCCGTTGAGGATGACGTCGCGCTCGCTGGTGTCGTACAGGCGCGCCGCGCCCCAGGCCGCGTGCAGCTGGTTGGCGTGCGTGTGTTGCGCGAGCTTGGGCAGCCCGGTGGTGCCGCCGGTATGGAACAGCGCGGCGATGCGATCGGGCGCGGCCGAGGGCGCGAACGCCAGCGAGTCACCGGCGTGCCGGGCACGCTCGGCATCGAAGTCGAGGCCGCCACCGGCGGCACCGCCGACGGTGAGCACCCGGCGCAGCGCCGGGCATGACGACCGCAGCCGCAGCACCCGGGCACCGATGTCGCCGGCGGCGTGCCCCGGCGCCAACGTCACGATCAGGTCGACAGCCGTGGCGTTGAGCAGCGCCGCCAGGTGCTCGTCGGACAGCGCATGGTTGATCGGGCACGCGATGCCCGCGGTCTCGGCGCCCCACAGCGCGAACCACGCCTCGGGCAGCGGCGGCAGCAGCAGGGCCACGCGAGGTGCGCCGCCATCGACGAGCGCCCGGAACAGGTTGGCACTGCGCCGGATCTCGGCCAGCAGCTCGCGATAGGTCCAGCGCCGGGGCGACCTGTCGTCGCCAGCGGCAAGCGCAGCCAGCGCCGGGCGATCCGGGTAACGCCGCTCGACCTCGTCGAGCGCATCGATCACCTGGTCGAAGCGCATCCAGTGGCGCCAACCATCGCGCTCGATGACGCGCAAGTCTTCCAGCGTCGCGATGGTGGCCGGGTTCAAGACGCGCTCGCAGCCAGGCCGGGTGCGATGCCTAGCGCGCGCGCAGCCGCATGCTCAGTCCCACCGGCACCATGGTGAACGACATGCGCTCCTCGGCCTCGTCACGGCCCGGTGCGACGACCGACTCGATGTCGAAGCGCGCGAGCAGCATCACCAGCATCATCTTCATCTCGGTGAGCGCGAGGTAGCGGCCCGGGCACATGCGCGGCCCGGCGCCGAAGGGCATCGCCACACGCTTGCCCGACCCTGCGGCCTCGCCCAGCCAGCGCTCGGGGCGAAACGCCAGCGGCTCGGAGAAGTGTTGCGCTTCCAGGCTGTCGTGGCGCAACGCGCACCACAGCAGCGTGCCGGCGGGCAGCCGCACGTCACCGAGCTGCGTCTCGCGCAGCGCCTCCAGCACGATGAACGGCGCCACCGGCTTCAGGCGCATCGTCTCGTGCAGGCAGGCGTCGATGTACTCCAGGCGTTGCAGATCCTCCGGCGTCAGCGGCTCGGCGCCACCGGCCACACGCTGCGCTTCGTCGCGCGCCTGCGCCAGCGCCGCCGGGTGGCGATGCAGCAGGTGCAGCAGCCAGGCCAGCGTGTTGGCCGTGGTGTCTTCGCCGGCCAGCAGCATCGTCAGCACGTTGGCCGACACCTGCTCGTCGCCGATGCCTGTCTTGCCCTCTTCCGCGGCAACGATCATCGCCTCCAGCAGGTTGGGCGGGTGCTCGCGGCGCGTCGGGTCGGACGACAAGCGTTGGCGCGCTTCGGCCACGAACTCGGCGATCGCGCGCTTGACCTCCACCACGCTGCGGTCGAGCGCGCGGTCGGCCGGCAGCTTGACCCAGCGCCAGTACGGCAGCGGCGACATCACGCGGCGGAACAGCGCGGGAAAGATCCGGTCCAGGTGCCGCTGGATCACGTCGCCCTCGGACTCCAGCGTGTTGATGTCGCGGCCGAACGCGAGGCCGGCGACCGTGTCGACGGTGTAGCGCATCAGCTCGGGCTGCAGGTCCAGCGCCCGCCCTTCGTCGGCCGCGCGCTTCCAGCGCCGGTGCAGCCGGTCGGTCACCCGCTGCATCGCCGGAAAGTACGCGCGCACGCGGGAAGGGTCCAGCCCGCTCATCACCATGCGGCGCTGCGCCCGCCAGGCGTCGCCTTCGGCTCCGAAGACGCCGGGCTTGAGCCCCATCTCGAGCCCGATGGTCTGCAGCGTCTGCGTGCGCCGCCAGCCTTGCGGGCGATCGCGCAGCACCTCGGTGATCAGCGCGTGGTCGGACACCACCACCAGCTGGCGGCGTCCGATGCGGAACTTGAAGAGCGTGCCGTAGCGCCGGCACCAGCGCTCGATCCCTTTGTGGATGACGTCGCGGCGCAACTGGAATAAGTTGCCCACCACGGGCCAGCCGCGCGGGCCCGGCAGATCGGCGATGCCACGCAAGGTGGCCGGTGGCGGGCTGGCGGCGTCGGATGCGCTCATGCAGCCATTGTGGCTCGGGTCGGCTCGGCGCGGACGTGCCGACGCAATGGGTCGCCGGCCGCGTTTTGCCGCGCGCCGCGGCGTCGTCCATCATGCATGCGGCGCGGCATGTGGCGCATTCACTTTCACCGACGAGGAATTCCATGACACGACTGCAAGGCAAAGTGGCCATCGTCACCGGCGCGGCGAGCGGCATCGGCGAGGCCATCGCGCGGCGTTTCGCCGCCGACGGCGCCCGCGTGGTCGCCGCCGACGTGCAGGATGCGCGCGGCCACGCGCTCGCCGCCTCGCTCGGCGCCGAGGCGTCGTACCTGCACTGCGACGTCAGCCGCGAGGCCGACGTGCGAGCGCTCGTCGCGCACGCGCTCGAGCGCTGCGGCCGCGTCGACGTGCTGATCAACAACGCCGGTAGCCCTGGCCCCGGCGGCCCCGTCGAGGACATCGACGCCGATGCGTTCGACGCGGCGGTGGGCGTGCTGCTGCGCAGCGTCTTCCTGGGCATCAAGCACGCGGCGCCGGTGATGAAGCGCCAGGGCAGCGGCAGCATCGTCAGCACCGCCAGCGTGGCCGGCCTGCGCACCGGCTACGGCCCGCACGTCTACAGCGCTGCCAAGGCCGCGGTGATCCACCTCACCCACAGCGTGGCGATGGAGCTCGGCGAGAGCGGCGTGCGCGTGAACTGCATCTGCCCGGGCGGCATCGCCACGCCGATCTTCGGCAAGGGGCTCGGGCTCGCGCCGGAGGCTGCCGATCGCACGGTGCCGCTGATGAAGCAGGTGCTGGCGGGCATGCAGCCGTTGCGGCGTGCCGGGCTGCCGGAAGACATCGCCAACGCCGCAGCGTGGCTGGCAGGCGACGAGTCGAGCTTCGTCAACGGTCACGCGCTGGTCGTCGACGGCGGGCTCACCGGCGGCAGGATGTGGAGCGAGGTGCTGCAGCGCCGCCCGATGCTGGAAGCAGCGCTGCGCAGCGTGGCCTGAGCGCCTGCCGCGCCGCCTACGCCCCAAGAAAACTCAGGCGGCTCTGAACTCCAGCCCGTCGAAGCGCCCTGAATTGCGCCATTCGTCGAGGTAGCGGAAGTACGCGCTCGAGCCCGCCGGGTAGCCGACGTTGAGCTTCGCGCGCGGCCCGGCATCCTGGCCTTCGTTGTTGTAGTAGCCCGGCGTGCAGTCCTGCGAGCCGATCAGCATGCCAGGACCCGACAGCAGCAGCGCGATCCACTCGTCCTCGGCCTGCTGCGTGACCTCGACCTCGCGCGCCTGCGCGTCGAGCGCGTGGCGCACGATCGTGGCGATCGTCCTGCCCGCCTCGGTGAGGTTGTGCGGCACGTTGGAGATCAGGTTCGCACCCTGCGTGGGTTGCACGATGAACGCGTTCGGGAAACCGTGCACGTGAATGCCGTGTTTGGTGCGCATGCCTTGTGCCCAGTGCTGCGACAGCCTCAGGCCGCCACGCCCCACGAGATCGAAGCCGGCGCGGCGCCGGTACTCGGTGCCGACCTCGAAGCCAGACGCGTAGATGATGCAGTCGACCGCATGCTCCACACCGGCCGCCACCACCGCGTGCTCGGTGATGCGCTCGACCCCCCGGCCGTCGGTGTCGACCAGCCGGGTGTTCGGCCGGTTGAAGGCCTGCAGGTATTCGTCGTGG
>DATDJF010000396.1:0-2588 GCA_036520715.1 Burkholderiaceae bacterium | reverse complement strand
GAGGGGGCGGCAGCAGCCGCTCCCTACCCCTATCGGCGAGAGCTAACCCAACTTGCGCAGAATCGGCACCCTACCTGAACAGAATCAATGAGTTAGCCGAAAAGTTGGCACTACATTTTTGGTACGGGGAGCGCTCAGGCGGTGAGCGCGAGGGATGGGACGCTGTGGTCGGTACGCATGCGCTTGGGCAGGACGATGCCAAGGCGGTCCAGCAAGGCGGCCTGAGGAGGATCGGGTTGGGTGACGCAGCGCAGGCGGATCTCGCCGTGCGTTTCGGTCGGCAGGACGACGTCGTGTGATTGGATGCGGGCGAGTTCGTCGAGCACGGTGCGCGGCGAGTTGCCCAAGCCGGCGCGCTGCTGCCACATCTCGAGGCACTTCCACAGGACGAAGGCGAGGAAGCAGACCAGGATGTGGGCCTGCACGCGATCGGCGCGCTGATGCCAGATCGGTCGCACGCGCAGCTGATCTTTGTTGATGCGAAAGGCGGCCTCGGCCTGGGTGAGCTGGATGTAGGCGCGCCATAGCTGCTCGTCGCTCCAATCTTCGATGTTGGTGCGCAGCACGTAGGCGCCTTCGGACAGGGCGGCCCAATCGTCGAAGGTCTGGTCGTGCTCGACATGCAAGCGAAAGCCGGCCGGACAATCAGCGGCCTGCAAGGTGATCTGGAAGCGGGCGGCCGAGCGCTGGTTGCGCTGCAGGAGGCGGCCGATCTGGCGGTTGACCGTGGCGGCCTTGAGCCGCTTGGTCGAGGCCTCGATGCGGGCGGCAAGCTTGGCCAACGCCGCTTTGATGCGGTCGCTGAACTTGTCGTGCATGGCCTGCTCCTTGCTGCGCCGGTCGGCCGAGCGGCACAGGATCGCCATCTCGCCCGTCTCGGGCCAGCGCGCCAGCTTGACGGCGATGCCCTCGCGGATCGCGCGCCAGCCATCGGCTGCCGCCAGCTCGGCGGCGAACTGGCGCAACTGTGCCTTGGGCGCGCCGATGATGTAGCGTCGCCCGGTCTGGCGCAGCCACGCCAGGTTCGCCGCACTGGCCATGCCGCGATCGGCGATCCACACGCGGCCGACTACGCCGTGGCGGGCCTCCATCGTGTCGACGATGGTCTGCACGGTCTTGCTATCGTGCGTATTGCCGGCGAACACCTCGTAGCCCAGCGGAAAGCCGTCGAAGGTCACCACCAGGGCGATGCAGACCTGCTTGCAGTCGGGCCGGTGATCGCGGCTGTAGCCGCGCCGCGCCAGCGCATTGCCTTCCGCCTCGCCCTCGAAGTAGGTGCTGGTCACGTCGTACAGCAGCACCTCGTTGTCGACCGCGAACAGCTCGCCGCAGCGGCGCGACAGATGGGCTTCCAGCTCAGCCTTGTGCTCGAGCAACAGGTCGAGCGCCCGATAGAGCCGATCCTTGTTGACCAGGTCGGCATCGAGCTGCAGCAGATCGCAAAGCGCGGTGCGTCGGTACCAATCCTCGGCGATGTGCAACTCGCTCGACGGCTCGCACAGCCGCGCCGCCACCAGCACCGCCGCCATCTTCGCCCACGGCACCGCTTCTTTGCCCGACGGCAGCAGCTTCTCGCACAGATCGGCCAGTCCCGTGCCGCGCCACAGGGCCAGCGCCAGGTACACCTCGCCGAACTGCCGCGAGCGCTCGACCCGCACGCCCTTCAGCCGCACCGGCACCGTCATCTGCTGCTTGCCGTCGTCGAATAGGCCGGCCTGCTCAGGTGCGCCTATCAGACGGCGCGCCAGCTCGCGCGCCTGAAGCCGCCCCCGCGCATCGAGCTCGCCAAGCTGTGCCACCGTCTGCTGGATGACGCGACCACCCACCCGCACGCTGCGCACAAGACGCCAGTAGCGATGGACTTTGCCGTCCTTCCTTACCGTCGTGTAGCGCAAGTACATGCGCTCATCACAACTGATCCGTGCTCAAAAGAAAATGGGGATGGTTGGCACTACACGCCGATTCCCACCTCGCTCACCTTACAACCCCTTGATCTCGCTCAGTCTCGGTTGGCCGAAAAAGAAAAATCGACCGCCAACTGCGCAAGTTGGGCTAGCCGCCGAGCAGCGCCGGCGTGGCCTTTACTTCCTTGCGCTCGACCTTCTTCACGATCTCCGTGAGCTTGGCGTGGGTCGGCGCGGGCACGCCGATGTAATTGCCGCGGTCGGCGATGTAGCCGTTCATGAACTCGATCTCGGTGCGGCGGCCCTTGCGGATGTCCTGGGCCATCGACGGGCGCTGGATGTCGGCGCGCGGGTTGGGGTTGGTGTTGGAGCCCGGCCGCATGATCGTCTCGATCTCGTCGAGCGCCGTCTTGTCGCCTTCCGACGCCTTGGCCAGCGTCTCGGGCTCCATCTTGCCGATCTTCTCGATGTGATAGCCCAGCGCCTGGCCGACGCGGACGGCCTCGCCGCCGAGCTTGATGGCGAAGCGGCGGATGTTGTCGGTGCGGTCGCAGTCCGAGCCGGTGAGTCCGGTGGCAGCCGACACGCCGTTCTTCATGCCGTTCTGGCAGAGCTTGGACCAGCGCTCGCCCCACAGGTTGGTCGTGGTCTTGGCGCTGTCGATGCGGCCCACCATGTCGCGCA
>DATDJF010000395.1:0-19826 GCA_036520715.1 Burkholderiaceae bacterium | reverse complement strand
ATGAAGATCAAGAACGTCCACGGCAACACGCTCGACCTGCTGGGCGAGGCCATCGTCGCCGGCCGTTATGGCGTGGGCGCGGCGCTGCCGTCGGAGCCGCTGCTGTGCGAGCAGCTCGGTGTCAGCCGCACCGTGGTGCGCGAAGCGGTCAAGTCGCTGGCCGCCAAGGGACTGTTGCGCACCGGCCCCAAGGTGGGCACGCGCGTGCAGCCGCCTGCCGACTGGAACTGGTTCGATCCCGACCTCGTGGCCTGGCAGTCCAAGGTGGGGCTGACGCGCGACTTCCTGCGCGACCTGCACGAACTGCGCGTCGTCGTCGAGCCCGCCGGCGTGCGGCTGGCCGCGCTTCGCGCCACCGCGCACGACATCGCCGAGATCGAAGAAGCCTTTGCCGGCATGGCCCAGGCGGTGCGGCATGGCGGCGACTACGTGACACCCGACCTGCGCTTTCACCAGGGCCTGCTGCGCGCCAGCCACAACCGCATGATGATGCAGATGAGCAAGGCGCTCGGCGCGGTGTTGCGCGTCAGCTTCGAGCTGTCGACGCTCAAGGCCGACCGCGCCGGCAAGTCGCTGCCGCAGCACCGGGCGGTGCTCGACGCGGTGATCGCGCACGATCCGAACAAGGCCGAGCGTGCGATCCTGGTGCTGATCGACGATGCCAGCCACGAGATCGAGCGTGTGATCGCCTCGCGCCGCAAGCTGCCGTCGCTGAGCGCGCCGGCGCGGCGGCTGATCGCCAGCCCGGGCTGAAGCAGTGGAAGGCCTCATCCGCGAGCTGCGGCACACGCGTTGAGGTACACCGAGTAGAGCGACGTCGTGCCGCAGATGAACAGGCGGTTCAGCTTGGCACCGCCGAAGCAGACGTTGGCCACCGTCTCGGGCACGCGGATCTTGCCGAGCAGCGCACCGTCGCTCGCGTGGCAGTGCACGCCGTCGCCGGCACTCAACCACAAGTGGCCCTTGGCATCGACGCGCAGGCCGTCGTACAGGCCCGCGTCGCAGGTGGCGAACACCTCGCCGCCGGCCAGCGACTGGCCGTTGCCGGCCACCTTGAAGCGGCGCACATGGTGCGGGCCGTCGGCCTGGTGCGTGAAGCCGGTGTCGACGATGTACAGCAGCGATTCGTCGGGCGAGAACGCCAGCCCGTTGGGTTGCACGAAGTCGTTGGCGACCACCGTGAGCTTGCCGCTGGCCGGGTCGAAGCGGTAGACGTTGCTCGCGCCGATCTCGCCGGGCGACGCGTCGCCTTCGTAGTCGGAGTCGATGCCGTAGCTCGGGTCGGAGAACCAGATGCTGCCGTCGGACTTGACGACCACGTCGTTGGGCGAGTTCAGCCGCTTGCCCTCGAAGCGGTCGACCAGCACTTCGCGCTTGCCGTCGAAACCGGTGCGCGAGATGCAGCGGCCGCGGTGCTCGCACGACACCAGGCGGCCTTCGCGGTCGACCGTGTGGCCGTTGGTGTTCATCGCCGGCGCCCGGAACACCGACACCGAGCCGTCGGTCTCGTCCCAGCGCAGCATGCGGTCGTTGGGAATATCGGACCACACCAGATAGCGCCCGGCCGCGAACCACGCCGGCCCCTCGGCCCACCGACAGCCGGTGTAGAGCTTCTCCAGATGCACGTTGGGAAAGGCCAGCGCCTTGAAGCGCGGGTCGATCAGCTCGAAGCTGTCGGTCAGCCAGTTGGGCATGTCAGTCTCTGCTAGTTGAGATGGAGCGAGGCAAAGCCGCGGGCGGGTATACGCCGGCGCTCGTGTACGGCGGTCGCTACGGGCCGACTACCTTGCGGTGCTCGGTCTCGTGGCCCGCCGCGGCGCGACCCCGGCGCGAGCATGCAGCGGAGTCGGCACGCAGTGCCGACCGCCACAGTAGGAGCCCACACCGGGCACCGCCCACCGCGCCGCGCCGCAGAGACGCAGAGAACGCTCGCGCAAGGAGCAGGCTTCATCATTCCGACATCCGCCGCCCGCGCCCATACACCAGCAGCATCCCGATGATCACCGCGCCGTAGATCACGTGGCGGCCGAACTCCTCGATCTGCATCACCGACAGGATCGACTGCAGCAGCGTGATCAGGATGACGCCGGCGACTGTGCCCAGGTAGTTGCCGCGGCCGCCGAGGATCGAGGTGCCGCCGAGCACGACGGCGGCGATCGCCGGCAGCAGGTAGGGGTCGCCCATCGCCTGCGCCGCCTTGCTGGCGTAGCCGGCCAGCAGCACGCCGCCGAACGCCGACAGGCCGCCGGCGAGCGCGAAGGTCGCCAGCACCACCGCACGGGTGCGCGCGCCCGAGAGGTAGGCCGCCCGCTCGCGGTTGCCGATCGCGTAGACGACGCGGCCGAAGGTCGTGCGCGTCAGCAGGAACACCGCGCCGGCGCCGATCGCCGCCCACACGAGCAGCGCATTGGGAACGCCGAACAGGCTGCTGTCGGTGGCGATGTAGCGCATCGCCGGCGACGAGGCGTCTTGCGGCGAGAAGCCGCCGGTGTGCACCACCATCAGCCCCTGTGCGATCGCATTGACCGCCAGCGTGACCACCATCGACGGCAGGCGCAGAAAGGCGACACCGGCGCCATTGACCAGACCGAGCGCGACGCCGCAGGCGATGCCGAAGGGGATCGCGAGCGACTGGCCCACCGGCCCCCAGCCGGTGGCGGCGGTGGCCATCATGCCGCCGACCGCGACCACCCACGGCACCGACAGATCGATCTGCCCGAGCAGGATCACGAGCATCGCGCCGGTGGCGATGACGCCCAGGAACGCGGCGACCTTGAGCTGCTGCAGCAGGTACTCGGGCGACAGGAAGCTGCTCGAGTACAGGCTGCCCAGCAGCAGCAGCACGACGATGCAGCCGAACGCAGCGACGATCGCCGGGTCGAGCCGGCGCCGCAGCCGCTGCAAGGTCGAGCCCGCGCGCGGTGCCGGGGTGGTGGTCTCAGCCATAGAGGTCGAGCCGGTTGCGCACGCGCAGCAGGCGCAGCGCGCCGATGCACACCGCGGCGGCGAGCACGACGCCCTGGAACAGCGGCTGCCACAGCGGCTCGAGGTCGAACACGAACAGCAGGTCGCCGATCGTGCGGAACATCAGCGCACCGAAGATCGCGCCGATCGCGCTGCCCGAACCGCCGAACAGCGACACGCCCCCCAACACGACCGCGGCGATCGAATACAGCGTGTAGGTGTTGCCGTTGGCCGCCGACGCCTCGCCCGACGAGGTGATGCAGGTGATGAACAGCCCGGCGATCGACGCCAGCAGGCCCGACAGCGTGTAGGCGACGAACTTGGCGCGCCGGATCGGCACGCCCGACATGTAGGCGGCGACCTCGGCCGAGCCGATCGCGTAGGCGGCCCGCCCGGTGACCGAGCGCCGGTACGGCACCCAGATCAACAGCACCAGCGCGAGCAGCAGCGCCAAGCTGGCCGGGATGCCGCCGGGCAGCTGGCCGGTCAGCGCCTCGCCGAGCGTGCCGTCGATGTCGCCGCCCGGCACGCGGCGCAGCGCGAGCGCAATGCCGTAATAGATCGCGCCGGTGGCGATGGTCGTGACGATCGGCTGCAGCCGGCCGTAGATGACGATCAGTGCGTTGAGCGCGCCGCACGCTGCGCCGGCGGCGAGCACGCCGAGCACGCCCAGCGCCACCTGCAGCGGCGAGCCGACGACGATCGTCGAGGCCAGGCAGTTGGCCAGCACCATCACCATGCCCACCGACAGGTCGATGCCCGAGGTCAGCACGACCAGCGTCTGCGCCATCGCGACGATCGCCAGCAGCACGCCCTTGTTGGCCGCCGTGGTGGCGACGTTGGCGTTCAGGCCCGCCGGATGGTTGCCGATGTAGATCGCGAACATCACCACGAAGGCGGCGAACGCCAGCAGCGTGCCGCGGTGCTCGCGCAGGCGGTAGGGCCAGTCGCCGCTGGTCATGACGCTGCGGCAACCGCGCCAGGCGCTGCGTCGGCAGCGATGTTCAGCGCGCTGCTGACCAGCGCGCGCTCGGTGAGTTCCGCGCCGGCCAGCTCGCGCTTGATCGCGCCGTCGTACATCACGAGCACGCGGTCGCAGCAGCCGATCAGCTCGTCGTAGTCGGTGGAGTAGAACAGGATCGCGGCGCCCTCTGCGGCCAGCTGCCGCAGCAGCTGATAGATCTCCTGCTTGGTGCCGACGTCGATGCCGCGCGTCGGATCGTTCAGCAAGATGATGCGCGGCGCCGTCATCAGCCACTTGCCGATCACCAGCTTCTGCTGGTTGCCGCCCGACAGCGACGCCGCCGCCGGCTCGGTGCCGTCGCTGCGCACCGCGAGCAGCCGCACGATGCGCGCGACCGCGTCGCGCTCGGCGGCGCGGTCGACGACCCCCCAACGCGACAGCCGGCCGAGTGCCGCGAAGGAGAGGTTGTCGCGCACCGACATCGGCAGCATCAGGCCTTCGGTTTTGCGGTCCTCGGGGATCAGCGCCATGCCGATGTCGGGCCGCTTGGCATCGCTCGGCGCGCCGATGTGCACGGGTCGTCCCTCGATCAGCAGCTCGCCGCTGGTGCCGCGCAGCACGCCGAACAGCGCCAGCAGCAGCTCGCGCTGCCCCTGGCCGTCGAGGCCGCCGAGGCCGATCACCTCGCCGGCATGCAGCGTCAGCGAGATGTCGTCGAGCCGGTCGCCCCAGCGCAGGTGGCGCAACTCCAGGCGCGCTACCGCGCCGGCGGCTGGCGCCGCGGCCTTGGGCGGGAAGCCACCGCTGTACTCGCGACCGATCATCAGCTCGACCACTTCCTGGTCGGTCTTGGTGCCGGCGGCGTAGCTCGCGACACTGCGGCCGTTGCAGAACACCGTACATTCGTCGGCCAGCTCTGCAATCTCGTGCATGCGGTGCGAGATGTACACCAGCGCGAGCCCGCCGTCGCGCAGCCGCTTGAGCACCGCATAGATCTTGGTCACGTCCGACGCCGTCAGCGCCGAGGTCGCCTCGTCGAGGATGAGGATGCGCGGCCGGCGCGCCAGCGCCTTGGCAATCTCGACCATCTGGCGGCGCGACAGCGAGAGGTCTTTCACCAGCGCGAGCGGGTGGATGTCCTCGGCGCCCGCGCGCGCCAGCGCTTCCTCGGCGAGGCGGCGCTGCGCGCGCCGGTCGATCAGGCCGAAGCGGCGCGGCGGATCGCTGATCGCGATGTTGTCGGCCACCGACAGATCGGGGATCAGCGACAGCTCCTGGAAGATGCAGACGATGCCGGCCGCGTTGGCCGCGGCCGGCGTCGCGAACGAGACGGGCCGGCCTTCCAGCACCATGCGGCCCTCGTCGGGCGCAACGACGCCGGCCATGACCTTGATCAGCGTCGACTTGCCGGCGCCGTTCTCGCCCAGCACCGCGTGGATGCGGCCCGCCTCGACCGTGAGGTCGGCGTCCTGCAGCGCGCGCACGCCACCGTAGCGCTTCGAGATGCCTTGCATCACGAAGAGGCTCATAGAGGAGGCTCCCGGAGACGTGCGTGTGTCAGCGCTTCGCGCTCGCTCTTACTTGTTGGCCTCGGTCTGCCCCATGATCTCCTGCGCCGAGAAGTTGATGCCGCAGCTCGGGAACGAGTTGCCGACGAAAAAGTTGTCGGACTGCTTCTCATAGAAGTCCGCGCCGTCCTTCAGATTCGGATGCTCGGCCTTCGCCAGCGGGAGCTTGACCGACTGCGGCAGCACCTTGCCTTCGAGCGCTGCCAGTGCCACCTTCATCGCCACCGCCACCTGTGCGGGCCCGGTGCCGGCAGAGGCGCACTTCAGGCCCTGGCCCGCGTACTTGGCGCAGAACTTGCGAAAGCCGTTTTCGGTCTCGCCGCCGAACGGCACGAACGGATGCTTGGCGTCGATCATCGCCTGCACGACGCCGGTGTCGCCGCCCTGCGCGGTGATGGCGTCGAACTTCTTGTGCACCGCGATCGCATCGGCCGTCACCTTCTGCGCGGTGGGGTCGTCCCACTTGCCGATCACCTCGACGACGTCCCACTTCTTGCCCGATTTCTTGAACGTTTCATGAATGCCGTCGTGGCGGTCGCGATCGACCGAGGTGCCGGACACGCCACGCACCTCGAGCACCTTGCCGCCGTTGGGCACGTGCTTGACCAGCCACTCGGCCCAGTAGATGCCCAGGCCTTTCTGGTCGACGTTGACGTTGATGGCTTCCTCGGTGTCGAGGATGTTGTCGTATGCGACCAGCACCACCCCGGCGTCGTTGGCGCGCTTGATCACCGGCTTGAAGGCGGCCGGGTTCTGCGCATTGACGACGATCGCGTCGTAGCCCGAGTCGATGAAGTTGTTGATCGCGGCGATCTGCGCCGCGACGTCCTCGCCGGTGGAGACGACCTTGAACTCCTTCAGCTTGGCGGCCACCTCGGGCTGCGCCGCGTAGGCCTTGGCGGTCTTGATCATCTGGATGCGCCAGGTGTTGGCGATGTAGCCGTTGGCCAGCGCCACGCGGTACGGGCCCTTCTTGGCCGGGTACTGGAACAGCTTGGTGTTGGGCGCCCACGGCGCGAAGCACTGCGGGTCCGAGTTCGGGGCCGTGACGACCTTGGGTGGCGCCGCCAGCGCGGTGCCCGTGGCCAGGAGGCCGATTGTTGTGACCAGTCGAGTCAGTTGATGCATGGTGTCTCCGAGCTGTTGTTTGAAGCCACGCCGGCGGCCGTTGCCCACGGTCACCGGACTTCGGTGTGGGCGCGCTCCGCAACCGGCGCACCCGGGCGAATCATGGCGTTCGCCTTCAATCATCACATCATCATACGATTCGATCCGGCGCTGGCATCGGGGGAACCCGGAAACGCGCTCGCCGGCTAACGTTTGCGGCGCACGGTGGACAGGTTGATCGCCATCGCCTGCACCATGCCCGACAGCAGCGCGGCATCCGACGATCGCGGGTCCGCGGTCATCACGCGGCCGATCACCTCGATGGCCGTGGCGAGCTGTTTTTCGGTCAGGCGGGCAGCGGCGGCCAGCCACTCGCGCTCTTGCTGCTCGTCATAGGTTTCGCTCACAGGGTCCGCCTTTCGTGCGTGGGGTGGCGACTGTCCCACAACGACCCGGTGCGGGCAACCGCCGCGCTGCCGCATCATGTGCGCCGTGGCGCCGCCGCGGCCCGCGCATCACCCACCCTCGAGGAGAGCCATGGACCTGTCGCGATTTCCCCGTCGCCGCTACACCCCGACACCGACGCCGATCGAGCCGCTGCCGCGCTTCTCGGCCGCGCTGGCGGCAAGTTGCCGCGGCGGCCGCGGGCCCGAGGTGTGGATCAAGCGCGACGACCTGCTGGGCCTGTCACCGGGCGGCAACAAGACGCGCAAGCTCGAGTTCCTGGTGGCCGACGCGCTGGCGCAGGGCGCCGACACGCTGATCACCTGCGGCGCGCCGCAATCGAACCACTGCCGCATCACGCTCGCGGCTGCGGTGAAAGAAGGCCTGCAGTGCCGCTTCGTGATCGAGGAGCGGATCCCCGACAGCTACCGCGACGACGCCAGCGGCAACCACTTCCTGTTCCGGCTCTACGGCGTGGAGGCGATCACGGTGGTGCCGGCCGGCAGCGACATGGCGGCGGCGATGCAGCGGGTGGCCGACGAGCTGCGCGCGGCCGGACGCAAGGGCTACGTCATTCCCGGCGGCGGCTCCAACGCGCTCGGCGGCCTGGGCTATGTCGTGTGTGCGCAGGAGTTGCAGCAGCAGTGCTTCGACCTCGGCGTGGCCTTCGACCACGTGGTCGTCGGCTCGGGCAGTTCGGGCACGCACGGCGGCCTGCTGGCCGGCTTGCTCGGCAACCGCGTCACGACGCCCGTTCTCGGCGTCGGCGTCAGCCGTGATCCGCCGCAGCAGGCGCCGCTGGTGCATCAGGAGGCGCAGGCCGTGTGCGCGCTGCTCGGCCTGGACCTGAAGGTGCCGCAAGACGCCGTGCGCTGCGTCGGCGGCTACTGGCAGCCGAAATATTCGCTGCCGAATGCGCGCATGGTGGAGGCGGTGCAGATGCTGGCGCGTAGCGAAGGCATCCTGCTCGACCCGGTGTACACCGGCAAGGTGATGGCCGGCTTGATCGGCCTGGCGCGTGCCGGCGAACTGCGCGCCGGCGAACGTGTGCTGTTCCTGCACACCGGCGGCATGCCGAGCCTGTTTGCGTATCAGCCGGAGCTGCTCGGGCAACGCGAGCTGCCGCCGTGAACTGCGGTGGGCGCGCTCAGGTGGCCGGGTTCGGCGCGGCCCGCCGGCTGCTGGCCAGTTGCACGGCGGCGACCAACGCCGCCAGCGCGAGGCCGGCCAGGTCGGTCCACAGGCCCGGCTTGATCAGCAGCAGTGCCGCGACGACCAGGATCGCGCGCTGCCACCACGTGGCCGGCCGCAGCAGGTAGCCGAACAGCCCCGCCGACAGCAGGATGACGCCGAGGGTGGCCGACACGGCGGCGTGCACGCTGGTGGTCCAGTCGCCGATCAGCAGCAGCCCGGGCTCGTAGATGAACATGAAGGGCACGATGTAGGCCGGCGCCGCCGCGCGCATCGCGGCCCAGCCGGTGGTCCACATGTTGGCCTTGGCCAGGCCGGCGGCCGCGAACACGGCCAGCGCCACCGGCGGCGTGATGGCCGACAGGATGGCGAAGTAGAACGCGAACATGTGCGCCGCCGGCGTCACCGCACCGAGCTTGATGATCGCCGGCACCAGCAGCGACACCATCACGATGTAGGCCGGCGTGGTGGGCATGCCCATGCCGAGCACGATGCCGGCCATCGCGGTGAGCACCAGCGCCAGCACCAGCGAGTTCTGCGACAGCGCGATCACCATCTGCGTGAAGGTGATGCCGAGTCCCGTGATCGTGACGCAGCCGATCACGATGCCGGCGCAGGCGCAGGCCATTGCCACCGCCAGCGTGTTGCGTGCGCCTTCGTCGAGCGCGCTGAGCACGCTGCGCCAGCCGATGCCCTTGCGCGTGGTGGCGCGCAGCAGCGCCACCGGCAGGCAGCACAGCGCCGCCACCAGTGCCGACAGCGGCGCCGAGTAGCCCATGAAGAGGCCGAACAGGATGATGACGATCGGGATGAACAGGTGCCCGCGCTCCACCATCACGCGGCCCATCAACGGCAATTGATCGCGCGGCACGCCGGCCAGGCCCTCGCGCTTGGCGACGAAGTGCACGGCGAAGAACACTGCCACGTAGTACAGCAGCGCCGGAATCGCCGCCCACATCGCCACCGTGGCATACGACACCGCGAGGAACTCGGCCATCACGAAGGCCGCGGCGCCCATGACCGGCGGCATCAGTTGCCCACCGGTGGAGGCCACCGCCTCCACCGCGGCGGCGAACGGCGGCTTGAAGCCGGTGCGTTTCATCAGCGGGATCGTGATCGGCCCGTCGACCATCACGTTGGCCACCGCGCTGCCCGAGACGGTGCCGAACAGCGACGAGCTGACCACCGCCACCTTGCCCGGGCCACCGGCCTGGCGGCCGGTGAGCGCCATCGCGAAGTCCATGAACAACTGCCCGGTGCCGCTGCGCTCCATGAAGGCGCCGAACAGCACGAACAGCATCACGTAGGAGGCCGACACGCCGAGCGTGGAGCCGAAGATGCCTTCGGTCGACAGGTAGAGCTGCTCCAGCAGCACCGGCCACTTGACCTGCGTGAAAAACGCCGAGTAGGCCAGGAACACCAGCGCGGTGAGCGGCAGCGCCCAGCCGATCACGCGGCGTGTGCCCTCCAGCACCACCAGGATTGCGACCACCCCGAAGAACTTGTCGCCCAGGGTGAGATCGTCGATGTAGATGATGCGGTTGGTGAAGGCCTCGTAGTTGAAGAAGATGTGCAGCACCGCGCCCCAGCCGAGCAGCAGGATGGCGAAGTCGGAAACCCGCGCCACCACGCTGCCGCCGGGGCGCAGCGGGAACAGCAGGAACACCAGCGTCAGCGCGAACAGCAGGTGCGTGCCGCGGAAGATCACCGCCTCGGGCGGGCCGAAGCCGGCCACCCACATGTGGTACAGCGACATCGCCACCGCGATGACGATGACCACGCGACGCATCGCCTGCGAGCCCGTTGCCGGCGCGGCGTTTTCTTCCTGGCCCATGCAGGCGGCGGTGCGATCGCGCTGGGATCAGGCGTTCAGATGGCGCCCTTCTCCTTGTAGTACTTGGCGGCGCCCTTGTGCAGCGGCACGCCGATGTCGAGCGCCATGTCCTTGGGCGTCAGGCCGGTGATGGGCTTGACCACCGCGGCCATCGCGTCGACGTTCTCGGCCATCGCCCTGGTCATCTGGTAGACCGTGTCCTCGGACAGGTCGCAGGCGGCCACGATGTGGGTGGAGTAGCCGATCACCGGCACGTCGGTGTCCTGCTTGGGATAGGTGCCGGCCTTGATGATCAGCTTGTTGTAGCCGGGGTTGACCTTCTGCAGCGCGGCCATCGTCTTGTCGTCCACCGGCACCAGCTTGACGTCGCGCGCGCTGGCCAGGTCCATGATCGCCGACGCCGGCGCGGTGGTGCCGAGCGTGAAGATCTGCGCGTGGCCGTCTTTCATCATCGACACCGCGTCGGTGTAGGCGGCCTGGAAGTTGGTCTTGGACAGCGACTGGTAGTTCATGCCGTTGATCTCGAGCACCATCGCCGTCAGGATCTCGGCCGTATTGCCCTTGGGCTGCGTGACCAGCGACTTGCCCTTGAAGTCGGCGAACGATGCCACCTTGGCGTCAGCGGTGGCCACCACCTGGAAGTACTGCGGGTACAGGTTGGCCACCTGGCAGACGTTCTTCACCTGCTTGGGGTAGGGCGCGCGGCCGGCGATGCCGTCGACCGTGGTGCTGGAGTTCGCGAAGCCGATGTGGGCCTTGCCTTCGTCGACGCCACGCACGTTGGCGATGCCGGCACCGGGCTGCTGCTGGATCTGCAAGCCGGGCACGGCCTTTTCCCACATGCCCTTCAAGGCACCGCCCAATGGCACCCACGAGCCACCTTGCGGGCCGGTCATCAGGGTCACCTGTTGGGCAACGGCGGGCGCGGCCATCAGCGTGGCAGCGGCAGCCGCGGCGAAGGTGCGGATCAGCGTCATGGCGGTCTCCTGGTCATCGACGGCGGGCCGAGGGGCCGCGCCGCAAGCGGGTTGGGGTGGCAGCAGTCTATCGGCGGCAGTCGCGCGGCGGTCCGCTCGCTTGCCCGGAGAAGCGCGGTCAGGTGGGGCGCTCGGGCTTGCCGTTCAGCGCGCGGTAGGCGCGGATCACCTGGCTGTCGTCGGCCTTGCCGTGGCCGAGGCCCGATGCGGCGAGGAACATCTGCATCGCCGCCGCGGACAGCGGCAGGCCCTGGCGCATCAGCTTGCCCTGGTCGAGCACGATGCCCAGGTCCTTGACGAAGATGTCGACTGCGCTGGCCACCGGCGGGTCGTCCTGCATCATGCGCGGGCCGCGGTCGCCGAACATCCAGCTGTTGCCGGCCGACACCGAGATGATCTCGTACATCGTGGCCGGCGACACGCCGGCGCGCTCGGCCACGTGCATGGCCTCGGCGGCGGCGGCGATGTGCACGCCGCACAGCAACTGGTTGATCATCTTCGCGGTCGATCCGAGGCCGGCCTCGCGGCCGACGTCGAAGATGCGCTGCCCGACGGCGTCGAACACCGGGCGCGCACGCTCGAGCACCGCCGCGTCGCCCGACACCATGATGGTCAACGCGCCCGCCGTCGCGCCCTTGACGCCGCCGGACACCGGCGCGTCGAGCATGGCCAGGCCCATTGCGGCCAGCCGCTCGGCCGTGCGGCGCGCCAGCGCCGGCGCCTGCGTGCAGGCGGCGACGACGATGCTGCCCGGGGCCAGCGCGGCGGCAGCCCCGGCATCGAACAGCACGCTTTCAGCCTGCTCGCCCGACACCACCATCAGCCACAGCAGATCGGCGCCCTTGGCCGCCTCGGCAGCACTGGCCGCGGCGCTGCCGCCCACGGCCACCAGGGCATCGGCGGCGCCGGCACGAACGTCGAAGCCGCACACCGCATGGCCGGCCTCCAGCAGGTTGAGCGCCATCGGCGCACCCATCGCGCCGAGGCCGATGAAGCCAATGCGCATGGCGGCCCCCTACTCCTTGACCGCGCCGGTCATCGCCGACACGTAGTGCTCGACGAAGAAGGCATAAAGGATCACCAACGGCAGCGAGCCGACCAGCGCACCGGCCATCAGCGAGCCCCAGCGGTACTGGTCGCCGTCGGTGAAGGCCGACAGGATCGCCACCGGTACCGTCTTCTTCTCGGTGCTGTTGATGAAGGTGAGCGCGTAGATGAACTCGTTCCAGCACAGCGTGAGGCAGAAGATCGACGCCGAGATCAGGCCGGGAATCGCCAGCGGCAACACGATCTTGGTCAGGATCTGCCAGCGGTTGGCGCCGTCGACCAGCGCGCACTCCTCCAGCTCGTACGGGATGGTCTTGAAGTAGCCCATCAGCAGCCAGGTGGAGAACGGGATCAGGATCGTCGGATAAGTGAGGATCAGCGCGAACGGCGTGTCGAACAGGCCGTACTGGTAGACCACGGTCGACAGCGGGATGAACAGGATCGACGGCGGCACCAGGTAGGCCAGGAAGATCGCGCCGCCGACCCACTGCGCGCCGCGGTAGCGGATGCGCGTGATCGCGTAGGCCGCGAACACGCTGGCGATCAGCGACAGGATGGTCGCCGACACGGCGATGAACATCGTGTTCCACAGCCACAGCGGGTACTCGGTCTTGAACAGCAGATCGTGGATGTGCTCGAAGGTCGGCGTCAGCGTGTAGTACGGGTTGTGCTTGTCGAGGTCGAGCAGCTGGTCCTTGGGCTTGATGGCAGTCATCACCATCCAGTAGAACGGGAACAGCAGCACGACGACGATGATCGACAGCGGCAGGTAGACGTTGACCAGGCGCTGCGGCAGCGTCGACAGGTAGCTCATGCCCTCCGTGTCGTCGCCGGCAGCGCCGGGCTTCTTGGCGACCGCTTCAGTCATTGTCTTCACCCTGCTGCCATTTGCGCCGCTGCAGCCCGAACCACGACACCAGGATCGCGGCCAGCAGGAACGGCACCATCGCGGTGGAGATCGCCGCGCCCTCGCCGATGCGGCCGCCGAGGATCGCGGTGTTGTAGCTCATCGTGGCCATCAGCTCGGTGGCGCCGGCCGGCCCGCCGTTGGTGAGCACCTTGATCAGCTGGAAGTCGGTGAAGGTGAACAGCACCGAGAAGGTCATCACCACTGCGATGATCGGCGTCAGCAGCGGGTAGGTGATCTTGGTGAACATCTGCCAGCGGGTGGCGCCGTCGAGTGTGGCCGCCTCGTACAGCGACGGCGGCACCGTCTGCAGGCCGGCCAGCAGGGTGATGGCGATGAAGGGCACGCCGCGCCAGACGTTGGCGAAGATCACGCTGAAGCGAGCGTTCCAGGTGTCGCCGAGAAAGTCGATGTTGCCGCTGAGCAGCCCGAGCTGGCGCAGCGACCACGAGACGATCGAGAACTGCGGGTCGAAGATCCACCAGAAGGCGATCGCCGACAGCACAGTGGGAACGATGAACGGGATCAGCACCACCGCGCGGATGATGGCCTTGAACGGCAGGTGCTCGTTCAGCAGCAGCGCCAGGTACAGCCCGATGCCGAACTTGATGACGCTGGCCACCACCGTGTAGAAGATGGTGAAGAACACCGCGGTCTGGAACTTCGAGTCGCCGATGATCCACTCGTAGTTCTCGAGGCCGACGAACTGCCCGGGCGTGCCGATCTTGGCGTCGGTGAACGACAGCCAGATGCCCAGGCCCAGCGGGTAGACGAGGAACAGCAGCAGAAACGCCGCCGTCGGCAGCATGAAAAGCGCGCCCAGGAAGTTCCTGTCGTGAGCGAGCTGCTTGAACACGGCGGCCCTCGTCACCCGATGAGGTCAGGACATCAACGATAGATGCGCTTGGCCTGGCGCTCGGCCACCGCGATCGCGTCCTTGGGCGACGCGCGGCCGGTGCACACCGAAGCCACCATGTCGAGCATGATGAAGTCGGCCAGTGCCGCCGCCGCCTTCTCGCCCACCGAGCCGAGCCCGCCTGCGGTGAGCGTGCGCTTGGCCACGTCGCGCAGCATCGACAGCTTCGGATCGGAGCTCCACACCGGGTTGGCGTCGTAGGCGTTGAGCGGGTGCGTCAGGTAGGCCACCGAATCGATCAGCCACTTGTCGAACTGCTGCGCGTCGAGCATGAAGGCCATGAACGACTTGCAGGCGTTGGGCACCTTCGAGTACTTCATGATCATCAGCGGGTACGCGATGTGGAACTCGGTGGGGTGCCCGACCGGCCCGACCGGCCACAACGAGTGGCTCATGTCGTCCATCACCTCCTTGGCCTTGGCGTCGCCCTTGGCGGCGGCGGCCTTGGCGGCGGCGTAGATCGACACGCCGTTGTTGGTGAGCGAGACCTGGCTTTCCAGGAAGGCCTTGTTGTTGAACGAGTCGTTCCACGATGCCGTGCCGCTGACGAAGGTGTCGGACAGCGCCTTGACGTACTCGAGCGCTTTCACGGTCTCGGGCGAGTTGATGATCACCTTGTCGTTCTTGTCGACCAGGTTGGCGCCCTGCGACCACAGCGCCCAGTGGATCCAGGCGTTGCCGTCACCCGAGGCGCGGCCGAGCGCGAAACCGCCGGGCACCGACTTCTCCTTCAGCGCCTTCATCAGTTCGAGGAAACCGGCCGTGTCTTTGGGGATCTCCTTGAAGCCGGCCTTCTCGATCATGCTCTGGCGGTAGTTGATGACGTTGCCGTTGTAGGCCACCGGAATCGCGATCCACTTGCCGCCGCTCTTGCCGTAGGTTTCGGCGCTCGGCACCCAGCCGCCGTACTTCTTGCCGAGGAAGCCGGCCACGTCGCTGACGTCGACGCACTTGGCCGGGAACAGGTGCGGCAGCGAGTACAGGCCCCAGAACATGTCGGGGCCCTGGTTGGTGTTGGCTGCGACGCTGGCCTTGGGCTGCACGTCGTCGAGCGACTCGTTGATCACCTTCACTTCGACGCCGGTGGCCTTGGTGTAGGCCGCGACCAGCGCCATGAAGCTGTCTTCCTCGCTCTGCACGAAACGCTTCCAGCGCAGCAACTGGATCGCCGCGCCCTTTTCGGGCTTCCACGGTGCAGCCTGCGCCCAGGCACTGGCGAACAGTGCGAGGTTGGCCGTCGCACCGGCGCCGGCGAGCGCGGCACCGGACTTGACTACGTGGCGGCGGGTGAAGTTTCGTTCGGTCATCGGTGTCTCCTGTCGCGGGTAGGGTCGAGTGGGTCTCAGAAAGGCGAGCGTGCGAAACGTCAGATTCGCTGGCCGCTCGCCGGGTCGAAAAGGTGCGCGCATTCACCGCGCGGGCGCAGCCGGATCTTCTGGCCCGGCTGGAACTCGTGGCGTTCGCGGAACACGCCGACCAGCTCCTGTTGCCCGAGGCGGGCGAACAATTGCGTCTCGGAGCCGGTGGGCTCGACCACCACGACCTCGGCATCGAAGCCGAGGTCATCGCCGGTCGAGGCGATGTCGAGGTGTTCGGGCCGGATGCCGTAGACCACCGGCCGGCCGTCGCCGCTGCCGCCGCGCGGCGCCGGCAGGCGCGCCCCGTTGGCGGCCTCGACGAAGCCGCCGGCGAGGCGGCCCTCGATGAAGTTCATCGCCGGCGAGCCGATGAAGCCGGCGACGAAGCGGTTGACCGGGTGGTCGTACAGCTTCAACGGGCTGCCGATCTGCTCGACGCGGCCGTCGTGCATGACGACGATCTGGTCGGCCATCGTCATCGCCTCGATCTGGTCGTGCGTCACGTAGATCGAGGTGGTCTTCAGCCGCTGGTGCAGCTCCTTGATCTCGGTGCGCATCTGCACGCGCAGCTTGGCATCCAGGTTCGACAGCGGCTCGTCGAACAGGAACACCCGCGGCTTGCGCACGATCGCGCGGCCCATCGCCACCCGCTGGCGCTGGCCGCCCGAGAGCTGGCGCGGAAAGCGGCCGAGCAGCGCATCCAGCCCGAGGATGCCCGCCGCCTCCTTGACCCGCATGTCGACCTCGGCCTTCGGGGCCTTGGCCAGGTGCAGCGAGAACGCCATGTTGTCGCGCACCGTCATGTGCGGGTACAGCGCGTAGTTCTGGAACACCATCGCGATGTCGCGCTCCTTGGGCGGCATCTGGTTGACGACGCTGTCGCCGATGTGGATCAGGCCGGCGGAGATGTTCTCCAGGCCGGCAATCATGCGCAGCAGGGTCGATTTGCCGCAGCCCGAGGGGCCCACCAGCACGGTGAACGAGCCGTCGGGAATGCGGATGTCCACGCCGTGCAGCACCTCGACTTCGCCGAAGCGCTTTTTCACCGACTCGATCGTGACACTGGCCATGCGACGGAACCTCGACAGCGCGCGGGCATCGACAGACGCCGCGCACGATACGCGCGCGCGCCCCGGATGGCTTGAGGGGATACCCGTTGAAGGGCCTGCAAGTTGTCTGATAACCTGACCAAATGTCCAGCGGCGCGGTCCCTGCGAGATCGGCCCGCCCCGCGGCGCGGCCCCTGGTGGCCGTGCGCCTGTCCGACCGCCTGGCCGCGCGCCTGATCCAGCAGATCGAGAAGGGCGCCTTCAAGCCCGGCGACAGGCTGCCCACCGAGGCCCAGCTCGCGGCCGCGCATGGTGTGTCGCGCTCGGTGGTGCGCGAGGCCGTGCACCAGGTCAAGTCACGCGGCCTGCTGCGCTCGCGCCAGGGTTCGGGCGTCTACGTGTCGGCGCCGCGGCCGAACCGGCCGCTCGACTTCGACCCCGCGGTGCTCGAGTCGATGGAGGCGGTGGTCCAGGTGGTCGAGTTGCGCCGCGTGCTGGAGGGCGAGATGGCGGCGCTGGCTGCACAACGCGCCACACGCGCCCAGATCGCCGGCCTGCGGCGCGCCCTGGCTGCCATCGAAGGCGCCGACGAGCTCGGGCAGGCGGTGGAGGAGGACTTCGCCTTCCATCGCGCCATCGGCGAGGCCACCGGCAACCCGCAGTTCGTGCGGCTGCTGTCGTTCCTGGAGCAGTATCTGCTCGACGCGATGCGCATCACCAAGGGCAACGAGGCGCGCCGCGAAGACTGGATGCAGCAGGTGCGCGCCGAGCACCGGGCCATCGTCGAAGGCATCGCCGCACGCGACCCGCTGGCGGCGCGCCGCGCCGCGATCCGCCACCTGCAGCGCGGCGAGGCCAGGCTGCAGGAGGGCGGTGTCGTGCCGGCGCGCAAGTGAGCGCATGATCTCCACCGGAGGCAAGAAGCCATGAAACTGTTGATCACCGGCGGCACCGGCTTCGTCGGTTCGCGCCTGGCGCGCGAGCTCCTGAAGCGCGCTGCATTGAACGGCAAGCCGATCCAGCAGATCGTGCTGGCCGATCAGTTCCCGCTGCCCGAGGCGGCAGCCGACCTGGGCCGCGAGCCGCGCGTGCAGGTGCGTGTCGGCAAGCTGCTCGAGCAATGCGAGGCGTTCAAGGCCGACCGCTTCGACGGCGTGTTCCACCTCGCCTCGGCGGTGTCGGGTGAGTGCGAGGCCGACTTCGAGCTCGGCCTGCGCTCCAACCTCGACAGCACGCGCGCCCTGCTCGACGCCTTGCGGGCCGCCGGCAACGTGCCACGCTTCGTGTTCTCGAGCTCGGTGGCGGTGTTCGGGCCCGACGCCAGCAACCCGATGCCGCCGCTGGTGCGCGACGACACGCTGCCGACGCCCCAGACCAGCTACGGCACGCACAAGCTGGTGTGCGAGCACCTGGTGGCCGACTACACCCGCAAGGGCTTCATCGACGGCCGCAGCGCGCGCCTGATGACCGTGACGGTGCGCCCCGGCAAGCCCAACGGCGCGGCGTCGTCGTTCTTCAGCGGCATCATCCGCGAGCCGCTGGCCGGCCAGGAGGCGATCCTGCCGGTCGACCCGTCGGTGTCGCACCCGGTGTCGTCACCGGCGCGCACGGTGGCGGGGCTGATCGCGGTCTTCGAGGCCACGCAGGAGCAGATGGGCGGGCGTGCCGCGCTCAACCTGCCGGCGCTCAACGTCAAAGTGAGTGAGATGCTCGAGGCGCTCGAGGCCGTGGCCGGCAAGGCGACACGCACGCTGGTCAAGCAACAGCCCGATGCGAACATCCAGCGCATCGTGGCCGGCTGGTCCAAGGGCGCGGTCGCGGCGCGCGCCGAGAAGCTGGGCCTCAAACCGGAGGCCGCTTTCGCCGACATCGTGCTGCAGTACATCCACGACCATCCCGGTGCGGTGACCGAGGCCGCGCGCAAGGCGGCCGCGGACTACGAGCGCACGCGGCGCACCTGAGCCCTCAGGCCGGCGCAGGCCGCCCGCGCTCGCGTCAGGCGGTCGCCGCGCCGCGCCAGCTGGCGCTTGCCACCGTGCCGCCCAGGCGGCGCGGCCACAGGCCACCCAGCCACGAGCGCCGCTCGGGGCGCGGCGACTCGGGCGCCAGGCGCTCGCTGCACACGTCCAGCGTGGCGCGCTCGCCCAGCGCCATCACGAACAGCGGCTGGTCGGAGTCGACCACGAAGCTCTCGCCCGGGTCGAGCACGATGTCGCGCGCATCGTTGTCGATGGTGACCCACAGCGTGCCGCGCACCGAGCGCAGCAGCGTGCCTGGGGCGGGGTCGAGGCGAAGGCCGCGTTGGCTGCCGATGGCCAGCCGGGCGTTCGGGGTGTTGATCCACATGGCATGCTCCTTCAGAATGTGACCGGGCCTCTGGACATCCTCTGCTTTGGGGCCCGAATGTCCCGAATGATCTGCCTGCGCCGCCATCGGTGCAAACGATGAATTGGAATCGCTGGCATTCCCACAGCGCATGCGAAAAGACATCGACCGCCTGCCCCCGCTGGACCTGCTGCTGGCTTTCGAGGCGGCCGCGCGCCACCTCTCGTTCACCCGCGCGGCGGCCGAGCGCTTCGTCACCCAGTCGGCCGTGAGCCGGCAGATCCGCGCGCTCGAAGACGACCTCGGCGTCGCGCTGTTCGCACGACAGCACCGCGCGCTGGTGCTCACGCCGGCCGGCGAGAAGCTGCTGCTGGCTTGCCAGAACATGCTGGCGCAGATGCGTCGCACGGTGGCCGGCATCCGCGCGCCGGCCGCGCGTGAGGTGCTGGCGATCTCGACCACGCCGAGCTTCGCGTCGCTGTGGCTGATCCCGCGGCTGCGCGACTTCACGCATGCCAACCCCGGTGTCGACGTGCGGCTCGACGCCAGCTACGAGATGCGCGACCTGCGCGCCGAGGGCTTCGACCTCGCCGTGCGCTACCAGCGCGCCAACGCCGGCGACGGCGAGCCGCTGTTCAGCGAGTCGATGCTGGCGGTGTGTGCGCCGTCGCTGCTGAAGGCGAAGTCGCCGCCGTTGAAGACGCCGGCCGACCTGCACGCACACACGCTGCTGCAGATCGAGATCGCGCCCGGCAGCGGCATGCCGCTGGAATGGGAGTCGTGGCTGTCGGCGCACGGCCTGCCCGACTTGCAGCCGCGTTCGGTGGTGACCTTCTCGTCGTACAACGAGGTGGTGGCCGCGGTCCTCGAAGGGCAGGGCGTGGCGCTGGGCCGCAGGCCGTTGATCGATGGCCTGCTGCGCCAGCGCAAGCTGGTGGCGCCGTTCGGCGACATCAAGCAGACGGCGAAGGCCTACTTCGTGCTCACCGACCCCGCGTCGCGCGCGCGGCCCGCGGTGCGGGCGATGGAAGAGTGGCTGCGCGTGCAGGCCAAAGCCACGCGCAACAGCTGAGTCACGCGCCCAGCCGGCGGCAGATCTCCAGCGACAGCGGCGACTGGTTCAGCGTGTAGAAGTGGATGCCCGGCGCGCCGCCGTCGATCAGGCGGCGGCACAG
>DATDJF010000394.1:0-7204 GCA_036520715.1 Burkholderiaceae bacterium | reverse complement strand
GCGCGCGCCTGGCGCTCACCGCCATGCGCCAGCTCGAGCGCACCGGCGGCCGGCGCGGCCTGGCCACCATGTGCATCGGCGTCGGCCAGGGCATCGCACTTGCTCTGGAGCGGGCGTCCTAGGGCGCGTGATCGTGCCCTGCACGGCAGGGTTTGCCCTGCGGCCTTTGGCTGCAGCGGCACGCTAGCCTGCCGCGCTGCAGCCGCTGGTGGCTGCACATTCGCGGAGACATCGACGTGAGCGAAGACAGGCTGATCCTCGACCAGGTGTACGACCACGAGGCGAACCGCGCCAACAGCGTGTACCTCACGCAGCCGCTCGGCGGCGGGCAGGTGGCCGACTACACCTGGGCCCAGGTGCTCGACCAGTCGCGCCGCATGGCCGCGCACCTGCAGAGCCGCGGTTTCGAGCGCGGCGCGCGCATCGCCATCCTGTCGAAGAACTGCGCGCACTTCTTCATGGCCGAGCTGGCCATCTGGCTCGGCGGCTACACCACGGTGGCGATCTTTCCCACCGAGACCGCCGACACCGTGCGCTTCGTGCTCGAGCATAGCGAGGCGAGCCTGCTGTTCGTCGGCAAGCTCGACGGCTGGCCGCAGCAGCGCACTGGCGTGCCCACGGGTCTGCCGTGCATCGCCTTCCCGCTCGCGCCGAAGACCGAGTTGGAGACCTGGGACGCCATCACCGCGCGCACCGCGCCGCTGCAGGGCAAGCCGCCACGCGGCGCCGACGAGCTGGCGATGCTGATCTACACCTCGGGGTCGACCGGCCAGCCCAAGGGCGTGATGGGTTCGTTCGGCGCCATTTCGCGCGCGGCGGCCGGCATCGCCACCGACGTGCGCAAGCGCGTGGGCGAGGGCGTCGAGGGGCGCATGCTGTCGTACCTGCCGCTGGCGCACAGCTTCGAGCGCTCGTGGGTCGAGGCGGCGTCGCTGTGGGACGGCGGCTCGCACATCTACTTCGCCGAGTCGCTCGACACCTTCCTGCAAGACCTGCAGCGCGCGCGGCCCACGCTGTTCATCTCGGTGCCGCGGCTGTGGCTGAAGTTCCAGCAGGGCGTGTTCTCCAAGATGCCGCCGGCCAAGCTCGACCGGCTGCTGTCGATCCCGATTCTCGGCAAGGTGGTGGCGCGCAAGGTGCTCAAGGGCCTCGGGCTCGACGCGGTCAAGCAGGCCGGCAGCGGCTCGGCGCCACTGCCGCCGGAGCTGATCCGCTGGTATCGGCGCCTCGGGCTCAAGCTGTTCGAGGGCTACGGCATGACCGAGGACAACTCGTACTCGCACAGCTCCAACGAGCAGGCCAGCGAGGCCGGCTACGTGGGCGTGCCGATGCCGGGCGTGCAGGTCAAGCTGAGCGCGGAGGGCGAGATCCTGATCAAGTCGCCGGGGCAGTGCAGCGGCTACTACAAGCAGCCCGAGCTGACCGCGGCCTCGTTCACCGAGGACGGCTTCTTTCGCACCGGCGACCGCGGCGAGCGCCGCCCCGACGGGCTGCTCAAGATCACCGGCCGCACCAAGGAGCTCTTCAAGACCGCCAAGGGCAAGTACATCGCGCCGGCGCCGATCGAGAACCGCCTCAACGCGCACCCGATGGTCGAGCTCTCTTTGGTGTCGGGCGTGGGCCAAGCGGCCGCCTATGCGCTGGTGGTGCCGGCGGAGGGGTTGCGCCCGCGCCTGGACGATGCCGCCGTGCGCGCCGACGTGCAGCGCGAGATGGAGCAACTGCTCGCCAACGTCAACCGCGAGCTGCCCGACTACGAAGCACTGCAGATGATCGTCGTCGTGCGCGAAGCGTGGTCGATCGAAAACGGCTTCCTCACCCCGACCATGAAGATCAAGCGCGGCCGCATCGAGGCCGCCGTGCAGCCGAAGGTCGACGCCTGGTACGGGCAGCGCAGCCGCGTGCTGTGGGCATGAGCGCCGCAAGATGACCGTGCCGGTGCGCCACGGTGGCGACCGCATCGCCGAGGCGCTGCTGGCCCACGGCGTGCAGCACCTGTTCACGCTGTGCGGCGGCCACATCTCGCCGATCTTGAGCGCGGCCAAGGCGCGCGGCATCCGCGTGATCGACGTGCGCGACGAGGTGACCGCGGTGTTCGCCGCCGACGCCACCGCGCGGCTCACCGGCGTGCCCGGCGTCGCCGCGGTGACCGCCGGGCCCGGCATCACCAACACGATCACCGCGCTGAAGAACGCGCAGCTCGCGCAGAGCCCCGTGGTGCTGCTCGGCGGCGCCGCGCCCACCGCGCTGCAGGGCCGCGGCGCGCTGCAAGACATCGACCAGCGGCCGCTGGTGGAGCCGCACGTCAAGCGCTTCTTCAAGATGCGCCGCCTGCGCGACCTCGGGCCCACGGTGGCCGACGCCTTCGCGCTGGCACGCTCCGGTGTGCCCGGGCCGGTGTTCATCGAATGCCCGGTCGACCTGCTGTACGACGAGGCGTCGATCCGCCAGTGGTATGCCGAGGCCGCGGGCACGGGCAACTCGATCGCCGAGCGGGCGCTGCGCTGGTACCTCAACCGCCACGCGCGGCGCATGTTTGCCGGCAGCCAGGAGGTGCTGGTGCCGGGCGTGCAGACGGTGTACCTGCCGCGCGCGGGCGATGCTGCGGTGCGCGCGGCGGCCAAGGCGCTGGCCCACGCCAAGCAGCCGCTGATGGTGATCGGCAGCCAGGCGGTGGTGCGCTCCGACCAGGTCGATCGCCTTGCGCAGGCAGTGCAGCAGCTCGGCGTGCCGGTGTACCTGTCGGGCATGGCGCGCGGCCTGCTCGGGCGCGAGCACCCGCTGCAGATGCGCCACACGCGCCGCCAGGCGCTGCGCGAGGCCGACTGCGTGTTGCTGGCCGGCGTGCCGTGCGACTTCCGGCTCGACTACGGCCGCCACGTGCGACGCCGCGCCACGCTGATCGCGGCCAACCGCAGCACGCGCGACGCCAAGCTCAACCGCAGGCCCGACATCGCCGCCATCGGCGACGCCGGGCTCTTCGTCGAAGCGCTGGCCGCCGCGATGCCGCAGCGCGCGGCCGACTGGACGAGTTGGCTCGGCACGCTGCGCGCGCGCGACCAGGCCCGCGAAAACGAGATCGAGGGCCAGGCCGCGGCCGCCGGCGAACACGTCAACCCGCTGGCGCTGCTGCGCGCGCTGGAGGCCGAGGCCGGCGAGCACGCGGTGTTCGTGGCCGACGGCGGCGACTTCGTGGCCACCGCCAGCTACGTGCTGCACGCGCGTGCACCGCTAGCGTGGCTGGACCCCGGCGCGTTCGGCACGCTGGGCGTCGGCGCCGGCTTCGCGATCGGTGCCGCGCTCGCGCGCCCGGACCGCGAAACGTGGATCATCTTCGGCGACGGCGCCTGCGGCTGGAGCCTGAGCGAGTTCGACAGCCTCGTGCGCCAGGGCATCCCGGTGATCGCCGTGGTCGGCAACGACGCCGGCTGGACGCAGATCGCCCGCGAGCAGGTGAAGATGCTCAAGGACGACGTGGCCACCGTGCTCGCGCGCAGCAACTACCACGAGGTGGCGGCCGGCTTCGGCGCCCAGGGCCTGCTGGTGCGCCGGCCCGACGAGGTGCGCCCCGCGCTGCAGCGCGCGCGCGAGCTGGCACGCCAGGGCCGCGCCGTGCTGGTGAACGTGTGGCTCGACAAGACCGAGTTTCGCGAGGGCTCGTTGTCGATGTAGCCTTGAGCTACATTGCCTCGATGTTATCTGTCCACCTGACGCGTGGGTTCGGTTCCTTGTGGGGGGCTTGTGCCTCGCCCGCAGCGGTGCTGGCTGCCGCCTGTGCCATGACAGCCTGCGGTGGCAGCGGTGATGAGCCGGCACCTGCCCAGACCATCCGGGTGCCCCGGGACGCGCCGAACATCGCTGCAGCGATCGCGCAAGCGCCGTGGGGCTACACCGTGCTGCTCGACGACGGCGTCTACCTAGGTGCCCAAAACAGACGGCTCGACGCCGGCGCCAAGCAGATCAAACTGCGCAGCCGCAGTGGCGCCGGCGGTGCCATTGTCGATTGCGAAGGCGTGGGCCCGTTCATCACCTTCGGTGTGCAAGCGGCGCTGTCTTCCGAGGTGACGGGGCTCACGGTGCGCAACTGCGCAGCCGACATTGCCGGGGCCATCGAACTCGTCGCCGCTGCGCCGCTGATCGCCGGCAATGTGTTCGAGAACACCAGCCAGCCGCCTGTCATGGGCGTGCAGATCTCAGGCAACGGCGCATCTGCGAACATCCAACGCAACGTCTTCCGCAACACCGATTGCAACGATGGGTTCCTCTCGGGCGTGCTCGCATTCATCAATGTGTCGTCGCCTTACGTTGCGAACAACATCTTCGTGCAGAACCGATGCCGCGCGATCAACATGATCCTGCCGGTCGAGGCAGCGCCGATCGTCGTCAACAACACGATCGTCGCCAACACAGGAGGCATCCGCGTCGATCGCAATCTCGGTACTGCGCTGCATTGGTATGGCAACAACCTCATCGTTGGCAACACGGTGGGCGTCGACGTGGAGTCCGAGTACCTGCCACGCGCCGGAGAGTTTGTGACCTTCCACGGGAACCTGGTGTTCGGCAACACGCAGAACTACGCCGGCACGGCGGACCTCACAGGGCGCCAAGGCAACCTGAGTGCAGACCCCTTGCTGTTCGCGACCCCGACCGACCTGCGGCCCAGACCAGGCTCGCCAGTACAGGACGCGGGCGTGGCACCCCACGCCCCGAGGGACGACTTTGACGGCCGCGCGCGCGCGGGTGCGGTGGATATCGGAGCCTTCGAGGTGCAGTGAGCCGTTGCCGGCCGCAGCCGGTGGCCTGAACGGGCTTACGATTCCGCGCGGACTCACCGCGTTTGGAATCGACATGATCGCAGCCGTGCTCCAAAGCCACATCGCCGGCCGCTGGCTCGGCGCCAAGCCCGCCACGCCACTGCGCAGCGCCGTCAACGGCCAGCCGGTGGCCAGCACGCACGCCGAGGCCATCGACTTCGGCGAAGCGGTGCACTACGCGCGCTCGGTTGGCTTGACCAACCTGCTGAAGCTCGACTTCCAGCAGCGCGCCGCCATCCTGCGGGCGCTGGCCAAGTACATCACCGAGCACAAGGAGGCGCTGTACGCGGTGTCGGCGCACACCGGCGCCACGCGCAACGACGGCTGGATCGACATCGAAGGCGGCAGCGGCACGCTGTTCGCGTACTCGGGCGTCGGCAACAACGAGCTGCCGTCGGGCAACGTGGTGCACGAGGGGCCGGCGATGCCGCTGGGCAAGAAGGGCGGCTTCGCGGGCACGCACATCCTGGTGCCGCGGCGCGGCGTGGCGGTGCACATCAACGCATTCAACTTTCCGGTGTGGGGCCTGCTCGAGAAATTCGCGCCCACCTTTCTGGCCGGCATGCCGTGCATCGGCAAGCCGGCCACCGCCACCAGCTACCTCACCGAGGCGCTGGTGCGGCTGATCGACCAGTCGGGCCTGCTGCCCGCCGGCGCGCTGCAGCTGGTGATCGGCGGCACCGGCGACTTGCTCGACCGGCTCGACGGCCAGGACGTGGTCACCTTCACCGGCAGCGCCGACACCGCGGCCAAGCTGCGTGTGCACCCCAACATCGTGAAGCACTCGATCCCGTTCAACGCCGAGGCCGACTCGCTGAACTGCGCGATCCTGGCGCCCGACGTGACGCCCGACGACGAAGAGTTCGATCTCTTCGTCAAGGAGGTGGCGCGCGAGATGACCGTGAAAGCCGGCCAGAAGTGCACCGCGATCCGCCGCGCCATCGTGCCGCGCGCGCACGCCGCCACCGTGGCCGAGCGGCTGCGCAACCGCCTGGCCAAGACCGTGGTGGGTGACCCGTCGAACGAGACCGTGCGCATGGGCGCGCTCGCGTCGCACGCGCAGGCCAAAGACGTGGCCGAGCGTGTGGCCGAGCTCACGCGCGGCGCCGAAGTCGTGTATTCGGCCAAGGACGGTTTCAACCCGATCGGTATCGGCGTGGCCGAAGGCGCGTTTTTCGCGCCGACGCTGCTGCTGGCCAAGGACGCAATGAGCCATGCCGCGCACGACGTGGAAGCGTTCGGTCCGGTGAGCACGCTGATGCCGTACGACTCGCTCGACGAGGCCGTGGCGCTGGCGGCCAAGGGCCGCGGCAGCCTCGTCGGCACGCTGGTGACCAAGAGCCCCGCCACCGCGGCCACCGTGGTGCCGCAAGTCGCCGCGTGGCACGGCCGCCTGCTGGTGCTCGACCGCGAGGCGGCGGTGGAATCCACCGGACACGGCAGCCCGCTGCCCAACCTCAAGCACGGCGGCCCGGGCCGCGCCGGCGGCGGCGAAGAGCTGGGCGGCGTGCGCGCGGTGTTTCACTACCTGCAGCGCGCCGCGGTGCAGGGCTCGCCCACCATGCTGGCGGCGGTCACCGGCGAATACGTGCGCGGCGCTGCGCGGCAAGAGGGCGAAATCCATCCGTTCCGCAAGCACTTCGAAGACCTGAAAGTCGGCGATTCGCTGCTCACCCACCGCCGCACCGTGGGCGAGGCCGACATCGTGGCCTTCGGCGGCATCTCGGGCGACTACTTTTATATGCACTTCGACGAGATCGCGGCGAAGGAAAGTCCGTTCGGGAAACGCATTGCACACGGGTACTTTGTTCTCTCAGCCGCGGCGGGCCTGTTCGTCTCACCCGCGCCGGGCCCTGTGCTCGCCAACTACGGGCTCGACACGCTGCGTTTTGTCAAACCCGTGGGTATCGGGGACACCATCCAGGCGCGCCTGACCTGCAAGCGCAAGATCGACCGCAACCGCAAAGACTCCAAGGGCGTGGGGCAGGGCGTGGTGGCGTGGGATGTGGAGGTCACCAACCAGCTCGGCGAGGTGGTCGCGAGTTATGACATCTTGACGTTGGTGGCGAAGAAGGCCTAGCTGCGACCACTCCTCATCGGCCAGCGCGCTGGGGCACAGCGCGCGACCGAGAGGAGGCGCCCTCGGCCTGCCTGCGAGGCCGGGGGTGCAGCAAGATCAACTAGTTGGTCGCCGCCACGAGGCGCGCGCGGCGCATCTGTTCTGGCGTCAATGTGTCTGTCGAGACGATGGTCAGAGGCTGTTCCGAGCGCGACGTCTTCGTGCCGGCCGCTGCGTCGAGCGTGCCGGTGACCGATTCGGGGAACGTGTACATACCGCCCGTTGCCGGGTCGATCGCCAGCATGCCGATCAGTCCACCGAACAGGATATT
>DATDJF010000393.1:0-21041 GCA_036520715.1 Burkholderiaceae bacterium | reverse complement strand
GCCTTGATGATCTGCACCCAGGTGGTGGCCGTCATGCCGCCGAACAACACGTAGACCATCATCAGGGCGCCGACGATGACCACCGCGATCCAGTATTCGAGCCCGAACAGCAGCTTGATCAACTGCCCGGCGCCGACCATCTGCGCGATCAGGTAGAACGCCACCACCACCAGCGTGCCCGAGGCGGCGAACACGCGCACCGGCATCTGCTCGAAGCGGAACGCCGCCACGTCGGCGAAGGTGAACTTGCCGAGGTTGCGCAGCCGCTCGGCGAGCAGGAACGTCACCACCGGCCAGCCGACCAGAAACCCGATCGAATAGATCAAGCCGTCGAAGCCACCCACCATCACCGCGGCCGAAATGCCGAGGAACGACGCCGCGCTCATGTAGTCGCCGGCGATCGCCAGGCCGTTCTGGAAGCCCGTGATGCCGCCGCCGGCGGTGTAGAAGTCGGCCGCCGACTTGGTGCGGGCGGCGGCCCACTTGGTGATGTACAGCGTGCCGAGCACGAACGCCGCGAACATGCTGATCGCGGTCCAGTTGGTGGCCTGCTTGTCGGCTTGGCCGAGGTCGGCGCCGGCGGCCCACGCCGAGCCGGCCAGGGCCAGCAGCAGCAACGATGCCGGCGCGCGCCAGAAGATCGCGCGGCTCACTTCAGCACCCCGCGCGTGATCTGTTCGGTCAGGTCGTCGTACTCGCTGTTCGCGCGCCGAACGTAAATCCCTGTGATCACGATCGTGAAGATGATGACCCCCAGCCCGAGCGGCATGCCGATGGTGGTCACGCCCTCGCCGAGCCGGGTGGCCAGCAGCGGCTTGTTGAACGCCACCAGCAGGATGAAGCCGTAGTAGACGATCAACATGGCGACCGCCAGCAGCCAGCCGAAGCGCGAGCGCCGGCTCTTGAGTTGTTGATAGCGCGGATCGCGTGCGATGCGGGCGGTCAGGTCGTCGGCCATGGGTTGTCCTTGATGCACCGCGCATGATGTGCCCGCGTGGCGCTGTCGGCAAGCCGTCTTCACTGACCGATGTCAAGACAACCGATTCGCCGCCGTGCGGCCTACAGCGCCGTGTCCTTGGTTTCGCGCAGCCACAGCAGCCCGACCACGGCGCTGGCCAGCGCCACGGCGACGGGCAGCCACAGGCCGGCCGTGAACTGGCCACTGCTTGCCGAGATCGCCAGCACCGCGCTCGGCAGCAGGCCGCCGAACCAGCCGTTTCCCAGGTGATAGGGCAGGCTCACCGACGAGCAGCGCACGCGCGTCGGAAACATCTCGACCAGCATGGCTGCGATCGGCCCATACACCATCGCGACGAACACGACCAGCATGAACAGGATGCCGATCACCCGCGCGTGCTGAATGCGAGCAGGATCGGCGCGTCGCGGGTAGCCCGCGGCATCGAGGGCGCGCTCGACGTGCACCCGAGCGAGGGCTTCGTCGACGCCGCCGATCGTGATGCGTTCGCCATCGATGGTGATCGTCGCCGCGCCCGTGGCATCGAGCAACGCGTAGCGCACGCCGCGCTCCGACAGCAGCCGCTGCGCCATCTCGCAGCCCCGGGCCGGCGGCGCGTGGATGGCCGTCCAGTGCCAGCTGCAGTCGTCGCGCTCGGCCGCCAAGTGCACCTGCACACGTTGTTGGGCTTGCACCAGCGCTGGGTTGGCGGCGCTGGCCAGGGCATTGAACAGCGGCATCCAGCTGGCCGCGGCCAGCACGCATCCGGCCAGGATCAGCGGCTTGCGGCCGATGCGATCGGACCAGGCACCGAACATCACGAACAGTGGTGACGCGAGCAGCAGTGCGGCACCCAGCAGCAAGGCTGCAGTGCTGTCGGGCACCTGCAGGTGCACCGTCAGGAAGAACAGCGCCTGGAAGTGCCCGGTGTACCAGACCACCGCCTGCCCGGCGACCAGGCCGAACAGCGCGATCAACACCAGCCGCAGGTTGTGCCAGCGACCGAAGGCCTCGGCCAGCGGCCTGCGCGATGCGCCGCCAGATCGCTTCAATTGCAGGAACAGCGGCGACTCCTTCAGGCTGATCCGAATCCAGATGCCGACGCCGAGCAGCACCAGCGATGCCAGGAACGGCAGCCGCCAGCCCCAGTCGGCAAACGCCTCTTCACCCAGCCAGCTTCGCAAGCCCACGCTGGCCAGCAGCGCCAGCAGCAGGCCAAGGCTCGCAGTCGTCTGGATCCAGCCGGTGTAAAAGCCGCGGCGCTGTGGCGGCGCATGCTCGGCCACGTAGGTGGCCACGCCACCGTACTCGCCGCCGATCGCGAGGCCCTGCAGCAAGCGCAGCAGCACCAGCAGCACCGGCGCGGCCAGGCCGATGGTGTCGTAGCCGGGCAGCAGGCCGATGGCAAACGTGGCGCCGCCCATCAGCACCAGCGTGACGAGAAACGTGTACTTGCGCCCGATCATGTCGCCGAGCCGGCCGAACAGCAGCGCCCCGAAGGGCCGCACCACGAAGCCGGCGGCAAATGCCAGGAGCGTGGCCACCAGCGCCGTGCGCTCGCTGGGGCCGGCGAAGAACTGGCGAGCGAACAACGGTGCGAGCACGCCGAACAGATAGAAGTCGTACCACTCGAACATCGCGCCCAGGCTCGACGCCACGATGACCCGCCGGTGTTCGGCGGGCATCGTCGTGCGCTCGGTCCCGGACGGCATTCGTTATGCTCCCTCGGTCGCCGTCGATGATGCACCATGCCCAACGCGTTCGACTTCTCGGCCTCGCCGTTCGATTGCCTCGACGCCGACGAGCAGCGCATGGTGCGCGACAACGTCGACATCGCGTACTTCCGCGACGACGAGACCGTGCTCGACCGGGGCAGCGAGCCGTCGCACCTGTTCGTCGTCATCAAGGGCCACGTCTCGCAGTACGAAGGCGCCGAAGTGGTGGCGACGTTCGGCCCCAACGATTGTTTCGACGGCCGCTCGCTGGTGGCCGGGCGCGCGAGCAGCCGTTTCGTCGCGGTCGAAGAAGTGGTGGCCTATCAGCTGGCCAAGGCCACCGTCAACGACCTCATCTCGCGCAATGCCACCTTCGGCGCCCTGTTGTTCTCCGACCTGTCGAACAAGCTCGGCGCGATCGCGCAGCGCCACAGCCAGCGCGAGATGCAGGCGCTGACGATGTCACGCGTCGGCCAGGCTTACCTGCGCCCCGCCCACACGGTCGACGGCGTAACCGACATCGTCACCGTGGCCGGCGTGATGCAGGCGCAGCACACCAGCAGCGTGCTGGTGCGCGACGGCGAGCGCCTGGGCATTCTCACCAACACCGGGCTGCAGCGCGCCATCGTCGACGGCCGCCCGCTGGCGCAGGTCCAGGCGCGCAGCCACGCCACGTTCGACCTGGTGACGATCGCGCCGCAGGCGCCGTTGTTCGACGCCCTGGCGCTGATGATCCAGCACCAGGTGCACCGCCTGGTGGTGGCCGACGCCAGCGGCGTCGTCGGGTTGCTCGAGCAGCTCGACCTGCTGAGCTATCTGTCGAACCACTCGTACCTGATCACCGTGCAGATGGTGCGCGCGCGCGACCTCGACGAGCTGCGCGATGCGGCGGCGCGCATCACCGGCCTGGTGGCGTTGCTGTATCGCGGCGGCACGCGTGTCGAGCAGATCGGCCGCCTGGTGCAGGCGCTGAACGCCAAGCTTCTGGAGCGCACCTGGCAGCTGGTGGCGTCGCCCGATTTGCAGGCCGCCAGTTGCCTGTTCGTGATGGGCAGCGAAGGCCGCGGCGAGCAACTGCTCAAGACCGATCAAGACAATGGCCTGATCCTGCGCGACGACGCCGCGCTCGACGAAGCCACCGTGGCCGGCGCCTGCGAGCGCTTCTCGGCAGCGCTGCGTGACTTCGGATACCCCGATTGCCCCGGCGGCATCATGCTGAGCCGGCCTGCGTGGCGGCACCGCCAGCGTGAGTTCGCCGCCACCGTGCGGCAGTGGTTGCTGCGGCCGGATCCGGAGGGCTTGATGGCGCTGGCGATCTTCATCGACGCGCACGCGGTGGCGGGCGATGCAGGCATGCTGGCCGCGGTGCGTGCCGAAGTGAATGGCCTGGTGGCAGCGAATGACGCCCTGCTCGGCCGCTTCGCGGCGGCGATCGATGCGTTCCCGTCCGAGGTCGGCGGCTGGTGGAACCGGCTGCTGCTGATCGGCGAGCAGGACACGCACACGATCGATCTGAAGAAGGCCGCCATCTTTCCCCTCGTGCATGGCGTGCGCAGCCTGGCGTTGCGAGACCATGTGCCGGCCACCGGCACCGCGGCGCGGCTCGATGCGCTGGTGGCCGCGGGCCGCCTGAGTGCCGAGGTTGCGAGCGACCTCACCGACAGCCTGCACTTCCTGATGGCGCTCAAGCTGAAGGCTGGGCTGGCCGAGATCGACACCGGGCGCGCGGTCAGCGGCGGCGTGTCGACGCAGCGCCTGAGCAGCCTCGAGCGCGACCTGCTGAAGGACGCCCTCGCCGCCGTCAAGCGGTTCAAGGCGCTGGTACGGCATCAGTTTCACCTGGAAGGCGCGTGAAGCTCGGCTGGTTCGAGCCGCTGCGGCGCGGCTGGTTGCTCTACCACCTGGCCGAGCCGGACTTTGGATTCATGTACGACGCGCCGCCGAAGGATGAGTGGGTGACCCTCGACTGCGAGACCACGGGGCTCGACGTGCACCGCGATCAGATCGTGTCGATCGGTGCCGTGCGCATCGTCGGCAACCGGCTGCTCACCAGCCAGCGGCTGGAGCTGCTGGTGCGGCCCGAGCGCGCGCTGTCGGCCGGCAGCGTGCGGGTGCATCGGCTGCGCGAGCGCGACGTCGCCCTCGGCCTCGAGCCCGAACAGGCGATGCGACGGCTGCTCCAGTTCATCGGCAGTCGGCCACTGGTGGGCTACTACCTCGAGTTCGACGTGGCAATGATCAACCGCGAGATCTGGCCGATGCTGGGCGTGCGCTTGCCGCAAGCGAAGATCGAGGTGTCGGCCATGTACTACGACTACAAGAACCGCCAGCGTCCAGCGCACGAGCGCGGCGGCATGATCGATCTGCGCTTCCAGACTCTGATGAACGACTTGGCGCTGCCGCAGCGCGATGCCCACGACGCGCTGAACGATGCGGTGATGGCGGGCCTGGCGTTCGTGAAGCTGAGACGCCTGCTGGCAGACACCTGAACGCCGGGCGGCGAATCGCCACCACGGCCTTGCACTAGCGGCGCTGCGCCACCTGTCATCCTCGACTGGTCCGAGGTCCGAGGTCCGCGGACGCTTAACGCGCCCACGAGGTCGACCGTCTCGGGCGCAACCGCCACCGCGTGCTTGTCGAGCGCGTCGCACACCATTCGCAGGCTGTCGCTCGTCTGGCTCAACACCTCACGCGAGAGCGCTTCGTTGTTGCTGTCCAGGACGGCAGCCATCGCGAGGTCCGCCAGGGGCCCTTCGCGCGCGGGTGTCGAACGGCGATGCCGTAGAGCTCGAGCCACTTCATCGATCGGAAGACTACACGCTCCTGGGTCGATCCCGCCTGCGGGTCTCCGCGACGCGTCCCGCGGGCACAGGAACACCGATTGCTCCCGCCCGCGCTGGGCGACAGTTTGGAGACGGTGATGCAGTCACAGGAAATTACGGCACCCAGGGAAAAGCAGCAATGGGCTGGGCTGCTGGCGCGGTACAACGTTCTACAACTTGCCGCAATGGATGCATGGGAGCGATTGCTGGGCGCGTACCGGGCCACCCCGGAGGGGCTCATCGATCCACCACCCGAACTGCTCGAGCGCTACCAGCGAGCCAGTGCGATGCGGCAGCAAGCCGAGGTGGCGCTGTTCAGCTACATCCAGGCGGGCGGTCGAATGTCATTCGATTAGAGCGGGTCACGGCCAACGCCGCTTCGCGCGCCGTGGCGACGCCACACCGACGACGCCAAGCAGGGCCACCGCTGCCAGCGCCAAGCTGTCGGGTTCGGGCACGGCTCGAGTCACGATCGAGTCGAAGCGCGCTTCCTGGTAGGAGGTGTAGGTGCCCGATTGGCCGTCGAATTCGTACGCGACGACGTACGCGTTGGCCCCCTGCGCCATCCAGTTGATCGTCTGCCACAGGTCGAGCCCACCATTCGGATCGCTGAAGATCTCACTGGCCGCGCCCAAGGAGTCGCTCACGGTCAGGACAATGCCGCGGGAGAGGAAGTCGGCATCGCTGGAACTGCCCTGAACGACGTACTGGTTTTGCACGCCGTTGCGATAGATCGAGGCGAGGCCCTGGTCGAAGATGCCTCCGCCCCCAACCGCAACAGAAGAGCCCGCGCCCCCGGCGAAAGCGCCACGCGCCTGCGGCGGATCGGACTGGTGGACACACGCGGGGCACACGCCCGGGTTGTGGTACAGCCCGTACTGCGTGAAGTACGTTGTCTCGTCGGTGCTGGTGCTCTGAAACGTCGACGGGTCGAATGTCAGCGATCCGGACACCGGCTCGCCGATGACGCCGGTCAAGTTGTAGGTGGTGGTCCCGGTGAAACTGTAGGTGATCGGCACCGCGAATGCGGGCGCGACTGCGATGAGTGCCAGAGCGGCAAGCCCTGTCAGGACGTTTTTCATGTTGTCCTCCGTCGGCCCAGACGTGGGCCGACGGACAGGGGCAAGTTTCACGCCACGCCATTACGGCGGGCAAGAAGCTGCACAGGTGTCAGGAAAGCCGGCGCGTCGTGACGCTGGAGCGCTCACCTGCGAACTGCAGGAACTCGAGCAGCGCCTCGTTCACGGCCCGCGGCCGCTCCTGCTGCGTCCAGTGGCCGCAGCCTTGGAGCATCACCGTGCGGTGCAGGCGGGGCACCGAGTCGGACAGGCGGGCGATCACCTTCTGCGCGCCGGGTGACCTGATCACCGGATCACGATCACCGGCGACGAACAGCGCCGGCACGCTGACCCTGGCGCCGGCGTAGGCGGCCAGCAACTCCCAATTGCGGTCGATGTTGCGATACCAGTTGAGGCCGCCGCGAAAACCGGTGCGCTCGAACTCCGACACGTAGAACTCGAGGTCGGCTTCCTGCAGCCAGGCCGGCAGTTCGGCGGGGTCGGTCAGCGCGGCGAGAAAGCCGCCGTTGCGCGGCACCATCATGACTTGCTGCTCCGCTGGAGCGTCACCCGAGGCGCTGAACAGCAAGGCCCGCAGCGTGCGCCGCACGTCGGCCTCCAGCGCGCGCTCGGCCGTGCCCGGCGGCTGGAAGTAGAGCTGATAGAACTCGCTGTCGTCGGTGCGCGGCATCGTCGACGTCGGTGGCGTCGAACCGCGTGGACGATACGGCACGCTGAGCGCGGCCACTGCCGTGAACAAGTCGGGGCGCAGCAAGGCGCAATGCCACGCCACCGGCGCGCCCCAATCGTGGCCGATCACCACGGCGTGGGGCTCACCCAGCGCGAGGACCAGCCCGGCCATGTCGCCCACCAGATGCAGCATCGAGTACTCGCCGATGGCATCGGGGGCGTCGCTCTGGCCGTAGCCGCGCATGTCGGGTGCGACCACGCGATAACCCGCCTCGGCCAGTGCCTCCAGCTGGTGCCGCCACGAATACCAGCTCTCCGGAAAGCCGTGGCACAGCACGACCAGCGGCCCCTCGCCCTGCTCGGCCACGTGCAGGCGGAGGCCGTTGGTCTGCACGAAGCGGTGTTGCAGCGCTGACATGGTGTGAGTGGGGGAGTGGGCTGCGCCCATGGTATCTGCAGCGTCATTCACAACGACGACAAGGCGCGTGTGCCGTTCGAGGCGGCACACCACGCGCGGGCGCACCCCCGGTTTTCCCGCTCCCCTGCTTGCGGGCTTGCTGATTGGTGGCCGCCCCTGCGATCGTGTGACTCTATGTAACGGAGGGGCGCGGCGCTCGCCGCGCGGGGAAACCATGCATACCGACTACCGGTTGGTGCGGCGCGCCGTCGCGGCCGCGGCCGCTTGGCTGCTTGTCTCGTGCGGAGGCGGCGGCGATACCGACGGCGGCGGCGAGGCAGGTCGCCAAGCCGGTCACAACCCCGAGAAGGGCTTGCCGTCGGACGTGGTCGTGCCCGCCGACGTCATCCAGGGCTCGGCGAAGAGGGAACGCGCCATGTCGGTCCCGACGGACATGGTGATTCCGTCGGACGCCGGAATCAAAGGCGTGTGGGGCCCGGTGACCGCGTGGCCCCTGATTGCAGTGCACGGTGTGCTCACCGCCGATGGCCGTGTCGTCAGCTACGGGACCAAGGGTGACGGTACACAGACCGGGTTCTTCGTCTACGACATCTGGAATCCGGCCGACAACAGCCACATGACGCTGGACAACGCCACCGGTGTCGACATCTTTTGCAGCTCGCAGGTGATGCTGCCCGGCGGCGATGCGATCGTGATCTCCGGGGGCGACAACTGGACCGGTACCGGCACCACCAACACCGGCAACAACCGCTCCAGCGTGCTCGACCTGGCCACCAATGCGCTGAGCAGCGGCAACAACATGAACCGCTCGCGCTGGTACTCCTCCTCGACCACCTTATTGAGCGGCGAGACGTACATCCAGGGCGGCAGCGGCGGCACCGATCGCCCCGAGGTGCGCGGCAGCGACGGCATCTACCGCCTGCTCACGGGCGCGGCAACCGGCGGCTTCGACTTCATGTATCCGCGCAACTTCATCGCTCCGGATGGCCGCGTGTTCGGCTACGACAGCGCGGGCCGCATGTACTACATCAACACCGCCGGTGTCGGCGCGGTGACCACCGCTGGCCAGTTTGCGTCCGCCACGGCCGGCAACGATGCCAGCGCCGCGATGTTCGCGCCGGGCCGCATCCTGCAATACGGCGGCAACTCCAACCAGGCGATCGTCATCGACCTCAACAGCGGCGCGCCGGTCATCTCGTCGACATCGGTCATGCAGCGGCAGCGCCGGTTGTCGGTGGCCACCCTCCTGGCCGACGGCAAGGTGGTCGCCACCGGCGGCAGCTCGGTATGGAACCAGATGACCAACGTCAGCTACGAGGCCGAGATCTGGAATCCGCAGACCGGCCAGTGGACGCTCGGCGCCAGTGCGGTCAGGCCGCGCCTGTACCACGGCAACGCACTGCTGCTGCCCGATGCCAGCGTGCTTGTGTTCGGCGGTGGCGCGCCCGCGCCGTCGGGCGTGCCCGGCAACCTCAACCGGGAGATCTACTACCCGCCGTACCTGTTCACGGCCGCCGGCGCGATTGCGGCGCGGCCCTCGATCAGCAGCGCGCCCACCGTGGTAGACGCCGGCCGCACGGTCCAGGTCGTCGCCGGCGGCGGCCGCCCGATCCACCGCGTGACGCTGGCCAAGACAGGCTCGGCCACGCATGGCTGGAACATGGAGCAGCGCTTCGTCGACCTGCCGTTCAGCACCGACGGCTCAACGCTGTCGGTACAGATCCCCAGTCGTGCCAGCGACGTGCCGCCGGGCATGTGGATGATGTTCGTGATTGACGACGCCGGCGTGCCGTCGGAGGCCAAGCTGATGCGCGTCAACGTCGCCTCGGCGTTGAACACCGCGGTCGTCCCCGTCCTCTCCAGCCCGGGCGACCAGGTGTCGGTGGTCGGCAATGGCGTCGACCTGCCGCTGCTCGCCACCGACCCCAACGGTGATCCGCTGCGCTGGTCTGCCAGCGGGCTGCCGGCCGGCCTCGGCATCGACGCGAGCGGGCGCATCAGCGGCACGCTGAGCGCGGCCGGCGTCTTCACGGCCGTGCTTGCCGTCAGTGACGGCCACAACAGCACCAGCACGACGATCACGTGGACGGTCAACGCCCAGGCGCCATTGGTGCTGAGCGCCCCGAGCGCCGCGCCGCCCAGCACGACGGGATCGGCGGCGACGTTCACCGCCAGCGCCTCCGGGCAAGGCGTGCTGTACAGCTGGGATTTCGGCGACGGCACGCCGGTCAGCGAGTGGTCTGCCAATCCGCAGGTCAGCCACACGTTCGCGCGCCCCGGCGTCTTCCAAGTCGCCGTGACCGCGCGCGACGTGTTCGGCAGCGAACAGCGGCGCACGATCGTTCACAACGCGTACCTGCCAGCGACCGCGGCAGCGCCGACGATGTCGTCGAACCTGGCGTGGGAGCCACGCAGTGCAGGCAACCCGCGTCTGTGGGCAGTGAATCCCGACAACGACACGGTGAGCGTGTTCGATGCCGCCACCCGCGCCAAGCTGGCGGAGGTCGCCGTCGGCGGTGCGCCGCGCACGCTGGCGCTGACGCCGAGCGGCTCGGCAATGTGGGTGGTCAACCAGCGCGCGGCCTCGATCAGCGTGATCAGCACCACGACGCTGGCGGTGACGCAGACGATCGTTTTGCCACGCGGGTCATCGCCATATGGCGTGGCGATGGTGCGCACGGGCAATGCCGCGCTGGTGGCACTCGAGGGCTCCGGCACGCTGACGAGGCTCGACTCCGCCAGCGGCGCCGTGCTCGGCAGCTTGGCGGTCGGTGCCAACCCGCGCCACGTATCGGTGTCGGGCGACGGAGCCACGGCCTTCGTGTCGCGCTTCATCACGCCGCCACTGGCCGGTGAAGGCACGACAGCGGTGCAAACCGCCTCAGGCGGCGGCGAGGTCGTGGTGGTCAACACGCCGACGATGGCCATCGCGCAGACGATCGTGCTGGCGCACAGCGACGCGCCGGACACCGAGAGCCAGGGCCGCGGCATTCCCAACTACCTCGGCGCGGCAGCGCTCTCGCCCGACGGCACGCAGGCGTTCGTGCCGAGCAAGCAGGACAACGTGCTGCGCGGCACGGCACGCGACCCTGCGCAACTGGCGCTGAACTTCCAGAACACTGTGCGCGCCATCAGCTCGCGCATCGACCTGAACACGGGGCGCGAAGATCCGGCGGCGCGCGTCGACCACGACAACGCCAGTGTCGCCAGCGCGGCGGCGTTCGACCCGCTGGGCGTGTACCTGTTCGTCGCGCTGGAGACCAGCCGTGAAGTCGCGGTGCTCGACGCGCATGGCCGCAACCAGCTGCTGCGCATCGACGTCGGCCGGGCGCCGCAGGGCGTGCTGGTGTCGCCGGACCGGCGCACGCTGTACGTCCACAACTTCATGGACCGCACGATCGGCGTGTTCGATCTGACGCCGCTGATCGAACAAGGGCTGGCCTCCGCCGCGCCGCTGGCGACGCTGGCTTCGGTAGGCACTGAGCGACTCGCCGCCAACGTGCTGCGCGGCAAGCAGTTCTTCTACGACGCGCGCGATACCCGCCTCGCCCGAGATCGCTACATGAGTTGCGCGAGCTGCCACAACGATGGCGGCCACGACGGGCGCGTGTGGGACTTGACGCAGGCCGGCGAGGGCCTGCGCAACACCAGCAACCTGCGCGGACGCGGCGGCGCTCAGGGCTTCCTGCACTGGAGCAACAACTTCGACGAAGTGCAGGACTTCGAAGGCCAGATCCGCACGCTGGCCGGCGGCAGCGGACTGATGACCGACGCTCAGTTCACCACCGGCACGCGCAGCCAGCCGTTGGGCACCGTCAAGGCGGGCGTATCCGCGGATCTCGATGCCCTGGCCGCCTACGTGGCGTCGCTCAACACGTTCGATCCGAGCCCGTGGCGCGCCGCCGCAGGCGCGCTGAGCACGCTGGCCAGCGAAGGGCGGCAGGTTTTCACGACGCTCAATTGCGCGTCGTGCCATGGCGGTGCCGCGTTCACCAACAGCGGCGCCAACAACCCCGCCAACGTCGGCACGATCAAGCCGAGCAGCGGGCAACGGCTGGGTGCCGCGCTGACCGGGATCGACATCCCGACGCTGCGCGACGTCTGGGCCACGGCGCCGTACCTGCACGATGGCTCGGCGCCGACGCTTGCAGCAGCCGTGCGGGCGCACAGCATCGTGTCGGTCAACGACGCCGACCTCGACCGGCTGGTGGCCTACCTGCGCGAGATCGGCAGCGACGAGGCCAGCGCGCCCTCGCCACAGGCCAACGGCGGCGGCCTGGTCGGCCGCTACTACGGCGGCATGGCGCTGGCCGGCAACCCGCTGTTGACGCGCACCGAGGCGGTCAACTTCAACTGGGGCAGCGCAGCGCCCGGCACCGGCGTGCCGGCCAATCAGTTCTCGGTTCGCTGGACCGGAACCATCACGATTCCGAACACCGGCGCCTACCGATTCCGCACGGTATCGGACGACGGCGTCCGGCTGTCGATCGGCGGCACCCAGGCGATCAACAACTGGACCAACCACTCAGCGACCAACAACACCACGGGCAACATCAATCTCACCGCCGGCCAACGTGTCGCGGTGACGCTGGAGTACTACGAGAACGGCGGCCAGGCCGTGATGCAGCTGCAGTGGCGTCGACCAGGGACCAGCACCTACGTGGCGATCCCGCTCGGTAACCTCAACGCCAACTGAACGCGCGCCGCTCGCTGGGCCGCCTGCCTAGGCGGCCGCCGGCGGCTGCGCGTGCCGGAACAGCCAGCGGCGTGCGCCGCCGGCGTCGAAGCGCTGCCAGCGTCGGGGATCTTGCCGCAAGCGGTCGGCCACCACATACAGCGCCAGCGGGTTGACGCCCATGCCGACGTGGCTGGCGGCGATCTCGATGTTCTCGGTGTGTGGCAGCACCTCGTTGACGCTGCAGTGCCAGGCCACCACGCCGTCGGAACGCGAGAAGATCGACGTCGTCGGCACCGGTGGTGCCGTGCGAAGTTGCTGCCGCAACGACGGGTTGTCATGCAACGACTGGCCGCTCATCCACTCGTAGACGCGCCACGCGTTGGTGTCGCGCGGATGGCCTGCGAACGGTGAGCCGAGCGTGACCACGCAGCGCACCAGGTCGGGCGCTTCTTTCGCCAATTCGCGCGCATAGACGCCGCCCAGGCTCCAACCGATCAGGCTGACCTGCACGCCGTGGCGATCGGCGAGCTGCTTCAGACGGTCGCGGCAGCCGTGCAGCACGCCGTGTCGCGGGCCGAAGTTGAAGCCCTGCTTCCAGGCGTGGGTCCAGTGTCCGCGGCGTCGCAGGAACGCGCGCAGCGGCGCGGTGCTCAAGTCAGACGCGGCCAGGCCGGGGAACACGAGTACCGGATGACCATCGCCGTCGGGCAGCCGGTTGAGCCACGGCGTGGCCATCGCCAACGCCGCGGCTTCCCAGGGCGCGCGCGCCTCGAGCAGCATCAGCCACGGACTGGGCGCCGCGCCCTTGTCCTTATGCCCGGCCACAGCCGCCTGCCGCCGCGGCGGCACAACCTTGGATTGAGTCTTCATGCGGGCGTTGGGCAGCGACCTCTCGCAACACGATGCGGCCATGGTACCCAGCCGCTCATCGGTCGCGCTGGAGGGGTCTCCCTAGCGTCAGCCGCCGCCGGCCGTTGTGCTCATGGCGTCGTGACCACGCTCGCAGGTGCTACCACGCTGCGCGGCCGCAAGGCACGCCAAGCCTCGAGCACCGCGTCGACGCCGATGCTCATCACCTGGGCGCCCGGGGTCGGCGCCCGTGGACCGAGCGCCTGCACATTGCCGCTCGCCGAGCGCACCTTCCAGCGGCCCCAGCCGAAGCTGCCATAAAGGACGACGAGCGGACAGTCCATCGCGCCGGCGATGTGGGCGGGGCCGGTGTCGACTGAAATCATGCTGTGCGCGATCGCCGTCAGCCCCACCAGGCGCTGCAAGCTCGTCTTCATGGCCGCGATGTTGACGACGCGGTGCCCGTCCGCGGGCGCTCCGGCGGCGTCGATGATCTCCTGCACCAGCGGCGCTTCGCGCGACGAGCCACAGACCAGCACCGCCGCGCCGGGGAGGTCGGCGAGCACGGCGCGGATGACGGCGCCCCAGCGTTCGGCCGGCCAATGCTTGTCGTGCATGGCAGTGGCGATGCGGCCGCGCTTGTGCGTCTTCTTGTGGCCCGGCTGCACCAGCACCAGCGGCCGGTCGTTCAAGGCTTGCTGACCCAGCCACTGTCGCGTTTGTGCATGCCATGACTCGGGCACGACCAGGCGCGGCAGCGCCGCTGCCTGCGTGCGCCGCGCCGGCCCAGGCACCGCGGTGGCGTCGAGCTGCGCCACCTCGAGCCACCAGTCGGCCCAGTGAATGTCATCGCCCGGCCAGTGTTGCCAGGCGCGCACCAGGCGATCGTCCGGCACGCCGGCGCGCTGGACGATGCGCTCGGCGTAGACGTCGGGGTCGCACAGGTAGACCGGCCCGCGGTGCGCGCGCAACCAGGCCTGGGCAGACCAGCGCGACGGCGTCATCCAGAACGGTGTGCGACGGCTCCACACCATGCGCAGTTCCGACAGCGCCGGGTCGGCCTGCAGCAGCAGCGGCGTCCAGGCGCCCGATGCCAGCAGGTGCACCGGCTTGCCGTAGCGCTGCCACAAGGCCTCGAGCAGCACGGTGAGCAGCACCGTGTCGCCGACCGCGGGGAAGCGCAGCACCACCGGAGCCTCGGGGTCGGCGGTGTGCGGCGAATGCAGGTCGGTGCTGCGAAACGGCATGCTGAGTCAGGGCGCGACGGCGCCAGTGCCGCGGCGACAGAAAACGCAAGCGCCGCAGTCTAGCCGGGCACGGGCAGGCGCGCGTCGCGGCGGCGGCCTCGCAACGCCAGCAACTCGTTGCCCACCAGCGCCGCCAGCACCAGGCTGCCGCCGAGGAGCGTCGCCGCTCCGGGGGCCTCGCCGGCCCACAGCCACACCCAGGCGACGCCGAAGATCAGTTCCAACACAGCGAGCAACGCGATCTCGGGCCCGGGCAACACGCGTGTCAACCACACGGCGAGCAGGCAGGGAATCGCCAGCTGCACCACGCCGAGCAACGCCAGCAACGCGAGGTCATGGCCGGAGCTGCGCAATGGCCAGGCCAGCGGCAACGTGGCCAGCGACGACAGCACGGCGCCGATCCACACGGCGGGCAGCATGTCGTGCGCCGGCTCGTCGGGGTCGCCGCTGCCACGCGCGATGTGCTGCAGCAGCGTCCAGTTGGTAGCGCCCGCCAACGGCACTGCCAGCGCCACCGCCATGCCGGCCAGCGCACCGGTGCCCAGCTGCATCTCGCGGCCGAACATCCACGCGATACCGGCGCCTGCCACCGCGATGGCCACCCAGGTGCGGCGCGGCAGTTTGTGATGCAGCACCACACGGGCAAACAGCGCCGTGACCAGCGGCCCGATGGACAGCGTTACCAGCACGTTGGCCACGGTGGTCAGCGTGATCGCCACCATGAAGGCGGTGAACATGATCGCCCAGCACAGCCCGGACAGCCACACCGGCCAGCGTGCGTGCCGCAACTCGCTCCACCACTGCGCGCCTCGCATCCACGACAGGCCCACCGACAGCGCCAGCATGCAGAACGCGCTGCGCCAGAAGTTGATCTCGAAGGCCTCCGCCGCCTGCAGCTGGCGCGTGACGACGCCGGCAATGCTCCACATCAGCGTGACGAGGACCATCAGCAGCACCGCGCGCGAGTGGGGCATCGGGTTTCAGAGGGCCGCGCAGCGGCCCGGGTGTCTCTCATGCCGGAGCCCCCTCCCGGAGGGGGCTCGGGGGAGCGAACGGAACGGCGAAGCCGAGGCATTCGGCTGCGCTGCCGTCGCAGTCAAGCCGCCTCCCTGGCGGCTCTCTTGCGGTCATGCTCCTTCAGGAACCTCTTACGCAGCCGAATGCTCTTCGGCGTGATCTCCACCAGCTCGTCGTCGGCGATGAACTCCACCGCGCTCTCGAGAGTCAATTCGATCGGCGGCGTGATCTTGATCGCGTCTTCCTTGCCCGAGACGCGGAAGTTGGTGAGCTGCTTTTGCCGCACCGCGTTGACCACCAGATCGTTGTCGCGGCTGTGGATGCCGACGATCATGCCCTCGTACACCGGATCGCCGGCCTTGACGAACATGCGGCCGCGGTCGTCGAGCTTGCCCAGCGCGTAGGTCACGATCTCGCCGTCCTCGTGGCTGATCAGCACGCCGTTCTTGCGGCCGCCAATGTCGCCCTTCAGCGCCTCGTAGCCGTCGAAGATGTGGCTCATCAGCCCGGTGCCTCGCGTGATGTTGAGGAACTCGGTGGAAAAACCGATCAGCCCACGCGCCGGCACCCGGTAGTCCAGCCGTACGCGGCCGCGCGCATCGCTTTGCATGTCGGCGAGGTCGCCCTTGCGCGCGCCGAGCTCCTGCATCACGGCGCCCTGGTGCTGGTCTTCGATGTCCACCGTCAAGAGCTCGATCGGCTCGTGTTTCTCGCCGTCCACCTCGTGCAGCACCACGCGCGGGCGTGACACCGCGAGCTCGTAGCCCTCGCGGCGCATGTTCTCCAGCAGGATCGTCAGGTGCAGTTCGCCGCGCCCCGACACCTCGAAGATGCCGTCCTCGTCGGTATCCTTCACGCGCAGCGCCACGTTGCTCTGCAACTCACGATCGAGCCGGTCGCGGATCTGCCGGCTGGTGACGAACTTGCCTTCGCGCCCGGCCAGCGGCGAGGTGTTGACACAGAAGTTCATCGTCAGCGTCGGCTCGTCGACCTGCAGCATCGGCAGCGGCAGCGGCGTCTCGAGGCTGGTGATCGTCATGCCGATGCCGATGTCTTCGATGCCGTTGACGAGCACGATGTCGCCCGGGCCGGCGCTCTCGGCCTGCTGGCGCTCGAGCCCCTCGAAGGTGAGCACCTGGTTGATGCGGGCCTTGCGCGGCACGCCGTCGACACCATCGCAGACCGCCACATCCATCGCCGGACGGATCGTGCCCTGGTTGACGCGTCCGACGCCGATGCGTCCGACGTAGCTCGAATAGTCGAGCGACGCGATCTGCAGTTGCAGCGGCGCATTCTCGTCGCCGGCGTGCGCGGGCACGTGCTGCAGCACCGCCTCGAACAGCGGCGCGAGGTCGCTGCCCACCTCGCCAGACTTCATGGTGGCCCAGCCTTCGAGGCCCGAGGCGTAGACGACCGGAAAGTCGAGCTGCGCCTCGCTGGCGCCGAGCTTGTCGAAGAGGTCGAAGGTGGCGTTGATGACCTCGTCGCAGCGCGCGCCGGGTCGATCGACCTTGTTGACCACGACGATCGGCTTCAAGCCCAACGCCAGCGCCTTGCGGGTGACGAAGCGCGTCTGCGGCATCGGGCCCTCGACGGCGTCGATCAGCAGCAGCACGCCGTCGACCATCGACAGCGCCCGTTCCACTTCGCCACCGAAGTCGGCATGACCCGGCGTGTCGACGATGTTGATGTGGGTGCCTTGCCAGCGCACCGCGCAGTTCTTGGCCAGGATGGTGATGCCGCGCTCGCGCTCGAGGTCGTTGCTGTCCATCACGCGCTCGGCCACCTGCTGGTTCTCGCGGAAAGTGCCGCTCTGGCGCAGCAGCTGATCGACCAGCGTGGTCTTGCCGTGGTCGACGTGCGCGATGATCGCGATGTTGCGGATTTGGGTGTTCATGTCGGTGCCCGCCCGGCCGCCCGAAGGGCACCGAAGCCCCCTCGGGGGGCAGCGAACGGAGTGAGCGTGGGGGTGGTCATCTTGTGCTGTTGTCAGGCCGCGATCGTCGCGCGCACTTCGAGGGGACTCAGGAGACGATCGGCGATCAATTCGCCGGCCGTGATGTGGGCGCTGCCGAGAAAGGCCTCGGGCTGCGCGGCGTAGACGCGAACGGCTGCGGCGTCGTTGCCGTCGATGCGGCGGCGCAGGCCCGACAGGAAGCGGCCGGCGTCGTCGGCGTCCAGGCGCACTGCCGGCCAATCGGCGAGCAGGCAGTCCGTTGGCCGCAGCAGCGCATCGCGATCGGCCTCGCTGAGCGCTTCCAGTGCTTCGAGGGTCACCGCGTCGCGCACGTCGAGGCGCCCGGCGCCGGTGCGGCGCAGCGCCGCCAGATGTGCGCCGCAGCCCAGCGTGCGCCCGATGTCGTCGGCCAGCGCGCGGATGTAGGTGCCCTTGCTGCAGGCGACATCGATCACCAGCCGCTGCCCGTTGAACTCGACGACTTCGATGCGCAGGATCGTCACGCGACGGGGCGCTCGTTCGACCTCGAGGCCCGCGCGGGCGTAGTCGTAGAGTGCCTTGCCGTCTTTCTTGAGCGCCGAATGCATCGGCGGCAACTGCTCGATCACACCGACAAAACCGCGGCAGGCGCCATCGACGGCGGCGCGGTCCACGTTCACCGGCCGGCGCTCGATCACCGGGGTCTCGCGGTCGCCCGACACCGTGCGCTCGCCGAGCGCGAGCGTGGCGCGGTAGCACTTGTCGGCATCGAGGCAGGCCTGCGCAAACTTGGTCGCCGCGCCGAAGCAGATCGGCAGCAGCCCGTCGGCGAGCGGGTCCAGCGTACCCGTATGCCCTGCCTTCTCGGCGCGCAGCAGCCGCTTGGCGCGCTGCAGCGCCTGGTTGCTGGTGAGGCCGACGGGCTTGTCGAGCAGCAGCACGCCATGCACCGCGCGGCGCGCCTGGCGTACGGGCTTGCCGCCGTTCATTGGCCGGCTCCCGACGATGGCTCGTTGGCCTTGCGGATCAGCGCGCTCATTTCGGCCGCGCGCTCGGTGGTCTTGTCGAAATGGAAGTGCAGCGTCGGCACCGTGTGAATCGTCAGCCGCTTGAACAAGCCGTTGCGCAGAAAGCCCGCCGCCTCGTTGAGCGCGGCTTCGCACTCTTCGGGGCTGCCTACCAGCAGCGAGAAGTACACCTGCGCGTGCGCGTAGTCGGGCGACACCTCGACGGTGTTGATCGTGACCATGCCCACGCGCGGATCCTTCAGCGTGCGGATCAGCTCGGCCAGATCACGCTGGATCTGATCGGCGACGCGAAAGCCGCGGTTGGGGATCGATCTCTTGTGGCGCATGGTCGGTCGTCGTGCGGTGCCTGGAAGAACAAACCCCGCCTGGTCAGAGGCGGGGTTTGCTGGTCAGGCGAACACCGCGCTCTACAGCGTGCGGGCGACTTCCTTGATCTCGAAGAACTCCAACTGGTCGCCCTCTGCGATGTCGTTGTAGTTCTTGATGTTCAGGCCGCACTCGAAGCCTTCCTTGACCTCGCGCACGTCGTCCTTGAAGCGCTTGAGGCTGTCGAGCTCGCCGGTGAACACCACCACGTGGTCGCGCAGCACACGCACACGGGCACTGCGGCGTACCGTGCCCGCTGTCACCATGCAGCCGGCGATCGCGCCAACCTTGCTGACGCGGAACACCTGGCGGATCTCGGCGCTGCCGATGACCTCTTCCTTCTGCTCCGGTGCAAGCATGCCGGCCATCGCCGCCTTCACCTCGTCGACCGCGTCGTAGATGATGTTGTAGTAGCGGATGTCGATGCCGTTGTTCTCGGCCAGCTTGCGCGCACCTGCGTCGGCGCGCGTGTTGAAGCCGATGATCACGGCCTTCGACGCGATCGCCAGATTGACGTCGCTCTCGCTGATGCCGCCCACGGCCGCGTGCACCACCTGCACCTTGACCTCGTCGGTCGACAGCTTCACCAGCGACTGCGCGAGCGCCTCCTGCGAACCCTGCACGTCGGCCTTCAGGATCAGCGACAGCGTCTGCGCGGCGCCTTCGCCCATGTTCTCGAACATGTTCTCCAGCTTGGCGGCCTGGCGCTTGTTGAGCGTGACCTCGCGGTACTTGCCCTGACGGAAGGTGGCGATCTCGCGCGCCCGGCGCTCGTCTGCCAGCACCATGAATTCGTCGCCGGCCTGCGGCACTTCGGTGAGACCCTGGATCTCCACCGGAATCGACGGCCCGGCCTCGTTGGTCGGTTTGCCGTCTTCATCGAGCATCGCGCGCACCCGGCCGTAACTCGCGCCGGCCAGCACCACGTCGCCGCGTTTCAAGGTGCCCGACTGCACCAGCACGGTGGCCACCGGACCGCGGCCCTTGTCGAGTTGCGCTTCGATCACCAGGCCACGCGCCATCGCATTGGCAGCGGCCTTGAGCTCCAGCACCTCGGCCTGCAGCAGCACTTGCTCGAGCAGGTTGTCGATGCCCTGCCCGGTCTTGGCCGACACCGCCACGAACGGCGAATCACCGCCGAACTCTTCGGGCACCACGCTCTCGGCCACCAGTTCGTTCTTCACGCGCTCGGCGTTGGCCTCTGGCTTGTCGATCTTGTTCATTGCCACCACGATCGGCACCTCGGCGGCCTTGGCGTGGTGGATGGCTTCTTTGGTCTGCGGCATCACGCCGTCGTCGGCCGCCACCACCAGGATCACGATATCGGTGGCCTTGGCGCCGCGCGCGCGCATCGCGGTGAACGCGGCGTGGCCCGGCGTGTCGAGGAAGGTGATCATGCCGCGCGGCGTCTGCACGTGGTAGGCGCCGATGTGCTGCGTGATGCCGCCGGCCTCGCCGGCCGCCACGCGCGTGGAGCGGATGTAGTCGAGCAGCGAGGTCTTGCCGTGGTCGACGTGGCCCATCACGGTGACCACCGGCGCGCGCGCCGTCAGCTCGCCGGCTTGGCCCGCGGTGTCTTCTTCGGTGAACGCCTCGGGGTCGTCGAGCTTGGCCGCCAGCGCCTTGTGGCCCATCTCCTCGACCACGATCATCGCGGTCTCCTGGTCGAGCTGCTGGTTGATGGTGACCATCTGGCCGAGCTTCATCAGCTGCTTGATGACTTCGCTGGCCTTGACGCTCATCTTGTGCGCCAGGTCGGCGACGCTGATGGTCTCCGGAATGTGCACTTCCTGCGTCACGAACTCGGCCGGTGCCGTGAAGGCCGGTGAATCGTCGCTGCGGTCGCCCTTGCGCGCGCCGCGCGGCGAGCGCCAGCCGGCGCGCCCGCCGCCGCTGTCGCCGCGGGTCTTGAGCGCGCGCTTCTTGGCGGCATCGTCGGCCCAGCTCGACGACAGCTTCTCGGACTTGACCGATTTCTTGTCACCCGGCTTGGCCGTGGTGCTGCCGGGGGCTGCGGCGCCCGGCGCCGCCTTGGGCTTGTGGATCGTGCCCGTGATGCCTTCCTTGCCGGCTTCGCCCGGCTTGGCCTCTTCGGGCTTCTTGGCAGTCAGCACCTTCTTGGGCGCGGCCATCATCGCGCGGATCGCGGCGGCCTCGGCCTCGGCCGACTTGCGGCGGCCATCGGCCTCGGCCTGCTTGGCCCGCTCGGCAGCCTCGACGCTGCCCGACTTGACCACCCGCAGCGCGGGCTTGGCCGGCGCG
>DATDJF010000392.1:0-3028 GCA_036520715.1 Burkholderiaceae bacterium | reverse complement strand
CGCCACCAGGTTGGCGGCGCCGGAGTCGCCGGCCCACGCGCCCATGCCGCCCATCACGCTGGTGGCCATGAAGGCGCCGAGCGCGATGAACACGCCGTGGCCGAAGTTCAGCACGTCCATCAGGCCGAACACCAGCGTCAGACCGGACGCGATGATGAAGATGATCATGCCCATCGCCAGACCCGCCACGGTCAGCGTGACCCAGGTCGACGGCGAGCCGATCAGCGGCAGGCCCGCCAGCGCGATGCCGACCAGCAGTGCGACCGGTTTCCAATCGAACGTGGCCTTCGGGATTGCCGCACCCGCGGCCGCTGTGGTAACGGTAGTGGTGTTCATTGGTGCACCGTCAGCGACAGACCCAGCAGGCGTTGCTGCAACGCCTCGTCGTCTGCGAGTTCGCGCATCGAACCGGTGTGCACCACGGCGCCGTTGTCCATCACCGCCACCTGGTCGCCGAGTGCACGCGCCATGTGGAAGTTCTGCTCGACCAGCAGGACGGTCGTGCGCTGTCGCTTCAGCTCGTTGAACGCCGAGATCAGGTTGTTGATGATCGACGGCGCCAGGCCCTTGCTCGGCTCGTCGATCAGCAGCAGCGCACGCGGCTCGACGATGGCGCGCGCCACCGCCAGCATCTGCTTTTGCCCTCCGCTCAACTTGCCCGCCGGATAGAGCCAGAACTTCTTCAGCGCCGGAAAGAGGCCGAAGATCCACTCGAGCCGCCGTGTGTCGAGCTCGCCCGCGTGGCGCGCCGCGCGCGCGGCGAGCACGAAGTTCTCCTGCACCGTGAGGTCGGTGAAGATGCCCATGCTCTCGGGCACGTAGGCGATGCCGCGGCTGGCGATGTCGGGTGTGGCCAGGCCCTTCAGCGGCTCACCCTTGAAGCGGATGTCGCCCTGGCTCGCGGCCCACAGCCCCATGATCGTGCGCAGCGTGGTGGTCTTGCCGGCGCCGTTGCGGCCGAGCAGCATCGTCACCTCGCCCTCGCGCACCGCGAAGCTCACGCCGTGCAGGATGTGATACGCGCCGATGTGCGTGTGCACGCCACTGAGTTCGAGCAGGGTCGTGCTCATGCAGGCTCTTCCGCGGCCATGCCGAGGTAGGCTTGCTGCACGACGGGCGATGCGATCACGGCGGCAGGTTCGCCATCGGCCACCAGCGCGCCGTTGTGCAGCACGACGATGCGATCGGACAGCTCGCGCACCACGTCCATCTTGTGCTCGACCAGCAGGATCAGCCGGTCCTTGCGCGCCTTGAGCAAACGGATCAGGTCGAGCACCACCGGCACTTCGTCGACGCTCATGCCGGCGGTGGGCTCGTCGAACATGTAGACCAGCGGATCCAGCGCCATCAGCATCGCCACCTCGAGCTTGCGCTGGTCGCCGTGCGGCAGTGCGCTGGCGGCGACGCCGGCCTTGTCGGCGAGGCGCACACCGTCGAGGATCGAACGGGCCTCGTCGATCCAGGCCTCGCGGTCGAGCCAGACGCGCCAGATGTCGATGCCGTGGCCGCCGCGGCCCTGCTCGCGCGCCTGCACCGCCAGCCGCACGTTCTCCTGCACCGTGAGCTTGGGGAACAGCTGCGTGAGCTGAAACGCGCGGCCGAGCCCGCGCCGCGTGCGCAGCGGCGCCGGCAGCCCCGTGACGTCGTCGCCGTTGAGCAGCACGCGGCCTTCGCTGGCGCGCAACTGGCCCGAGATCAGGTTGAAGTAGGTGGTCTTGCCGGCGCCGTTGGGCCCGACGATCGCGGTCAGCGTGCCGGCCTCGAAGGCACACGACACGTGATCGACCGCCACGTGTCCACCGAAACGGATCGTGAGGTCGTGCGTTTGCAGCAGCGCTGTCATCGCTCGCCTCGCGCGGAGATCGAGCGAGCAGAGCCGGGGGCGGTATCCGGGGTGGGCGACTTGTGGGGCGGCGAGAAGCGCAGCGCCGGGGTCGGCGCGCGCAGCGCGCATCGTTCATCTGACTCGCCGCGATTGTTCGAGCGCAACGAACGAAGTGAGTGAAGCGAGTTTCGCGGCGCGACCCCGGTGCGAGCATCGCAGCGGAGTCGGCCTGCAAGGCCGCTCGCCACAGCAGGAGCCCATACCGGGTACCGCCCACCGCGCCGCGCTGACGCTGCAGATCGCATCAGCACCGTCCCTCGACGAAGTGCCCGCGCGGGGACTCGCGCAGTGCGGTGGTGCGCCACCACCAGCCCAGGCGCTGGCCCGAGCCGTTGGCGACCGCCGAGCCGAAGCCGTCCCAGCGTGCGCGCCCGGCCCACACGTGCCAGCCGTTCATCGCCTCGCTGCACACCGGCGGCGTGCCGGCCAGCCGCTCGACCATCGCGACGATGGCGGCGATCTGCGGCGCCGCCTTCTGCGCGTAGCCGGCACCGGTGTAGCCCCACCAGTCCCAGCAGGCGTTGAGCGCGTCGTTGCTGGTCTGCGGATACAGCACGACCAGGCGGTTGCCGTCGGCCCAGCGGTTGTAGCCGGTGCGCTTGACGTACACGTCACCGAGCGACTCGACGTTCTGCCCGCAACCGTGCAGCACCACGTGCAGCTTGCAGGCTGCGTTCGGCGTGCACGCCTGCGGCACGAACAACCAGCCGGTGGCCGCCATGCCTTGGCCCGCAGCGATGAACTCATGCTGGTCGAACTCGACCAGGCGCCCGCTCAACGCGCCGTCGTGGCGCGGCGCCAGCGCGCCGATCAAATGGCGCAGCAGCTCGCCGGCACCATCGACGTCGCAGTCGTTGATGAACGGCAGGCCGCGGTGGCCGCAGGCGCTGCCGAAGTCGTCGGTCGGCATGCCGTGCTCGGCCGGCACGTCGGCGCGCATCACGATGTTCGCCGGCGGCACGAAGGCCTCGTAGAAACGCTTGAGATCGGCGTCGAGCGCCGGCACGAGCACGCTGTCGTTGGCGCCGGCGAACAGCCAGACCTTCGACGCCGCGAGGTTGGACGTCGCATCGATCAGCCCGGCCGCCGCCCACTGCCGGGCCGTGGCCACCAGCGTGTTCACCGGCGGCGCGCTGTCGCGCG
>DATDJF010000391.1:0-12184 GCA_036520715.1 Burkholderiaceae bacterium | reverse complement strand
GAAGACTCGCTCACGCCGGATCTGGCGAAGGAAGTCGGCACCGTGGCTCTCGCCTCGCTCGACGCCGATCTCTACAGCTCGACGCTGTGCGCGCTGCGCTGGCTGACGCCCCTGCTGCGCACTGGCAGCCTGCTGCTGTTCGACGAGTTCCTTGGCGAGAAGGCTTCCGAGCAGCGCGCGTTCGAAGACTGGAGCAGGGAAACCGGAACCCGCACCATGGCGATCGCCGAATTCGTGCGCGAGCCCAGCGGCTGGGGTAGCGCGCTCGACCGGCGCATGCTCTACCAGGTGGTCGGCGACGACGAGCCGCTGCGCTTCGGCCTGCGGCTGGGTTTGAAGGGCCAGATCAAGCGCCGCCTGGGCAGCCAGCTGCCCGCGGCACAAAAAGCCGCTGCTGCGGTGCGCCGTTTGCTGCGCTGACGCGCTTGCGGGTGGCACTGGCATGCCCGACGGGACCGAGCTCTCGGTACCGGAGAATGGCGCTGCGCCCCGCAACTGGCTGAGCTCAAGCGTTGACTGTCTCGAGTGGCTGAGTCCGCAATCATCGTTCGTGTACCTGAAGCAGAGCCCTGCGTGGCGCGCTTGCGCGAACGGTTCGATCCTTCGGCAGCGCTCGGCATGCCGGCCCACATCACGCTGCTCTATCCATTCATGCCACCGGAGCTGATGGGCGCCGCCGTGCTCCAGCAAGTTCGCGCGGCAGTGGCTGGAACGTGTGGGTTCGCCTTCAGTCTCGCAAGGGTCGACCGCTTTCCCGGTGTGCTCTACCTTGCACCGGAGCCGGCATCACCGTTCATCGAGCTCACAAGACTCCTGGCCCACGAGTTCCCCGAGTTCCCACCGTACGGTGGCCGCTACGAGGCCATCGTTCCACACCTGACCGTTGCGCAAGCCGGCGGAGCAGAGCAAAGTCATGCCGAAGCCGAGCTGCTGAGCTCGCTCTCCGGCAGTGCCGGCATCGCCTGCTCGTGCAGCGAACTGGTGCTCATGGAAAACGCTGCTGGTCGGTGGGAGCCGATGCATGTGTTCCCTCTGGCTCCTCGGCATTGACAGACTGAGCATCGCGCAGGGGGCCTGCCGACTCATGTCGAGGTGCCGGTAGTCAGCCGTTGCGCAGGAGGTCTGATGGTGGACGACAAGCATGTCTCCGACACCTGGGAGCGCGGGAGTCCGTACGAGCAGTACGTCGGCCGCTGGAGCCGTCGGGTCGCGCCGCTGTTTCTCTCTTGGTTGAACATTCCGCCCGGCCGGAGGTGGCTCGACGTGGGGTGCGGGACCGGGGCGTTGTGCGCGGCGATCGTGGACGGCTGCTCGCCCGCGTCGGTGGCGGGTGTCGAGCCTTCGGAGGGATTTCTGAACACCGCGAAAGAGAATCTCGCGGGCACGGCGGCGCTTCATCGAGGAAGCGCCACCGCGATCCCGCTCGGTGACGCGTCGGTCGACGTGGTGGTCTCCGGCCTGGTGTTGAACTTCGTGCCGGAACAGCCCGCTGCGCTTCGTGAGATGGCGAGGGTAGCGGGCAAGGGCGGCACGATCGCCGCGTACGTGTGGGACTACGCGGGACGGATGGATCTCATGCGGTTCTTCTGGGACGCGGCGGTCGCGCTCGACCCGCAGGCCGCCACACTCGATGAAGGCGTGCGTTTCCCGCTGTGCCGGCCGCAAGCGCTCGAGGCGCTCTTCGCCAGTGCGGGGCTGCAGGAAGTTCACGTGAAACCCATCGACATCCCAACGCCGTTTACCGATTTCGATGACTACTGGCGGCCCTTTCTCGGCGGCCAGGGGCCGGCCCCGGCCTACGCGATGTCGCTCGATGAAGCCACGAGAGCGCGCCTGCGCGACCGCATACGAGAGCAGTTGCCGACCGAGGCCAACGGGTCGATCTCGTTGACTGCGCGGGCTTGGGCCACGCGTGCCAGAGTCGCGACGTAGGCAAGGCCCAAACGCCCCAGCGGCTCCCAGGTTCGAAATGAAGCCATTTGCCGATCCCGAAGTCAAAGCCAAGTTCGATTCGTATCCGCCGGTGCCTCGCAAACGGCTCCTCGCTCTCAGGGAGCTCGTATTTCGTACCGCCGAGGCCACAGACGGAATCGGCGAGATCGAGGAGTCCCTGAAATGGGGCGAACCCGCCTACACAACCAAGAACAAGGCGGGTAGTACCGTTCGAGTGGACTGGAAAAGCAAGACTCCAGGTCAGTACGCGATGTACTTCCACTGCCAGACCCACCTGATCGAGTCGTTCAGAACCATGTTTCCGAACGACTTCAAGTTCGAAGGAAACCGGGCGCTGGTCTTCGAGCTGTCGGAAACTGTGCCTCGAGACGCCCTGGCTGTTTGCATTGCTGCATCTCTCACCTATCACCTCAAGAAGCGAGTAGCGAAACGCGCAGCAGCGGGTGCAAGGTGACACCCAACCGTTGGAGGTACATATGACCAAGCGACTGGCGGTGCTTCTGGGCGTGTTGTTCGCGGTGTGTGTCGGCGTCCTGCTGGCCATGCCAATGCCGAGCCCGGGCAGCTTCGCGATGGAAGTGGCAAAGGCGCTTCTGCAGCTTGGTGTGGTTGCCGTGGCGAGCGCGGTCGTGTCGCTGTTCGTATTCGAGTATCAGCGCCAACGACAGAACGAAGACAAGCAGCGAGAGCTCGAGCGCAAAGCCCTGGAGTATCGGGAAGATCTCCTCAAGGGCACGTTGACTCGTGCGATGGCGGCCTACAGCCAGACCAAGAAGGTGCGCCGCCTGTTGCGCGCCCGGGCGGTGGAGATCCATAGCACGGGCATGCTGGTTGCACCCGACCAGTACGACGCGTGCTTCGATCTCTTGAACGACGCCCAGCTCGAGCTGGAGAATCTCGCGCGCGATGTGAGGAACAGCGCGCCAGCGTTCTCGTCGCCTGGCGAGCTCGAGAAGCGGCTGTGGTCGATGGAAAAGTATCTCTCCAGGATCATCACCGAGTACGAACAGAATCGCGGCCGCATCCCCTCAGAGACTGGCAGGCTGCTCTTGCAGGACCTGCCGGAGTTGGAACGCTTCATCGAGTCCACCTCTTCGAAGAGCCCGCCCGCATCCGCGAAGGGGCCATTCGCGAGCGAGGTGGTCGGACCGTACCATGACATCCAGCTCGAAATCCGGAAGGATCTGCTGCATCCGCAGTTGCCGGGTCGGGTGTGAGACCCCGCGCATGCGTCATCGCCTGCTTCTTGCCGCCATTGCCTGCGCGCTGCTGGCCTCGTGCGGCGGCAACGATCCGCCGCAGGAAGTCGCCACGTTCGTGTTTCGCCTGCGCGGCCTGCCGCCGTCGGAAGAGTTTCGCGTTTCCACTTCTTCGCCGCAGGTCATCACGCAGGCGAGGGCACAACTGGGCTTGCCGGTGTCGGAGCGCGGCTCGTTCGCCAACGGGCCCATTCGCGCCGGCAACGGTGGCCACAACCTGGCATGGAGCTGGCACTTCGCCGACCTGGCCCTGGTCGATGCAGCCATCGAGCTGTGCGATGGCAGGCCGAGCATGGTGCAGGCCGATCTGGACTACTGGCTCAATACCGTGAAGAGCTTCTGCCCCTGGGACTCCTATGTCCACGCGGAGCTGCGGTGAGGCGCCCCGGATGAACCTGTGAGAGCATTCACGGCTTCGCAACCGCCCGCTCTGCCGTCGACCGCATGCAGATCGAACTCGACGACCTTTCGCGGCATGAGGTGCATGCCTTGCTGCGCGAGCATCTGGCCAACATGTACGAGTTGTCGCCGCCGGAGAGCGTGCACGCGCTCGACCTGACGAAGCTGCGCGCGCCCGACGTCACGTTCTGGACGATCTGGGATCGATCCACCCTGCTGGGTTGCGGCGCGCTCAAGGAGCTCACGCCCGCGCACGGTGAAGTCAAGTCGATGCGCACGCCAAGCCAACTGCGCCGCCGCGGCGCCGGCCGCGCCATGCTCACGCACCTCGTGGCCGAGGCGCGGTCGCGTGGCTACCGCCGCCTCAGCCTCGAAACCGGATCGATGCAAGCCTTCGAGCCGGCGCAGCGGCTGTATCAGAGCTTCGGGTTCACCTTCTGCGGCCCGTTCGCCGACTACAAGGCCGACCCGAACAGCGTGTTCATGTCGCTGGAGCTGTAGCTCCGGTGCGTGCCGATTTGTCGCAACGCCGGCTCGAGGCCGAGGGGGTTTGCCGTGGTTGAAGTCTCTTGGGTGCTGTTCATCGTGGCGTCGCTGGTGCTGATCGTGACGCCGGGTCAGGACATGGTGCTCGTGATGTCGAGGTCGATTGCCCATGGCGCGACCGCGGGAGTCGCCACCGCCGCCGGGGTGAGCGTGGGCCTCGTCGGCCACACGGTGCTCGCCACGCTGGGGTTGGGTGCCGTGCTGCGCACGTCGGAGTGGTTGTTCGTGGCGCTCAAGCTGGCGGGAGCCGCCTACCTGATCTACCTGGGCGTGGGCCTGTTGCGCACCCGCAGGGCCGAGTTCGTGGTGCAGGCGTCCGCGCAGCGCTCGATGGGCCGGCTGTTTCTCGACGGTGCGCTGTCGAACGTGTCCAACCCGAAGATCGCGGTTTTCTACTTCGCGTTCCTGCCGCAATTCGTGCAGCCCGAGGCCGTGCGTCCCACGCTGTCGGTGTTCGTGCTCGGGCTGGCGTTCGCGGCGCTCACCTTCGTGGTCAAGGGCCCGGTCGGCCTCTTCGCGGGCCTGCTGTCGGGCTGGTTGCGCGCGCGTCCCGGCGTTCTGGTGTGGCTGCACCGCTCGAGCGGCGCCGTGCTGGTGGCGCTCGGCGTGAGGCTCGCGTTCGAGCGCCGGGCGTGACGCGCGGACTGGTCGCAGAATCCTCTCCAACGCCATGACAAGCCCGGCACCGAAGAAGCCGTTTTCGATGATCCGCGAGTTCCACCTCGCGGACTGGTTCACGCTCGGCAACGCCGTCTGCGGCACCGGCGCGCTGTTTTCGATCATGACGTTTCTGCAGTGGCAGGACGTGCGGCACATCCTGTTCGCGTGCGCGCTCGTGCTCGCCGCGCTGGTGTTCGACGTGCTCGACGGCCGCATCGCGCGCTGGCGGCAGAAGAGCTCGATCCTCGGGCGCGAGCTCGACTCGCTGGCCGACGTCATCTCGTTCGGCGTGGCGCCGGCGGTGATCGCCTACGGCTGCGGCATGCAGGGCCTGTACGACCGCGTGGTGCTGGTCTACTTCGTGGCCTGCGGCGTGTCGCGCCTGGCGCGCTTCAACGTCACCGCCGAGGCGATGTCGCAAGGCAGCGGCAAGGTCACGCATTTCGAAGGCACGCCGATCCCGACGTCGATCGTGCTGGTGGCGGTGCTGGCGCTGGCGGCGTGGACCGGGGCGATCCGCGATCAGTTGTGGTTCGGCGAGGTCGTCGTCGCGGGCTTCAAGCTGCACCCGCTGGTGCTGATGTTCGCGCTGTCGGGCTCGCTGATGATCAGCCGCATCCGCATCCCCAAGCTGTGAGCCCGGCACCCGGGTGACGCCGCTTCACCTCGGCAGCCGCTCGGGAGCAGAATGCGCGACGGCGACAGTTCACCCACCCCTCGAAGAGCCTCCAAGATCATGAAGCGACTCCTGTTCTGCGGCGCCTTGACCTTTGCCAGCGTGTGCGCCCTGGGCGCCGAAACCACCGTGAACCTCACCACCGTCAGCAGCAGCGGTGCCGGGGCTGCGGTCGGCACGGTGCGGCTGGTCGAGACGCGCTTCGGCCTGGCGTTCTACCCGAAGCTGCACAACCTGCAGCCCGGCCTGCACGGCTTTCACGTGCACACCAACCCGTCGTGCGCACCCGCCGACCGAGAGGGCCAGCCGGTGGCGGCGTTGGCGGCCGGAGACCACCTGGACCCCGAGGCCACCAAGCGGCACGGCGAGCCCTGGGGCGACGGCCACCTGGGCGACCTGCCGCCGCTGTACGTGGCGGCAGACGGCACCGCCGCCACCCCCGTGCTGGCGCCCAGGCTCAAGCTGGCCGACGTGCGCAATCGCTCGTTGATGGTTCATGCCGGCGGCGACAACCACGCCGACCATCCGGCGCCGCTCGGCGGCGGCGGCGCCCGGGTGGCGTGCGGGGTGATCGGCTCCTAATCGCCGATCAGCGCGCGCAGCGCGTCGAGCGTGTCGGCCTCGTGCAGGGGCTTGTCGTCGCGGATGCGCAGCATGCGCGGAAAGCGCACCGCGATGCCGCTCTTGTGGCGGTTGCTGCGCTGGATGCCCTCGAAGCCGAGCTCGAACACCAGCGCCGGCAGCACGGTGCGCACCGGGCCGAACTTCTCGATCGTGGTGGCCCGGATCACGCGGTCGACGCGCTTGAACTCCTCGTCGGTGAGGCCCGAGTACGCCTTGGCGAACGGAACGAGTGCGAGCGTGGCCGGGGCAGTGCCGGCAGGCGGGTCGGCAGCGTCGACCGCCGCCTCGCCGGGCTCCAGCGCATCGGCCGCCGCACCGCGGCGCGCGATGGCGTCGACCGCGCGCTGCGCCTCCTGCGCGTCGGCCGGCGTGCGATTCCACACCGCGAAGGTGTAGTCGGTGTACACGCTGGCGCGGCGGCCGTGGCCGGCCTGCGCGTAGACGAGCACGCCGTCGGCCGTCATCGGGTCGATCTTCCACTTCCACCAGGTGCCTTCGGCCTTGGTGCGCCCGCTGCCGTAGGCGGCCGCGTGGTGCTTGAGCATGAAGCCCTCGACACCGCGCTCGCGCGACTGGGCGCGCAGCTCGGCCAGCGCGCTCCAGCTTGCGCCCGCGACCAGCGGTGACAGGGCGATCGTGGTGGCCTGCAGCCGTGCCTCCAGGCGCGCGCGGCGTTCGGCTTGCGGCAGCGCACGCACGTCGACGCCGCCGTCTTCGAGCAGGTCGTAGGCGACGAATCGCACCGGCGCGTCGGCCAGCAACCTGGGGCCGATCACCTTGCGATTGAGGCGCTTTTGCAGCAGCGCAAACGGCGCCGGCTGCAACGCACCTTCAGGCCACACCAGCAACTCGCCATCGAGCACGGTGCCGTCTGGCAGCGCGGCCAACGGGCGCAGCGCGTCGGGGAAGGTCTCGCTGACCAGCTCCTCGCCGCGCGACCACAGCCACACGCGGCCGCCCCGCTTGACGGCCTGCGCGCGGATGCCGTCGTACTTCCATTCGACCAGCCATTGCGTGGGCGGGCCGAGCTTGGCATCGAACGCGTCCGGCGCGGCGTCGAGCTGATGCGCGAGGAAGAACGGATACGGCTGCCCGCCGTCGCTGGCGCGCTGCGCGTCGGGCGCGGCCAGCAGCGCCGTGTAGCGCGCCGGCGTGGGCGGCGTGCGCGCGTCGGTGTAGCCCATCATGCGTTGTGCCACCAGCTTGGCGTCGAGCCCGGCGGCCTGCGCCAGCGCGCGCTGTACCAGCAGCTTGCTGACCCCGACCCGAAAGGCGCCGCCGATCAGCTTGACCAGCAGAAAGATCTCGGAGGGGCCGAGTTGCCACCACCAGCCGCGCAAGGCTTCGGCCTGCACCGCCGGCGGCTCGCCACGCAGCGGCAGCAGGCGCTGTTCGATCCACTCGGCCAGGCCGGCGTCGCCGCGTGCGCCGTCGTCGGCAGCCAGCGGCAACACGTGCGCGATGGTTTCGGCGAGGTCGCCCGCTGCCTGGTAGCAGGCCTCGAACAGCCAGTCGTCGATGGCGGCGGCGTCGCACGCGGTGCTGCGCAGCACCGCGGTGGGCACGGTCTGGCGCGGCTTGCCGCCGGCCAGGAAGTACGCCGCCCACGCCGCGTCGGCCGCCGGTGCGCTGGCGAAGTAGCGCTGCATCGCATTCACCTTGTGTGCGGTCGAGGTGCTCGCGTCGAGCTCGTTGAACAACGCGGCGAAGGCCTTCATGTCGCCGTGGGTTGCGCCGCGTCTGCTGCGTCGGCCTCGACCGCGTCGTCGCCGTACACGGTGGCGAAGCTCTGCGCCCGCAAGCCCTGCTGCTGCAGCCAGCGCACCATCACCGCCTCGTAGCCGTGGGTGACGATCACACGTTCGGCGCCGGTGGCGGCGATGGCGCGCTGCAGCCCCGGCCAGTCGGCGTGGTCGCTGAGCACGAAGCCGCGGTCCACGCCCTGGCGCCGGCGCGCGCCGCGCAACTGCATCCAGCCGCTGGCGAAGGCGTCGCTCGTGTCGTCGCCGAGCCGGCGCGCCCACGCGCTGCCCTGCACGGCGGGCGGCGCCAGCGCGATCGCGCGCTTGAGCTCGGCGCGCGGCAGCTCGTCGAGCGGGCTTGTCGGCGGCAGCGGCACGCCGGCCGCGCGATAGGCGGCGTTGAGCGGCTCGACCGCGCCGTGCGCGACGATCGGTCCGATCGATGGGTCCAGGCCGGCCAGCAGGCGCTGCGCCTTGCCGAAGCTGTAGCCGAGCAGCAGGCTGGCACGGCCGGCCTGCGCATTGGCCTGCCACCAGGCGTTGATGTCGCGCTGCACCGCGGCCTGTGCGTGCCAGCGGTAGATCGGCAGTCCGAAGGTCGATTCGGTGATGAAGCACTCGCAGCGCACCGGCTCGAACGGCGCACAGGTGGCATTGGCGTCGTCGGCGATGCCGCTGGCGAAATAGTCGCCCGAGGCCACCCACACGCGGCCGCGGTGCTCGACGCGCACCTGCGCCGAGCCGAGCACGTGGCCGGCCGGGTGCAGGCTCACGCGCACGCCGTTGAGCACCACGGATTCCCCGTAGGCCAGGCCCTGCAACGGGATGCCGCTGCCGAGCCGCGCGCGCAGCACGCCCTCGCTGACGGCGGTGGCCAGGTAGGCGCCGTGGCCGGCACGTGCGTGGTCGGCGTGGGCATGCGTGATCACCGCGCGCGACACCGGCCGCCAGGGGTCGATGTGAAAGTCACCGGCGGGGCAATACAGCCCCTCGGGGCGCAGCACGATCAGGTCCGCGGCATCGTCGTGCCGTTGCGCATCCACCGGCTCGGTCATAACGCCAGTGTTGCATGATGGCGCCCTTCGCAAACGCAGCAGGAGAACCTTCATGCCCGGCATGACCAGCACGGCCAGCGGCCTGCAATACGAAGACACCGTGGTCGGCGGCGGCGATACCGCGCGCGCCGGCCGCGAAGTCACCGTGCACTACACAGGCTGGCTGCACGACCCCGATGCGCCGCAGCAGCGCGGCCGCAAGTTCGACTCCAGCAAGGACCGCAACGACCCGTTTCGCTTCGATCTCGGCGCCCGCATGGTGATCGCCGGCTGGGACGAGGGCGTGTTGGGCATGCAGGTCGGCGGCACACGCGTGCTGCTGATCCCGCCGCAGCTGGGCTACGGCGCGCGCGGCGCGGGCGGCGTGATCCCGCCCAACGCGACGCTGGTGTTCGAGGTCGAGCTGCTGGGCGCGTGACCCGCGACCGACGCTGCGATTGACCGCCGCCGCCGAGGTCTTTGTCGCCAGGCGCACGGCGGCGGCCGCCAAGTCCATATAGTGACGCATGCATTCTCGCTGCCGCATCGTTCTGCCTGTGCTGCTGTGGCTGGCAGCGAGCTGGGTGCAGGCGGCCGAGCCGATCACCAAGTTCGGCGTGGTGCTGCTGCAATCGAGCTCGGTGCTGGAGGAGCGTGTGCCCAGCGTCGACGCGATGGCCGACTACATCAAGGCGATCGAGGCGGCGTCGCGCGAGGCGGTGCTGGCGAGCCCGCTGCGGCAGTCGGCCGGCGGCTTCATCGTGGTCGCGGTCAAGCCCGGCCAGAAGTCCAAGGTCTGGCTCGATTTCGACTCGCTGCTCGACCTGGAGCTGAGCAAGCGGCTCGCGGCCAGCGTCACGGCCGTGCAGCCGTTCGAGGCGCGCCAGGGGCCGGTGGTGTTTGCGCTCAAGGTGGCGGTGTGGGACGGCCGCGAGTCCAAGCGCATCGCGCCGTCGCCATCGGAGTGGAAGGCAGCCACCAAACAAGCGGGGCGCCAGCTCGAACTCGATGCACTGATGCGACGGGTCTGGCGTGAGCCCGACGCCTGAGCGCGGCCGCCGCTGCGTGCACGCTGCGCGATCGGCGCTGTTGCTGGCTGCCGGCCTGTGGGTGGGCGCGTGCGCGGCCGCCGACTCGCTGCTGGCCGACCTCGACCAGCGCCTGTCGCGCAGCGGTATCGAAGCGGTCAACAGCTATCTCGGCGCGCACTGGGCCAGCGCGATGGTGCCGCTGAACCGCAAGACGGCGGCATGCGAGCTGCACGCGGTGGGCCTGTCGGTCAAGCTGAGTCGCGGCCGCGATGCCCGGGCCGTGCAGGCGCACGGCGAGGCGCTGCGCGCCGCCGCCGGCGGCTGCCCGCGCTTCGTGCTGGCGATGGTGACGCCCGCCGAGGTGCCACGTTACTGCGCGTCGGTGGCCTCGTGGGGGGCTGCGCAGACCGCGCGCGAGTTGCGCCGCCGCATCGCCGACATCGAGGCCGACGAGCAGTTGCGCGGCAGCCGGCGCGGCCAGGCGTGCCGCGCCGCCTACGTGTACGAGCTCGAGAACACGCGGGTGGTGGTCAAGCGCACGGCGCCCAGCGCGCGCGCTGCCGGAAAATAGGCCGTCGCTGCACTCCTTCGCCCCACCCCGGATCGGACCCACGCATGCTCATCAAACCTCGGGCCACCGCGCTCATCCTGATCGTCATCGGCGCGCTCTTCCTGCTGTCCAACCTCGGCTGGCTGCCGCGGCTGGGCCCGCTGTTCGCGCAGTGGTGGCCGCTGATCCTGATCGTCGTGGGCGTGGCGATGCTCGTGCGCAAATAGGAGCGTCCGCACCATGACCACACGCACCCTTCAGCTCGACGACGCGCTCGTGCGCTACATCGAAACCCACTCGCTGCGCGAGCATCCTGCCCAGGCTGCGTTGCGCGAGGCGACGCGCACGCACCCGCACGCCGGCATGCAGATCGCCGCCGACCAGGGGCAGTTCATGGCGCTGCTGGTGCGCCTGGTCGGCGCGCGCCGCACCATCGAGATCGGCACCTTCACCGGCTACAGCGCGCTTTGCGTCGCGCTGGCCCTGCCCGCCGACGGCCGGGTGCTGGCCTGCGACATCAGCGACGAGTACACGCGGGTGGGCAAGCCGTTCTGGCGGCAGGCCGGCGTCGAGCAAAAGATCGAACTCGTGCTCGGCCCGGCGCTGGCCACGCTCGACGCGCGCCTTGCGTCCGGCGAGGCCGGGCGCTACGACTTCGCCTTCATCGACGCCGACAAGACCGGCTACGACGCCTACTACGAACGTTGCCTGCAGCTGGTGCGCGCGGGCGGCCTGATCGTGTTCGACAACATGCTGTGGAACGGCGCGGTGGCCAAGCCCTCGACCGATGCCGACACGCTGGCGCTGCAGGCGCTGAACGACAAGCTGCACCACGACGAGCGCGTCGACGTGTCGCTGCTCGCGGTGGCCGACGGGGTGACGCTGGCGCGCAAGCGCTGAGCAAGTCGCGGCACATGCCGCAGGGCTGCTCGGCCTGCCCACGCGGCTGAACTCGAACGCCAGAGCCCCTGAGCGCGGGCGTTCGCGCCACGCCATCGGTGCGTGCGCAGCCGCACCGACCGCAACTGTGGTTGTCTGCACACTGCGAACGATCGTATGGTCGTCAAACGCGGCTTGCACGCCATTTCATGGCGAACGTGTCAGGCGACCGGAGGCACTTGCGTCCATGCGCCCTGAATCATCTGACCGTTGGAAATTCTGGGCCGTCACCCAGTTGTTCGTCGGAGTTCTTGCCGGGTGTGGCGGAGGCAATGGCAGCGACATGCCTGCAACCACGGCCGCACCGGGTCCCGTCGCCGCACCGGCACCCGAACCTGCACCTGCGCCGGTGCCTACGCCGGCTCCCGCACCGACACCTGCACCAGCGCCTGAGCCGCCACCGCCACCGCCACCACCACCGCCGCCGCCACCACCGACGCGAATCGTCACCGTTGCCGGTGCGGAGTAGTGGCGCGAGTTGTTCACCGTGTACTCGAAGGCGACGTTGTACGAGCCCAAGGCGCCGGAGTTCTGGGCGAACTCGAACGCGCCGGTTGCCTCGTCGAACGAAAGGCTGCCGCTCGTGAGGTTCCGCACGCGGAACCAGACTTGGGCGCCGCCGGGATCGGTGCCGATGAGCGTGCCGCTGAGGATCGCGTCCCGCGCGACCGAGAGGTTGAGGTCCTGCGCAGTCGGAACCAGCGCCGTGCCCGGCAGGCGCTTCACCAGGCTGGGGTCGGCGCCGTGGTCGGCGGCGAAGGTCTCGCCGCC
>DATDJF010000390.1:0-16186 GCA_036520715.1 Burkholderiaceae bacterium | reverse complement strand
CCCCCGCCGCAGGGCCGCGCCTGTATCACCCGGCCGACGATGCGCGGTTTCAGCGTCTGAAGGCGAAGCTGGAATCGGGCTGGGTCGGGCTGCTGCGCGATGCGGTGGGTGTGCCGCTCGAACGCTTGCCGCTGCTGTGGGACGCCGACTTCATCTTCGGCGAGCCCACGACCGACGAATCCGAGCGTCACGTGCTGTGCGAAATCAACGTCAGCAGCGTGTCGCCATTCCCGCCGTCGTGCATCGCGCCGCTGGTGGCAGCAGTCAAGGCGCGCCTGCCGTAGCCGTCAGCGCACCTTCACCCAGCGCAGCTCCATCGTGTCGTTGGGCCACATCGCCACCGACACGTTCTTCTTCATCGCCCAGTTGAGTTGCCGCCGGTACAGCGGCAGGTAGGCGAGGTCGTCGTGCAGCAAACGCAGCGCGACGCCGACGCGCGCGCGGCGCTTGGTGAGGTCGGGCTCGGTGCGCACCGAGTCGATCAGCACGTCGAGCTTGGGGTTGCTGTAGCGGCCGGCGTTGAAGGTGCCCATGCCGCTGGCATCGAAGGTGCGAAACAGCCCGTTCAGCGTGGTCCACGGGTCGGGCGCCGCGGTCCAGCCGTACTCCACAAAGGTGGTGTTGCCGGTGCTCAGGCGCGGGAAAAAAGTGTTGGTCGGCGAGCTGCGCACCTGCACCCGCATGCCCACCTGCGTGAGCATCGCGGCCGCCGCCTGGCACACCGCCTCGCGATAACCGACGTTGACGCAATCGAGCGTGACGCCGAAGCCGTTGGGGTAGCCGGCCTCGGCCAGCAGCGCGCGGGCGCGCGCGGGGTCGAACGGCAATCGCTTGTCGAGGTCCTTGTCGTAGCCGTCGACCTGGGGCGACACCAGGCTGCCGGTGGGCGTGCCCTGGCCGCGCAGCACCTTCTGCACGATGAGGTCGATGTTCAGCGCATGCGCCACGGCGCGCCGCACGCGGATGTCCTTGAACGGGTTCCTGTCCTTGACGTCGCCGTACAGCAGCTCGTCGCGCGCCTGGTCGAAGGTGAAGTACTGCGTGCCGATGTCGCCGGTGCTGGCCAGCGCCAGCCGCGGGTCGCTCTTCAGCCGCTCGACGTCCTGGAACGGCGGATCGAGCACGAGGTCGACCTCGCCCGAGCTGAGCGCCGCCAGCCGCGTGGCGTCGGAGCGGATGCTGGTGAAGGTCACCTCGCCGAGGTTGCCCGAGCGCTTCTCGGCCCAGCCCCACCAGGCATCGTGGCGCTTGAGCGTGACGCGCACGTCGGGCTCGTAGCGCTCGAGCCTGAACGGCCCGGTGCCCATGGCGTTGCGCACCGTGAACATCTCTTGCTTGCCGTTGAAATCCTGCGCCTTCTCGGCGCCGTGCTGCGCGCACCAGGCCTTGCTCATCATCGCCACGTACTGCAGCTTTTCGGGCCACACGGCGTCGGGCGCGGCGAGCACGAAGTCGATCGTCTGCTCGTCGATCTTCTTGACAGCGGCGAGGCCGCGCAGCGCGAACGAGCGCTGCGAGGTCGGCCCCTGCGTGCGCTCGATCGAGAAGATCGCATCGTCGGCGGTGAACGGCGAGCCGTCGTGGAACTTCACGCTGCGGCGCAGCTTGAAGCGCCAGGTGGTGGGGTTGACCATCTGCCACGACTCGGCGAGCGCCGGCTCGAGCCTGAACTGCTCGTCGCGCGAGACCAGGCTGTCGTAGATCTGGAACGCCACGCGCGAGTGGTACAGCAGCGCCAGCGCATGCGGGTCCATCGTCTGCGGGTCGAAGGCGCTGGCGATGCGCAGCGTGGCGGCGTGGGCAGCCAGACTGGCCGCGGCCAGCGCGCCCAGCAGCAGGCGGCGCGCAAGGGAGTTCCAGTGCATGGGCTTGACGATGCCGGTTGTCGTGGCCACGGCATGATAGCCACCACGATCGGCGGCCAAAACGATGGCGTGTATCGTTGCGGGCCGTGAAGCGCCCCCGCATGTCGCCGAAATTCCGCCACACACTGGTGTCGGCGCGCGACCTGCTGATCACGGCCGGACCGCTGATCGTGGTGACGCTCGTGCTGATGGCCGTGGCCTATTGGCTGCTGCAACCGAATCCGCCGCGCCACATGGTGCTGGCCACCGGCGGCCAGCGCGGCGCGTACGCCGAGTTCGGTGCGCGCTACGCCAAGCTGCTGGCCAAGGAAGGCATCAAGGTCGAGCTGCGCCACACACAAGGCTCGATCGAGAACCTGGCGCTGCTGCGCGATGCGAACTCTGGTGTCGACGTGGCGTTCGTGCAAGGCGGCGTCGAGGGCCTGATCGGCAACGAGGACGCCGAGCAATTGAAGTCGCTGGGCAGCCTGTTCCACGAGCCGGTGTGGCTGTTCTACCGCGAGGACGCCGCGCGCCGGCAGTTGAAATCTCCCGAGCTCGCCAACCTCGCACAGCTGGCGGGCTGGCGTGTCCAGGCCGGCACCGACGGCAGCGGCGTCCGCGTGCTGGTGGAGCGGCTGCTCGAGACCAATACGCTCGACCCGGCCGCGTTCACGCTGCTGAAGGACGACACCACGCCTGCCGTGGTGTCGTTCCTCGAGGGCCGCAGCGACGCCATCGTGTTCGTCTCGGCGCCCGAGTCGCTGATGGTGCAGATGCTGCTGCGCACGCCCGGCGTGCGGCTGTTCGACTTCGTGCAGTCCGAGGCCTACGCGCGCCGCCTGGCGTATCTGAGCCCGGTGGTGCTGCCGCGCGGCATCATCGACCTGGCGCGTGACCAGCCGCCGCGCGACGTGCGCATGATCGCGCCCACCGCGATGCTGGTGGCGCGCGACGGCACCCATCCGGCGTTGGTGCAGTTGCTGGTGCAAGCGGCGGCGCAGGTGCACGGCGATGCCGGCTGGTTCCAGCACAAGGGCGACTTTCCGACCACGCGCAACACCACGCTGCCGCTCTCGCCGGAGGCGGCGCGCTTCTACAAGGACGGACGGCCGTTCCTGCAGCGCTACCTGCCGTTCTGGCTGGCCAACCTGATCGAGCGCATGGCGGTGGTGCTGATCTCGATGATCGCGGTGCTGATCCCGTTGTCGCGGGTGGTGCCGCCGCTGTACACCTTCCGCATCCGCTCGCGCGTGTTCCGCTGGTACGGGCAGTTGCGCGCGCTGGAGGATTCGATCGGCAAGCGGCCGCCGCAGGAACTGCACGACGACCTCGTGGCGATCGAGCGCAAGGTCGAGCGCGTGCACGTGCCGCTGTCGTACGCCGAAGAGTTGTACTCCCTGCGCAGCCACATCGACATGGTGCGCAGCCGCCTGCCGCCGGTGGCCGGGGGCGACGGCGAGCCGCCAAACGACAAGGGCAGGGAGTGACCCTGCCCTGGTGCCGACGGTCGCTCGACCGTGGGGTTACTTCTTCGCCGGCTCTTCCTTCTTCGCGGGTTCCTTCTTCGCCGCGGCGTCCTTCTTGGCCGGGGCGCTGGCCTTGGCGGCCGGCATCGGTGCACCGCCGGCGTGCGATGCCGCCATGGCGGGTGCAGCCAGCGCGGCAGCCACCGCGAACACGAGAGAGGTGATCAGTTTGGTCATGACGTCTGTCCTTGGGTCAGTGGTTTTGGGCAGGGCCCGTCGAATCGAAGGGCCGCGTGGCACGCAGCCCCTCATCGGATGGACCTTGGCCATTCACGCGCAAATGCTTGTTTGGTTGACAGGGGCGCCACGGCGACACCCGGGTCCGGGCCCACTGGCGTGACGGGGTGCGCGCGGCTGAATCCGCGAACGTGCCGCGAGCGTAGCAAAGCATCGTCGCCTGGCTGACCGGTGACGAGTTGTCACCTGCGCGAAAGGCCTGCAGTGGTTTCCCCGATGCGTCGCTGGTTGTTGCGGTCCGTGCTGGCGGCCCTGGCGTTGACCGGCTGGCTGCGTGTCGCCGCGGGCGCACCGTACGTGCCGCAATCGGACGACCAGGTGGTCGAGCGCCTCGCGCTGCGCGCCAACGACCCGGCGGCACGCCGGCTGGCGACGTTGCGCGCCGCGTGGCGGAACGACCCCACCGACGTGGACATCGCCACGCAGTTGGCCAGGGCCTACATCGACCAGGCCGCTGCCGACGGCGACCCACGTTACGTGGGTTATGCGCAGGCGGCGCTGCAGCCCTGGTGGCGTGAGCCCGATCCGCCGGCGCCCGTGCGCGTGATGCGCGCCATCGTGCTGCAATACGACCACCGTTTCGACGCTTCGCTGGCCGACCTCGATGCCGCAGTGCGCGCGGTGCCCGACGATGCCCAGGCCTGGGCATGGATCACCGCCATCCACCTGGTGCGCGCGGACCTCGAACGAGCGCGCCAGGCCTGCCGGCGCCTGGCCGCGATCACTGCGCCCTTGGTGGGCGCCGCCTGCCATGCCCAGCTCGACTCGTTGACCGGGCACGCCACGCAGGCAGCGACTGCGCTGCGCGCCGCGCTGCACGCCGATCGTGATGCCGATCCGGCGTTGCGCCTGTGGGTGCTGACGCGCCTGGCCGAAACCGAAGAACGCCGCGGCAACACGGCGGCCGCCGAGCGCGCCTATCGCGACGCGCTCGCGCTCGGCCTGCCCGACGTGTACCTGCTCGCGGCCTATGCCGACCTGCTGCTCGACAACGGCCGCGCCGCCGAGGTGATGCCGTTGTTGATGCCGCATGGCCGCGCCGACGTGCTGCTGCTGCGGCTGGCGATTGCTGCCCGGGCCACGCAGGACACCAGGCGCGAGACGCTGGCGCGTGAGCTCGAGGCGCGCTTCGATGCCGCGCGTGCACGCGGCGACGCCAGCCATCGCAAGGAGGAATCGCGCTTCGCGCTGGCGGTACAAGGCCAGGCCGATCGTGCGTTGACGCTGGCGCGCGCCAACTACGAGCAGCAGCGCGAAGTGGCCGACGCCCGCATCCTGCTCGAGGCGGCGCTGGCCACACGCCAGCGCGCGGCGGCCGAGCCGGTGCTGCAGTGGATGCAGGCCACCGGCGTCGAGAGCCCGCAGCTGCGCTCGCTGGCGGCGCGACTGCGGGAGTTGCCATGATCACGCCGCATCGCCGCAGCACACGCACGCACGCCTGGCTGTGTGCGCTGGTGGCGCTGGCGGGCTGCTGGCTGCCGCAGGTGGCCGACGCGCACAAGCCATCCGACAGCTACCTCTCGATCACACAGGGCGATGACGGTGCGCTCGGTGGCCGCTGGGACATCGCGTTGCGCGACCTCGATTTCGCGATCGGCCTGGATGCCGACGGTGACGGCGCCATCACCTGGGGCGAGGTGCGAGCCAAGCATGCCGACATCGCCGCCTACGCGCTGGCCCGGCTGGCGCTGCGCGGAGACGGCGATCAGCCGTGCCGCGTGCAAGCCGGTGCGCAGCTGCTCGAAGACCACACCGATGGCGCCTATGCGGTGCTGCCGTTGACCATCGGCTGCGCGGGCGCGCCGTCGCAACTGGCGATCGGCTACACGCTGTTCGCCGACCTCGACCCGCAGCACCGCGGGCTGCTGAACCTGCGCGCGCGCGGCCTCGCGCGTGCCGCCGTGCTCGACCCGCAGGCGCCATCGCAGCGCTTCGAACTCGGCCAGGCCAACCGCTGGGCGCAGTTCGTCGACTACCTGCGCGAGGGTGTCTGGCACATCGGGGTCGGCTTCGACCACATCCTGTTCCTGCTGTCGTTGCTGTTGCCGGCCGTGCTGCTGTGGAACGGCTCGCGCTGGTTGCCGGTGCAAGGCTTTCGGCCGGCGTTCTGGGACGTCTTTCGCATCGTCACGTCGTTCACGGTGGCGCACTCGATCACGCTGTCGCTGGCAGCGCTCGGCATCGTGGCGTTGCCGTCGCGGCTGGTCGAGTCGGCGATCGCGGCATCGGTGGTGCTCGCGGCGTTGAACAACCTGCGGCCGCTGGTGCAGCGGCGGCGCTGGCTGGTGGCCTTCGGCTTCGGCCTCATCCATGGCTTCGGCTTTGCCAGCGTGCTCGGCGACCTCGGCTTGCCGCGCGATGCGCTGCTGCTGGCGCTGCTGGGGTTCAACCTCGGCGTCGAGTGCGGCCAGCTCGCGATCGTCGCGCTGTTCCTGCCGCTGGCCTACAGCCTGCGCGCAAGCCGCTTCTACCGGCGCACGGTGATGATCGGCGGCTCGCTGGCCATCGCCGGCATCGCGGGCATCTGGCTGGGTGAACGGGTGTTCGGCTTCAAGCTGCTGCCGGTGTAGGGACCGGCGGGATCCGCGCCGGCGGGGCGCAGTCGTTTGATCCCCTTCGCCCTAGATGCGCCCAAACCAGAGCATCGACAGAGCCGACCCTGCCACGAACAGGATCGCCGCAACCATTGCCAGCAGGCCGGTCAGCTCGGTGTCGCGCGTCCGGATCTGCAGGTGCGAGCCGAGCGTCTGGTAGACGCCGCGCAGGTCCTCGGCGGTGCCGGCGTGGTAGTACTCGCCGCCGGTCATGCGCGCCACTTCGCGCAGCGTCGGTTCGTCCAGTTGTAGATAGATCGCCAAGCCCTCGCCCGCAGACACATGGCCATCGATCGTGCCCAGCCCCACGACGTAGATGCGGATACCCCGATCGGCAGCCATCTTCGCGGCCTCCAACGTGTCGACTCCGGTGGTTCGGCGGCCGTCGCTCAACAGGATGATCGCGGCGGAGTCGTAGGACCCCGGTGGCACCGGCGTGATCGGCGTCGGTCGCGCCTTCTCCCTTTCATCCCAGCTGCGCGTTTTGTGCCGCGAGCCGTAGGTCATCTCGCCCAGATCGATCCTGTGATCAGGAAACAGCTCCGCCAGGCACACCACGATGGCGCTGCCAATGGCGGTGCCCATCTGCATCTGGATGGCGTCGATCGCGCCGATGAGCGAGGGGCGATCGATCGTCGCCTGCTGGGCCACCTGAGCGCTGCCGGCGAACGTGACGATGCCCACCAGGATGTTCTGGGGCAATTCGTGCAGGAACGTTCTGGCCGCTTCCTGCGCGGCCACCATGCGCGTCGGCTTGACGTCCGGTATGCGCATGCTCAGCGATACATCGATCGCGAGCATGATCGTGGAACTGGACCAGGGCAGCGTCACCCGCGCGGTCGGGCGCGCCAGGCCCAACAGCAGGACGGACAGTGCCAACCAAAAGAGCACCGCAGGAACGTGCCGCCGCCATTGGGGGCTCAAGGCCCGGCGAGCAAAACTCACGCTGCTCACCCGCAGCGCGGCTTTGCCCCGTCGACGCAACAGCCACAGGTACAGCGCCGGCAGCAACGGCAGCGCCAGCATCAACCAGAGGTTCTGGGGCCAAAGGAAGCTCATCTACCACGCCAGGCACGTCACAGCAGCGCCGTTGGCTGCGCGCGCAAATCGAGGCTCCTGCAGGACGACCATTGAACACAGATTCTGGCGCAAGCCACCGGCCACGTCTCGCGCGAGCGGCCCGCGCCCGATCGTGTCGTCCACAGTTTCGGCCATGCCAGCGTGCTCGGCGACCTCGACTTGCCGCGCGACGCGCTGGTGCTGACGCTGCTGAGCTCAACACCAGGCCTGGCCTGGTGCACGAAAGCGCCGGCGCGGCAATCCATCACGACCGATTGCGGATTGCACATCCCTCGCGCTTGGTCGTAGACCCGTTCGGATAGAGTCAAACCTCGAAAAGGGCACACCTGTGCGAAAGCCAGGGTCGCAAAGCTTCCGGTCTATCGCTCGCAAGAGCAACGACAGCGGGGCTGCCAGGAATACGCGTCGGCGCTCTCGCGCGCGCGGCGCATTCCCGTATCGTCTGGCGCGGCCACGGTTCTCACTCGGGTGTATTTCTACACCGACTTCGAGGACCGAATATGCGACGCAGCTTGACGACCGCGCGCATTGCCATCGTGGGAATGGGCCCGCGCGGCCTGACGGTGCTCGAGCGGCTGGTGGCCAATCTGCGTGCGCAGAAGTTCGGCTCCGTTCAGATCCACATATTCGATCCCAACCTCCCGGGCACGGGCTGCCACGACCCCGACCAGGCAGGGCACCTCCTGGTCAACACGGTGGCTGGTCAGATCACCCAGTTTTCCGATGCGACGGTGGTCAATGCGGGCCCGCCCTTGGACGGCCCTTCCTTTCACGAGTGGTTGATCGCGGAGGACCTGCGCAAGGGCACGGGCAACCCAATACATCCCGACGAGTACTACTCGCGTGCCGCGTTCGGACGCTATCTGCACTGGTGTTATCACTACCTCGTTGCCTTGGCTCCTGCGAACACTCACATCACTCTGGTCCGTGAGGAGGTGTCGAGCCTGCATCGGGTCGACGAAGCCTGGGTCCTGCGCACGGCGAGCGGCGCCGTGCGGACCGACTTCGTGGTCCTGACCACCGGCCATACGAAGGCAGCGCCGCGCGGCGCTGCGCGCACATCGACAGGTACTCTGGCGATCGACGATCCCTACCCGATTCGTGAGCAACTCGCCGGTGTCTCGCCCGGCATGACCGTGGGCATCGAGGGCATCGGTCTGACCAGCATGGACGTGATCGCCGAGCTCACGGTGGGACGTGGTGGACGATTCCACGTCGATGCATCGGGGCGCCGCACCTACACCGCGTCGGGGCGCGAGCCGCACCTGGCCGTCTACTCGCGGTCAGGCCTGCCGTTGACGGCGCGCGCTCGCAACCAGAAGGGCGTTTCGACGCAATACCGGGCGCGGTTTCTCAAGCTGGACGTGGTGCGGGCGATGCGCGCCCAGTGCAAGCTGGATTTCCGCAAGGACATCGTGCCCCTGCTGTGGGCCGACATGCAGTACGCGTACTACGAGGCCTACGTCCGCCGCAAGCGCGACAGCCTGCTGTCGGTGCTCTTGCTCAGTCAGCTCGTGGCCGCCGAGTCAGCGGCGCAGCGTGACGCGTTGGTGCGCCAGTACGTTCCCGAGGCCGACCGCTTCGAATGGCAGTCGCTGTACGACCCCGTTCCTGCTCGAGCGCTCGTGTCGGGGCCGGTGTTCGATGGCTGGTTGCGCCAGCACATCGAAGGCGACCTGGCCGACGCCGCCAGCGGCAACGTCGACAGCCCGATCAAGGCGGCGTGTGATGTGGTGCGAGACCTGCGCGACAACCTGCGCGCCGCCATCGACTTCGCCGGCCTGACCGAGGAGTCTCATCGCTGGCTGCTGGGCGAGTTCGTGCCGTTCATGAATCGCATCGCGGTGGGCCCGCCGGCGTCGCGCCTGGCCGAACTGCTGGCGCTGGTCGACGCCGGCGTGGTCGACATCGGGTTCGGGCCCGGCGCGCACTGTGTCAAGTCGGCCGAGGGACGCTGGAAGGTCGTCTCGGCGCAGTGGCCCGAGCGAAAAGCGCCAGTCGATGTTCACGTCAAGGCGCGCGTCTCGATGCACAGCCCCGCCGACGACGCTTCTGCGTTGATGCGCGGCTTGTTGTCAGGAGGCCACGCGCGCCTGTTCACCAACGGGGGGTTCCACCCCGGAGGCATCGAAATCGACCGCAACTTCAATGTCGTGAGCGGCTCCGGTGCCGCGACGACCAACCTGTGGGCGCTGGGCATTCCGACCGAAGGCCCGAAGTTCTACACCTTCGTGGTGCCTCGCACGGGCGTCAACTCCACGGCGCTGGTCGACGCGGGGCGCGTCGTGCTCGATCTGCTCGGGAAGACCGGGTACCGACCGGCGCATGCAGCGGCGGAAGAAGACGACGCGTCGGTGCCGACCACTGAATACGCGTCTGCGTTCGCATCGATGTACGCGACGCTCTGAGCGATGAGACGCGCGCTGAACCCGCTCAGCCTGGCCGGCCTGTCCGCCACCCTGGTGGGCAATGGTGTCGGGCGCTTCGCTTTCATCGCACTGATGCCGGCGGTCATCGATGCCGCGTGGTTCACGAAAGCGCAGGCGTCGCACTTGAGCGTGGCCACGCTGCTGGGCTACGTGCTGGGTGCATGGAGCGCGGACAGGCTGGCTCGCCACTGGTCCCCGTCGACGTTGATTCGCTGGTGCATGCTGGTGACGGCGATCAGCTTCTTCGCGTCGGCAGTCGCCGGCTGGCCGCTGTGGTGGTACTACGGTTGGCGCCTGATGGCCGGCGCGTGCGGGGCGGTCCTGATGGTGCTTCCGGCACCCGTGGTGCTGCCGAGGCATGACGCATCGGTGCGTGGACGCGCGAGCGCCGTCGTCTTCTCTGGTGTGGGACTCGGTGCTGCCCTGTCGGGCCTGATGGTGCCCGCCCTGATCGGCGGCGTCGGGGTGACCCTGGTGTACGCAGGCAGCTCGCTGCCGCTGGTTTTCAGTGGCGTGACGGGAGCCTGGCTGGGTTTGGGTACGGTCTGCCTCATCTTCACGATCGTCTCGTGGCGTCGCTGGCCCCTGGAGGCCGGCATGGCCGCGCCGGCGTCCGCCGCGATCGCAACCGCGACCGCGCCGCAACCGCATGCGTTGGCCGTGCGCCTGATCGTGGCGGCTCACGCGCTCAATGCGGTGGGTTATCTGGCTCACACCCTGTTCCTCGTCGACTACGTCGTGCACGAGGTCGGCGCCTCGCTGGCAGCGGGCGGTTTCTATTGGTCGATGTTCGGGCTCGGCGCCGCCGTGGGTCCGATGATCACCGGCCCGCTGGCAGACCGATTCGGCACCAAGCGGTGCCTGGCCGTCGGCTTTGCGGTGAAGTCGCTCGCCGCCGTGCTGCCGGTCTGGTCGAGCAGCCCACCAATGTTGATCGCATCCGCCCTGCTGATGGGTGTGTGCACGCCCGGTTTGCTCGCCCTGGTGTCGGCCTACACCCTGGAGGTGGTCGGCGCACGAGACTACCGGCAGGCGTGGGGCCAGGCGACCTTCGGCTTTTCGCTCGCACAGGGTCTCGGTGGATTCGTGATGGCCATCGCGGCGAGCCACCTGCACAGCTACCGGCCGCTGATGGCGGCCAGCGCACTGGCACTCGTGGGTGCGATCGCCTGCCTGCTGGCCATTCCCGCCCGACGAGTCGATGTGACGCCCAGCGAGGCGACGGGAGTCACGCCGTGAGGCTCACACAGTGCGGTAGTCAGGTGAAAAGTCCCAAAGCGCACACTGTCGAATGTCCACTTGACTGTGGTGCAGGATAGACTGGGTCGTCATTGGCCGATGTTGCCGATGTTCACAGGTTCGCATATCCGAAAGGCGCAGGCCGGGAGGCTTCGATGATCAAGTTTTCAGCAAGAGCATTGGCAACCACTGCGGTGGCCCTGAATCTCTTCATGGTGGGCACCGCTGCAGCTCAGATTCGCATCGGCCAGACAACCGGCATCACGGGGCCTGTCGCCGCGCCGGTGAAGGAAATCAACATCGGCGCGATGCTGTACCTGGACCACATCAATGCCCAGGGCGGCATCGCCGGCCAGCAGCTCGAGCTGGTGACGCTGGACGACAAGAACCAGGCGCCTTTGTCGGCCGAAAATGCAAGAAAGCTGGTGGCAGATCCGCATGTGGTCGCCCTGTTCCTCAACCGGGGTACGCCGCATGCACAAGCGATGTTGCCGGTGCTCGAGGAGGCGCGCATCGTCTTGCTGGCGCCATCCACGGGCGCGATGGTGCTTCACAAGCCGGTTCACCCCTATGTGTTCAACGTCAGGGCGACCTATCAGCGCGAGGCCGAACGCCTGACCCGCCACCTGGGCATGGCGGGCCTGGATCGCGTCGGCATCTGCTACGTGGACGATTCGTTCGGCGTCGATGCGCTGCAGGGCGCCCTGAGTGTGTACAAGGGAAGTGACGCGCAACCCGCCATCAACGAGAAGATCGACAAGTTCAAGCCCGACTACACACAGTGCGTCGAGCGGACAGTCGCCACCAAGCCGCTCGGTCTGCTGATCATCGGTACCACCGTGTCGGTTGCTGCCGGCGTGAAGGCCATCCGCGATGCCGGTTCACGAGTCGCGATCGGCACCCTGTCGAACAACGCCGCGAAGGGATTCATCGACGCCCTGGGTGAGTACAAGACCGGTGTCATCGTCAGCCAGGTGTTTCCGTCGGAGCGCCGACTGGCTGCACCCTTGATTGCGGAGGCAGCTCGCCTGGCCTCGGCAAAGAACATTCAGACGCTGACCCCTGCCATGATCGAAGGGTATACGGCCGCCAAGACCCTGGTGGTGGCCCTCAGGCGGGCGGCCAAGGAGAAGGACGGCATCACTCGCGCATCATTGAAGCGCACGCTGGAGTCGTTCGGCGAGGTGGACATCGGCGGCCTCGACGTGGCGTACAGCCCCACAGACCACTCCGGCCTCGAGTATGTCGATCTGTCGTTCATCGCGGCAGATGGCACCTTCAGGCGCTGACGTCGGCGTCGGCGCGGCGTGGGTGGTGCCGAGTCTCAGGGCGGCGGCGCGACCTCGAACGCCAGCGTCACGAAGCGGCTGACCCACAGGTCGGGCTCGCTCTCGCTGCGCCGCAGGTCGGTGCCGCGCAGCACCCAGCGGCCTGGCAGCGGCGCGACGACGCTGACGCGACCCAGCGAATCGGTCTTGCGCCACAGGCCGAGCGGACTGCGCTCGTTGCGCAACTCGACCGCGAAGTCGGGCAGCGGCTGGCCGTCGCGCAGCACGCGGAACTGCAGGGTCTGGCCCTGCTGCAGCGGCCGTTGCGGCGACTCGATCAGCACGTCCATCGCCATGTCCACCGGCATCGCCGCGCCGGCGTCGGGCCGCAGCTCGATGCGCGCGTGCTTGGTGTAGCGCTCGCGCCAGCGCACGCCGCGTGCCTGCATCTGCGCCCACTGCTCGCGCACAGCGGGTGGAGCCTGGATCTCGTGCAGGTAGGGCGCGATCTTGTCGGCAGGCAATTCGATCTCGAACGGCGTGAGCTGCGCCCAGCAACTCAACGCCTGATCGACGCGCGCCGCGGCGCGCAGCCACAGCGACGTCCGCGCATCGCTGACGCGTTTCAGTGCGATCGGCTGGCCCTGCGCATCGTGGCGGCAGCCGCTGCGCACCAGGTACTCGCTGCCGACGCCGCTTTCGTGCACCGGAAACTGGTTGCCGGTGCCGAGCATCAGCGCCACTTCGCCCGCCTTGTCCGACGCGCGCGGCGCGAACCAGGTGTCGTGCGCGCAGACACTCGATGCCGCCGTGGCGAGCACGCAGGCCAGGAGGTGCGGATGCAGGCGTTTCGCAGCCATGTTCGTCGTTACGCGGTGCACGCGGAGCCGGATGCAGCGGCCACGATCAGAAACGGACCAGCAGGCTCAGCCGCGCCGTGCGCGGCTCGGCGGGATGCACGTGACGATCGTTGACCGATGCTGCCTCGCCCGGCAGTTGCGATTCGTAGAAGTACTGGATGTCGTTGAGCTCGCGGTCGAACAGGTTGAACACGTCGAGCGTGAGCTCGGCATTCGAACCCAGCTTGCGGCTGATGCGCAGGTTGGTCAGCGTCGAGCTGTACGAGCGCACGCTGTTGTCCTCGACCAGCGCGCCGGGGCCGAGGTAACGCAATTGCAGGCTGGCCGACCAGGGCCCGAGGTCGCGCAGCGTGGCCGCCAGCGAGGCGACGCGGTCGATCGAGTTCGGAATGCGGTCGCCGTGGGCAAAACGCGCATGCGTCCACGCGAAGTCGGCATCGAGCAGGAACCATCGTGCCGGCACCCAGCGGTTGTTGAACTCCACGCCGCGGCGCCGGCTCGCACCGCTGGCCTCGGTGGTGCCGGCGTCGCCCACGTAGACCAGCTCGGAGTCGGAGTTGAGCCACCACAGCGCGAGCGAACTCTGCAGGCCGGCAAGCGCTTCGGTGCGGGCACCGAGCTCCCAGCCCTTGGCACGCACCAGCGGCGGCACCTTGTCGACCGGGTCGCCGGTCCTGGGGTCGGCGGTCGCGGTGGTGCCGCGCGCGTCGTTGCTGTGAAAGCCGCTGCCGGCGTTGACGAACAGCTCGGTCTTCGCGAACGGGCCGAACACCAGGCTCAGCTTGGGCGACAGCAGCGTGTCGCTCGCGCTGCCCGAGTTGGCGGCCAGCGAGAGGCTGTCGACCGACGCGCGGATGTGGTCGGCGCGCAGGCCGAACACGCCGCGCACGGTAGGCGAGAACTCCACGCCGGCTTGGCCGTACACGCCGGCCAGCGTCTCGCGCACCTCGTCGTCGCGCGTGGTGCTGGTGATGCTGCGCGCGATGGTGTCGAACAGGCCGACGCGGATGCGGTCGTGGCGCAGTTGCAACCCGAACTCGCTGCGCGCCGGCAGGCCGCCGAGTGTGTGGCTGAACGTGTGGCTGGCGCGCAGCCCGTAGACGTCGCGCTCGTCGGTCTGCGAGAACTGGTCGCCGTCGACCGGACGATCCAGCGCATAGGTGAAGTTGGAGAACAGCTTGAGCTTGTAGCGCATCGCATAGCCGAGCACGCGTGTCGCCTGGCCGTCGACGTTGCGGTGCCACTCGCCCGACAGGCTGAAGCGCTGCGTTTCGCCACCGTCGGTCTTGTCCACCGCGTCGAAGCGGCCGAACGGCGCGCCATTGAAGGTGCCGGCGTCGATCAAGCGCTGCGGGATCTGGTCGGTCGAATCCCAGTGCGCGTCGTAGCCCATCAGCGTGGTGCTCCAGCCGAGTGCGGGTGTGCCGCCGGCGAGGCTGACCACGCCGTTGCTGCGTTTCAGGTTTTCGGGCAGCGTCCATGGCCCGTCGTTGTGCATGGCTTCGAACGCGCCGAGCAGCGTGGTGTCGGCCGCCACCTCGACCGAGCCGCCGAACACGCCGCGCCGATAACCGTTCTCGCCCAGGGTCACGAGCGCGAACGGCGCATCGAGGCGGGTGCGGTACACGATGTCGGCCGCACCGGCGGCCGCAAAGTCGCCGGTGTTCGCGAAGTACGGGCCCTTGCGGTAGTCGATGCGCTGCACCAGCTCGGGAATCAGGAAGTTGAGGTCGGTGTAGCCCTGGCCGTGGCCGCTGGTGGGCATGTTGACCGGAATGCCGTTCACCGAGGTCGCGAAGTCGGTGCCGTGGTCGAGGTTGTAGCCGCGCAGGAAGTACTGGTTGGCCTTGCCGTCACCGGAGTGCTGCGTGACGATCATGCCGGGCACGAACTCGAGCACTTCGCCCGGCCGCTGCGGCGGCCGGCTCTTCAGCAGCTCGGCGCGGATCGTGCCTTGCGAGGCGGCGTCGCTGCTGCCGATGGCGTTGTCGTAGTGGCCCTGGACGATGACGCGCTGCGCTTGCGCCACCGTGTCCACGGGCGGGACCGTGTCTGTCTTGCTTTCTTGTGCCGCGGCGTGTGGCGCCAGCAGCATCAGCATTGCCCAGGCACAGGCCGTGCGAGCCGGATAGGAGGCATTCACGATTCGAGGCTCCCTCGGGTGACCCGGGCGCGCTTGCAGTCGCCGCAGGGGGTCGCGGTTCGGATGGCGTTGTCCGAACCGCCGGGCAACGCACCGCCCGGCGGAAAGAATCACGCTTCGGTAGGGGGACCGGCGCGGCCCTGAAGCCGCGCGAAGCTTCAGCCGCGCGGCGGCTTCAGCGGCGGTGCAATGGCACGCGTCGTCGGCGCCCAGCTCGTGGTGCCGGCTTGCACGTGGTGCGCGTTGTCGTGCGCGCTCCAGCGCAGGTCGCCGCCGGGGGCCAGGCTCGCCGTCAGTTGCGCGACGGCTTCGCTGGCGGCGTCGACAGCGATCGGCAGCACGCTCGCATCGGTGGCCGCGTGGTCGTGGGCCTCGCCGTGCGCGTGAAGCAACGTGTGCGCGTCGGCCGAGACCACCTCGCCGTGCCGCCACCGCACCACCGGCAGCAGCGCCGGCGCCGCCGCCTGCATCGTGGGCCGGTGGTGATGGCGGCCGCCGTGCAGGCCGGCCAGCGTCGAGCCGAGCATCTGCGCCAGCGTCAACAACGCCAGCCAGGCGCACAGCCAGCGCCGCAGCGACACCGCGGTCGATGCGGTGGGTTGGCGTGGGGCGGTGTGCGTGGACATGACCGGTCACTGTACGCAACGTTCATGACACTGGATGCCGTGGCCTGCCAGCCCGGCTGTCGGCGGCGGCCGGGGCCGGTGTCGCTACAGTTGTGCCGATGCGCAGCTTCGACGCCGCCGCCACGCACGAGCACCTGCCGCCACGCGAGCTGATCGACGCCTTGCGCGCGATGGCGATCGCCGGCTGCACGGTGCCGGCGCGCCAGGTGCACACAGTGGGCGACGGCGACGCGGCGGGCAGCCTGCTGTCGATGCCAGCCTGGCAGGCCGGCCGCCACCTCGGCATCAAGAACGTCACCGTGTTCGCGGCCAACGGCGCCCGCGGCTTGCCCGCGGT
>DATDJF010000389.1:0-9909 GCA_036520715.1 Burkholderiaceae bacterium | reverse complement strand
CGGGTAGATGTTGACGCCGCCGGAGATCACCATGTCGGCCGAACGATCGACGATGAAGAGATAACCGTCGCGGTCGAGGTAGCCGACGTCGCCCATCGTCAGGAAGCCGTCGCGCTCCATCGCGCGGCGTGCGCCGTCGTTGCCCTGGTAGCTGAAGTCCACCATGCCCGGCTGGCGCGCATAGATCAGCCCGGGCTCGCCGGGCGCCATCGCGCGGCCGTGTTCGTCGAGGATCGCCAACTCGCACTCGGGCAACGCGCGGCCGGCGGTGCCCGGCTTGGCGAGCGCCTCGGCACTCGTGGTGAAGGTCATGTACCCGAGTTCGCTCGAGCCGTAGCACTCGTTGAACACGGGGCCCCACCAATCGATCATCGCGCGCTTGACCTCGGGTGCGCACGGCGATCCGGTGGAGCTGACGTGGCGCATCGAGCTCAAGTCGTACTTGCGCTTCACGTCGTCGGGCAGGCGCAGCAGCCGCACGTACAGCGTGGGCACGAGATACGCGTGCGTCAGGCGGTGCTGCTCGATCAGCTGCAGCGTGCGCTCGGCGTCGAAGCGCTGCTCCAGCAGCAGCGTGGCGCCTTCGGCCTGCGTGACGCCCACCGCGTAGGCGTTGGGTGCGCTGTGGTAGATCGGCGCGTTGAGCAGCGCGCGCATGCCGGGCTCCAGGCCGTAGCACAGGCGTGATCGTTCGAGCGTGCGCGCCACCTGCTCGGGGCTCGGCGCTTGGCGCCGGATGCCTTTGGGGCGCCCGGTGGTGCCCGAGGTGTAGAGCATCGGCCCGCGTGGCGTGCCGGCGGCATCGGTGCACGGCGCGGTGGCATCGCGCACGGCGTCCCACGAGGGCCATGGGCCCGCGGCGCTGCCGGCCGGCGCGGCGCCGACCTGCAGCGCCGGCATGCCCGGCGGCAGCGCGGCGTGCAGCTCGTGCGCCAACGGGGCTTCGGCGATGAACAGCCTGGCGCCGCAGTCGCCTAGGATGTAGCGCAGCTCGTCGAGCTTGAAGTGCCAGTTGATCGGGCACCAGGTGGCGCCCAGCCAGCGCAGCGCCAGCATCAGCTCGATCACGTGCGGCGTGTTGCGCAGCATCAGCGCCACCGTGTCGGCCGACGTGATGCCCTGCGCCTGCAGGGCCGCTGCAGCGCGCATCACGCGCTCGAAGAACGCCTCGCGCTCGAGCGTGCGGCCTTCGAAGATCAGCGTCGGCTTCATCGGGCTCGATCGGGCGGCGCCGCGCGCGTGGCCTGCCATTCGTCGAAGCCGAGCTGGCGCATGCTGAAGGCGTCGCGTGTGCGCGTGTAGCCGCCGGGGCTCTGCATGCGGCCGATCAGCTGCAGCTTGGCGGTGTCGATGTGGCAGCGCTCGGCATCCTTCACCGCCTCGTCGGCCACGTGCACGGCCACCACCTCGGCGATCACGATGTTGGCGTTGTGGTCGATCGGCATCACCTGCTTCAACGCGCACTCCAGGGCCACCGGGCTCGCGGCGATGCGCGGCACGCCGACCCGGCGCGACGGCGCGGTCGCCAGCCCGGTGATCTGCAGCTCGTCGTGGCCGTGCGGAAAGTCGGTGGCGGTGTCGTTCATCGCGGCGGCCAGCGCCTCGGGCACCAGGTTGACGACGAACTCGCGCCGCGCCTGGATGTTGGCCAGCGTGTCCTTCGGGCCGCCGCCGCGGTTGCCGACGCCGACGCACACCACCGGCGGATGGCCGCCGAAGCAATTGAAGAACGAGAACGGCGCCGCATTGATGCGGCCCGCGGCGTCGGCCGACACCACCCAGGCGATCGGCCGCGGCACCACGGTGGCGGTGAGCAGCTTGTAGCTGCGGTGGTTGTCGAGGGTGGAGATGTCGAAGTACATCGTTGGAGGCGGTTGTGCGCCGCCAGTGTGCCGCAGCCGCCCTCGTGGAATACCCTAGGTGGCACGGGGCCTGCGGGGGAGCCGTGGCGGTCGCGCATCTGCCGGCGCTCAACGGCATCCCGGAAACGCGCTAACCTGCCGGACAGCATCGGACGGGGCTGTGATGAATCGATCGAACCGGGCAGCCATTCTTCGCAGCGCCGCGCTCGCCTGCGGCATGCTCGTGGCCTGCATGATGGCGCGCGCCGCCGAGCTCTCCAGCACGGCACAGAAGGAGATCACGCAGCTCCTCGAACGCATCGAGACCTCGAGCTGCAGCTTCAACCGCAACGGCAGCTGGTATCCGCCGGCCGAGGCGCGCAAGCACCTGCAGATGAAGCTCGACTACATGGTCAAGCGCAACATGCTCGGCTCGACCGAGGAGTTCATCAGCAAGGCGGCCACCGCCAGCAGCGTCAGCGGCGAGGCCTACCAGATCCGCTGTGGCACGCAGGCGCCGGTGGCCAGCGCCACCTGGCTGACTGCCGAGCTCAAGCGCCTGCGCACGTCGTCCTGAATGACCCATTCCTTTGCGCACGCGCGCCAGCTCGCGCACGTGCTGATGTTCGTCACGCCTGCGCTGTGGAGCGTGAATTACCTGGTCGCGCGCTGGGCGCCGGGCGTGATCGCGCCGCATGCGCTGGCGCTCGGCCGCTGGATCGTGGCCGCGCTCGTGCTCGGCGCGTTCTGCGCGGCCGAGCTGCGCGACAAGCGCGGCTCGATCCGCCACGAGTGGAAGCAGTTGCTGGTGCTGGGCGCGCTCGGCATGTGGGTGTGCGGCGCGTTCGTCTACGTCGGCGGGCGCACCACCAGCGCGGTCAACATCGGCCTGCTGTATGCCGCCTCGCCGGTGCTGATCGCGCTGGCGTCCGCGCTGTGGCTGCACGAGCGCATCGGCCCGCGGCAGATGCTGGGCGTGGCGCTGGCGCTGGCCGGCGTGCTGCACATCCTGCTGCGCGGCGACTGGCCGACGCTGCTCGCCTTCAGCTTCAACAGCGGCGACATCTGGGTGGCCGTGGCCATGCTCTGCTGGACCGTGTACTCGCTGTTGCTGCGCGCGTGGCCGTCGCGCTTCGGCGCGCTGGCGCGGCTGACGCTGATCGCCTGTGCCGGCATCGTCGTGCTGATCCCGTTCACCGTGTGGGAAGCCATCGCCTGGTGGCCCAGCGAGTGGTCGTGGCGCTCGCTGGCACTGGTGCTGGCGGCGGCGCTGCTGCCGGGCGCCGGCGCCTACGCCGCCTGGTCGATCATGCAGCGCGAGCTCGGCGCGGCGCGGGTGGGCGTGGTGATGTACCTCGGCCCGCTATACAGTGCCGTGCTGGCGTGGGCCGTGCTCGGCGAACGCATCGAAGGCTTTCATCTGGTCGGCGGCTGCCTGATCCTGCCGGGGATCTTTCTCACCACGCGGCCTTGAGGTGCGGCCCGCGCCGGCCTCGATGGACGGCCGGTGACGGAGCGTGCGTATACGCAGATCGGATGTTCGATCGGCCCGGCAAGGAGTCCGCCAATGAGAACCACGTTGCTCGCGGCATCGCTGGCGGCCCTGTTGCTCGCCTGTGCGGGCATGGGGCCGCCGAAAGACCTGAACGGCCGCAGCGAAGCCGAGGTGGTGCAGGCGATGGGCCAGCCCACCGGCCGCTACACGATGGCCGACAATGGCCGGCGGCTCGAATACGCCAAGGGCCCGGCCGGCCGCGAGACCTATATGGTCGATCTCGATGCGCAGGGCCGTGTCGTGCAAGTGGAGCAGGTGCTCGACGTCAACCACTTCGACGTCATCAACCCCGGCATGAAGAAGGACGACCTGCTGCGTTTCATCGGCCGGCCGTCCGAGCGCAGAGGCATGCGTGGCGACGGCGAGATCCTGTCGTGGCGCTACGCCAACAACAATTGCCTGTGGTGGCAGGCCCAGCTCGACGCGCAGGGCGTGGTCACCGGCGCGGGTTATGCCAGCCTGCCCGGTTGCGATACCAAGTGATCGTTGGCCGATCCTTCATTGGTTGTCGAAAGGTGCTGTTCATGAAAACCAGGATGATCGTCATTGCGGCTGCGGGCCTGCTGCTCGCGGCGTGCGCGGGCTACGGCCCGCCGAGCGACATGCGCGCCGGCATGACCGAAGCCGAGGTGGTGCAGGCGATGGGCCAGCCCACCGGCCGCTACCAGCTTCCCGAAGGTCAGACCCGGCTGGAGTTCGCGCGCGGGCCGTACGGCCGCGAGACCTACATGATCGACGTCGACGCCCAGGGCCGCGTGCTCAAGTGGGACCAGGTGCTCGACCGCCGCTACTTCGAGGCGGTGACGCCCGGCATGACGGCCGACCAGCTGCTGCGCTTCATCGGCCGGCCGTCGGAGGTGATGGGCATGATGCGCAACGGCCGCATCTGGTCGTACCGCTATGCCAGCAACGACTGCTTCTGGTGGCAGGCGCAGCTCAACGCCGAGGGCGTCGTCACCGCCGCCGGCTACTCGCCGGCGCCCTGGTGCAACGGCGCCGCGGAGCGCCGCTGAAGTGATCAGCGGCTGCGTCAGGGCACGCTGAGCCGGAACGCCGCCCGCGCCACGCTGCGCCCGTTGATCTGCAGCTCGATCTCGTGGCGCCCGGCGTACAGGCGCCGCGTCGTCACCTCGCGCAACGAATGGCGCTTGAGCAGCGTGCGCGTCTCGCCGGCCGGCAGCTCGATGGTCCAGCCCTTGAACACCTTGGGCGCCAGGCTGCCGTTGGCCACCACGCGGTGCCACACGTAGTCGATGGCCAGCCGTTGCGGCAAGCGGGCCGTTGACTTCAACACTACGGTCAACTGCACGGCGCCGCCGGCCTGGGCGCGCACCGGCGCGACCTTCAGCGACACCTCGCCGCGCAGCGGCTGGCCCAGGCCCCAGGCGCGCAGCGTGGCTGCGTGCCCGCGCTTGATCAGCGTGCGGCTGGCGTGGCGCAGCAGCGCGCGCCGCTGCGCGCTGGCCGCGTCCAGGTGCTCGCGCAGCCACGACACCACCAGGTCGGGATGATCCTTGGCGATGTCGTTGAGGTGGTTGGCCACGCTGCGGCGCACGTACTCGCTGGCGTCGTCCTGCAGCGCCCGCAGCAACGGCAAGGTGGGCGACGGGTCATTGATCAGCGTCTTCAACTGCAGGCCCCACGGCAGGCGCGGCCGTGTGCCCTCGCTGACCAGCCGCCGCACGTGCTCGCTGGGGTCGTCGACCCAGCGTGCCAGCGTGGCGAACGTGAGCTGCGGGTGCTGCAGCACGAACGGGCGCAGCGCCCACTCGGCGGTGAAGCGCTGCGTGATGGCATGCAGCGCCTGCAACGCGCGCTGCGGGTGATCGATGCCGTGGCGCGCGACGAACTCGCCGGCCGCCCACAGCGCCCAGCCCGACAACCCGGTTGTGCCATCGACGAGATCGTCGCTGCCCGTCGCCAGGGATCTGGGTGGCGCCAGCGCCGCCTCGATCCAGCCGGCGGCGGTGTGGAAGTCGCCGGGCAGCGTGGCCTGCAGCGCCTCGCACAGACGCATCGCGCGCGCCTTCAACTCCAGCGCCTGCAGGCCGGGCAGGGCGAGCGCGCTGAACTGCCCGGCCGCGAATTCGGGCGCCACGCGCGACAGCTCCGTCGCGATCGCCTGCACCGTGTTCGGGTTGATCAGGTTCTTGAACGGCTCGGCCACACGGCAGCATAGCGGGCCAGCGATCGCACATAAGATGTGCGCCGTGCGGCAGGCGGGTGCAATTCAAGGCCGCTTCGGTGCGTGATGCACTTTCTGGAGGAGACAAGATGGAGCAACTCAAACAGAGCGGTGATGCCCTGTTCATCCTGCTGGGCGCGATCCTCGTGCTGGCGATGCACGCCGGCTTCGCGTTCCTCGAACTCGGCACCGTGCGCAAGAAGAACCAGGTCAACGCGCTGGTCAAGATCCTGGTCGACTTCTCGGTGTCGACGATTGCCTACTTCTTCGTCGGCTACCTGGTCGCGTACGGCACCCACTTCTTCGTCAGCGCCGAATCGCTGGCCGCCAAGAATGGCTACGACCTGGTCAAGTTCTTCTTCCTGCTCACCTTCGCGGCAGCGATTCCGGCCATCGTGTCGGGCGGCATCGCCGAGCGCGCGCGCTTCGTGCCGCAGGCCATCGCCACCGCGGCGCTGGTGGCGCTGATCTATCCGGTGTTCGAGGGCGTGGCCTGGAACCAGCGCTTCGGCGTGCAGGCCTGGATCAAGGACCTCACCGGAGCCGAGTTTCACGACTTCGCCGGCAGCGTGGTGGTGCATGCGGTCGGCGGCTGGGTCGGCCTGACCGCCGTGCTCCTGCTCGGCGCGCGCAGCAACCGCTACCGCAAGGACGGCGCGATCAGCGCGCACCCGCCATCGTCGATTCCGTTCCTCGCGCTGGGCGCCTGGGTGCTCTCGGTGGGCTGGTTCGGCTTCAACGTGATGAGCGCGCAGACGATCGACAAGATCTCGGGCCTGGTGGCCGTGAATTCGCTGATGGCGATGGTCGGCGGCACGCTGGTGGCCACGCTGCTGGGCCGCAACGACCCGGGCTTCGTGCACAACGGGCCGCTGGCCGGCCTGGTGGCCATCTGCGCCGGCTCCGACGTCATGCATCCGGCCGGCGCGCTGGTGGTCGGCGGCGTGGCGGGCGCCATCTTCGTCGCCATGTTCACGCTGACGCAGAACCGCTGGAAGATCGACGACGTGCTCGGCGTCTGGCCCTTGCACGGCCTGTGCGGCGCCTGGGGCGGCATTGCCTGCGGCATCTTCGGCACCACCGCCCTCGGCGGGCTGGGTGGCGTCACGTTCGGCGCGCAACTGATCGGCACGGGGATCGGCGTGCTGTGGGCGCTGGCGGGCGGCTTCGTGGTCTACGGCCTGATCCGCGCGGTGATGCCGCTGCGGCTGAGCCCGGAGGAGGAGCACGCGGGCGCCGACCTGTCGATCCACCGCATCGGCGCCACCCCGGAGCGCGAGGCGAGCTGGTAATCAGGGTACCTTCGCTATCGGGCGTGCGCCGCCCGGCGCTGTGGGCAAGGCAGTGGACAACGGGTTCACAACCGGGTGGACAGCCGGCCGGAGGCGGTGGACATCTCGCCTGCGACAGGCGCGCCAGCGCCTCCGCGATGGGGCTCAGGTGCGCGTCGCCGCGACCGGCCGGCTCGCCACCTCGGCGTAGTGGTCGAGCATGCCGTTCCAGCCGTTGGGCGAGTTGAAGGCATCGTGCATGGCCATCGAGTCGGCGCCGTAGGCCTCGAGGCCGCGGTGCTCGAGTTCGACGCGGGTGGAGTGATCGTCGATGACGACGAAGCGCACGTCGACCTCGGTGTGCAGCGACGGATCGAACTGGAACTGCGCGCTCAACTGCCAGGCCAGCACGACGCGGCGCGGCGCCTCCCACACCAGCACCTTGCCCCACACGCACTCGACGCCGTCGACGCCGCGCTCGTACCAGCGCCCGCCGCTGCGCGGCTCGATCACCACCGCCGAGCACTCGGCCTGGCCGATGTGGTGCGATGCCATCGGCCACCACGACTCGATCTGCGCGGTGAAGACTTCGAAGGCGATGGCCAACGGCGCCGCCACGATGACCGACTTGCGCACGACGGGGCCGGTTGCGGGTCTGTTCGTGGTCACGGCTTCTCCCGGTTTCTGGTTTGCTCGGCGGCCCGCTGGCGCGCCACTTTCTCGGCCTGCAGCTTGAAGCGCGCCAGGCCGACGTCCCACAGGCTGTCGATGAAGTCGCGCAGCGTCGCCACGCCGTCGGTATCGGGCTGGTAGACGTTGCGCGTGCCGATCGACTCGACCTGCACCAAGCCGGCATCGGCCAGCACCTTGAGGTGTTGCGATACCGCCGGGCGGCTGACCGGCAACTGCGCGGCAACCTCGGTGACCGACAGCGGCGCGCGCGAGATCAGCGCGAACACCTGCAGGCGCGTCGGGTCGCCGAGCGCCGCGAAGCGGCGGGCGTTGGCCTGGGCGAGGGGCAGTCTCATGTGTCAGTCGATGCTTACCGTAAGAATATGCTTACGGAAGCAGCCTGTCAAGTTCACTCACCCTGCCACGCGACGGCCTCGCACCACTTCACCCGGCGCGCCGGCGCAGCACGCGACGGCACGCAGACCGAACGCCCGCCGGTCCATCGGTCGCAGCCGAGGTTTACGGCCGGATCAGGTTCGGCGTGCCCTTCTGCCCGGCGAACACGATGAGGAAGCGGCAGGGCTTGTCGCCGAGGTTGCGGCCGTTGTGCCAGGCGTTGACGACCTCGGCCAGGCCCTGGCCGGCGCTGAACGCGTGCGTGCCGTGCTGCTCCATGTCGATCGTCAGCGTGCCCTCGAGGATGTAGACGAACAGCGGCACGGGGTGCATGTGGCGGCCGACCTGGCCGCCCGGCGCGACCTCGGCCACCACGGCGGTGAGCTGCCCGTCGGTCTGCGGAAAGCGGATCGGCTGGCCGATCATCGTGGTTTCCGTCTGCAGGAGTGTCTTCAGCGTCAGGCCCACCGGCCCCGTCGCCTCCGCCGACGCCATGCCGCAGGTGGCGAGCAGGCTCAGCGCCATGATGGATGTCTTCATCACGATCTCCTTCAATACGATGTGCCGACGCCGACCAGCATCTCGCACGGGCCGACGAAACCGGCAGCAGTCTCGAAGCGGCGCAGCTCGAGCTCGATGTCCCGCCACACCTGCGCCCGTTCGGCCTCGCTTAAGCCCGCCATCATCTGGTGCAAGGCGCCGAACGATTCGCGTTCGAAGCGCACGCACTCGGCCGCGCTCGGCAGGCGCACCGGCGAATCGACCGCGCGCACCACGATCTCGTGCAGGCCGGCCAGGCGGAACGTCGCTTCGAGCACGCCGGCGCCGCCGAGCGAGAACGGTCCCGGCTGGCCGGGCAGCGGAGGCGGCAGTTGTGCGCGCTCGCGGATCAGCTTGACCGGGATCGAGAAGAACTCGTTGCGCTGCGGGGTCGAGTACACGATGGCCGCGACGCGGCCGCCGGGCTTCAGTGCGCGCCGCATGCCGGCCAGCGCGCGCTGCTGGTCCGGAAAGTAGATCAGCCCGACGCGGCTGATGCAGACATCGAATGTCGCGGCGGGCAGCACCTCGAGCGCCTCGCCGTCGAGCTCGCGCGTGCGCAGGTTGGCCAGCCCGGCCGCGCGCGCGTCGTCCTCGGCATGCGCGAGCAGCGCCGGCGCGATGTCGGTGGCCAGCACACGGCCGTGCGGGCCGACGCGGCGCGCCGCGGCGATCGACTGCTCGCCGGCGCCGGCCGCCACGTCGAGCACGCTGCAGCCCGGCTGCACCTGCGCAAGGTCGAACATCGTGTCGGTGGCCGCGCCGAGCCAGCTGCCGAGGAAGGGCCCCCAGCGGTGCCAGGCATCGGCTGCGCGTTGCCACTGCGCGCGGGTGGTGGTCTTGAACTTCGCGGCGTCGAACGCCGGCGGTTGCAGGATGGCATTCATGAGGGTCTCCCTGGTGAGTGAACGAGGCGACGCAGCATCGCCATCGCACGAAGCACCTTCAAGTCCAGAATCTGCAGCGCGGGTCGATCGACCCGAGGCCCGGCAGTTCGGTCCAGAAATTGGAGTGGCCGCCGCCCCCGCCTTGATCTACGCTTGCCGACATGATCGACTACGGCCAGTTCTGCACGGTGGCGCGCGGCTCCGAAGTGGTCGGCGAGCGCTGGACGCCGCTGGTGGTGCGCGAGCTGCTGTGCGGCAGCACACGCTTCAACGACATCCACCGCGGCGTGCCGCGCATGTCGGCGTCGTTGCTGGCGCAGCGGCTGCGCAAGCTGGAGGAGGTGGGCGTGGTCAAGCGCGTGACCAGCGGCCCGCACGCGGAATACCACCTCACCGGCGCCGGCGAGGAGCTGCGTCCGATCGTGCTGGCACTCGGCCACTGGGGTGCGCGCTGGATCGGCAGCCGACTACGGCGCGACCAACTCGATGCCGGTTTCCTGATGTGGGACATTCGCCGTTTCGCGCAAATCGATCAGTTTCCGCGCGACCGTCGCGTGGTGAT
>DATDJF010000388.1:0-8590 GCA_036520715.1 Burkholderiaceae bacterium | reverse complement strand
GCCCCGCCGCCGCTGCCGCCGCGTGGGGGCGGCTTGCGCATGCGCACGCGCGAGCTGCTCGGCACGTACCTTCCGCTGCTGTTGATGCTGTTGCTGGCGCTGGGCACCTGGTGGTTGGTCAAGCACACGCCGCGCCCCGTGGTGAGCGGCGACGCCGCGCCGCTGCGCCAGGATCCCGACTACGAGATGCGCGACTTCGCGATCACCCGCTTCGCAGCGGACGGGCGCGCCACCGTGCGCATCGAGGGCTCGTGGCTGCGCCACTTCCCCGACACCGATCGCATCGAGATCGAATCGGCGCGCTTGCAGTCGCATGCGCCGGACGGCCGCGTCACGCGCGCACACGCCGCACGCGCGCTGGCCAACGGCGACGGCAGCGAATGGCAGCTCAGCGGCGGTGCCCGCGTGGTCGCCGAGCTGCCCTCGGGCTCGCCGCTGGAGGTCGACAGCGAGTTCCTGCACGTGTTCGTGCCCACCGAGCGCATCCGCTCGCATCTGCCGGTCACCGTGCGCCAGGGCAGCGACGAGATCCGCGCCGGCGGCATCGAAGCCAACAACCTGGCGCAACAACTGCAGCTCGCACCGCCGGTGCGCGCCAGCCTGTCGCCGCGCGCCACGCAGCGCTTCGGCGCGCCGCGAACCGCGCCATGACCGGGGCCGATGCGCCGCTGGTGTTCATCACCGGTGCCTCCAGCGGCATCGGGCAGGCGCTTGCGCAGCGATTCCATGCGGCCGGCTGGCGGCTGGCGCTGGCGGCCCGGCGCGCCGACGAGCTGCGGCAATTCGTCCGCGCGCAGGCCTACGCCGAGCATGAAGCGCAGATCTATGCAGCCGACGTGGCCGACGCGGTGTCGATCACCGCGGCTGGCCGATCGTGCCTCGAGCGCCAGGGGCTGCCCGATGCGGTGATCGCCAACGCCGGCATCAGCGCGGGCATCGACAGCGCGCTCTTCGAGGACCTGCAGGTGCTGCACGACACGCTGCAGACCAACGTGTTCGGCATCGCGGCGACGTTTCAGCCGTTCATCGAACCGATGCGCCAACGGCGTCGCGGCACCCTGGTGGGTGTGGCCAGCGTCGCCGGCATCCGCGGCCTGCCGGGCCACGCAGCCTATTGCGCCAGCAAGGCGGCGGCGATCGCCTACTGCGAGAGCCTGCGCGGCGAGTGCCGGCCGTTCGGCGTGCGCGTGGTGACGCTGGTGCCGGGTTACGTCGACACGCCGTTGACGCGGCGCAACCCGTACCCGATGCCGTTCCTGATGCCCGCTGCTGCCTTCGCCGACGCCGCGTTCGCCACGGTGTCGGCGGGCCGCAGCTACCGCGTCATTCCGTGGCAGATGGCCGTGGTGGCCAAGCTGTTGCGCGTGCTGCCCAATGGATGGTTCGACCGTCTGCTCGCCGGCCGGGCGCGCAAGCCGCGCCACAAACAAGCGGCGCGCTGAAGGCGCACGCTGCGGACAATGCAAAACGGGCGCCCGCAGGCGCCCGTCGAGGCAAAAGAATCGTGACTCAGTAGCCCTGGCCGCCGCCGCCGCGCGGACCGCGGCCGGTGCCGTACGGGCTGCGTCCGCCGCCACCACCGCCTCCGCCACCACCGTAGCCGCCGCCACCACCGCCGCCACCGTAGGGGCCGCGGCCACCGCCACCACCACCGCCACCACCGCCGCCACCACCGCCATACGGGCCGCGGCCGCCGCCACCGCCGCCGAAGCCGCCGGGACGCTCTTCGCGCGGCCGCGCTTCATTGACGACCACCGCGCGACCTTCGAGCGGCTGGCCGTTCATGGCGTGAATCGCTGCCTGCGCCTCGGCAGCGCTGGACATTTCGACGAAGCCAAATCCCTTGGAGCGCCCAGTTTCTCGGTCCATCATCACCTTGGCCGATGTGACGGTGCCGAATTGCGCGAACGCAGCCTGCAACGACTCGTCGCGCACCGAATACGCGAGGTTGCCGACATACAGCTTGTTTCCCATTTGGGGGAAGCTCCTTCTCAGTACTAGTAATCCAAGTGGAGCTTCAACCCAGCGTGAACCGATCAAGCAAAGGCGCCGCCTCCAAACAAGGGCCGTGGGTACACCAGTACCCGGCCGGATTATCAGCATAACGCCCGACAACCGCTATCGTTGGGGCTTCGGGCAAACCCGAAAACCCCGTTGCGCCTCTTTTGCGTGCAATAGCGCGCCGCCAGTGTGGCGCCGACGCCGCATCGCGCCCCAGCCGCAAGTGCCGATCCCGATGCCCAACACACCAGCCGATGCGCCGCAATTCGACTACATCGTGGTCGGCGCCGGCACCGCCGGCTGCCTGCTGGCCAACCGCCTGAGCGCCGACCCGAAACAGCGGGTGCTGCTGATCGAGGCCGGCGGTGTCGACGACTACATGTGGATCCATATCCCGGTGGGCTACCTGTACTGCATCGGCAATCCGCGCACCGACTGGCTGTTCCACACCGAGCCCGACCCGGGGCTCAATGGGCGCCGCCTGCGTTACCCCCGCGGCAAGGTACTGGGCGGCTGCTCGAGCATCAACGGCATGATCTACATGCGCGGCCAGAGCCGCGACTACGACGGCTGGGCCGCGGCGCTGGGCGACCCGGCATGGAACTGGCGTTCATGCCTGCCCTACTTCATGCAACACGAAGACCACTGGCGCGGTGCCGACGAGTGGCATGGCGCGCCGGGGTTTGACCGCAGCGGCGCACGCGCCGGCGGCGAGTGGCGCGTCGAGCGCCAGCGTTTGTCGTGGCGCGTGCTCGACGCGTTCGCCGAGGCCGCACAGCAGGCGGGCATCCCGGCGCAACCCGACTTCAACCGCGGCAACAACGAGGGTGTCGGCTACTTCGAGGTCAATCAGCGCGGCGGCATCCGCTGGAATGCCAGCAAGGCGTTCCTGCGGCCGGTGCGGCAGCGGCGCAACCTGCAGGTGTGGACAGGCGCGCATGTGTGCCGGCTGTTGCTGGACGACAGCGCGAGCGGCTGGCGGGCGCGCGGCGTCGAGGTGCAGCGCGCGGGCAGCGCGCCGCAGCCCGTGCTGGCGTCACGCGAGGTGGTGCTGGCTGCCGGCGCGGTGGGCACGCCGCAACTGCTGCAGTTGTCGGGCATCGGGCGCGCTGACTGGTTGCATGCGCACGGCGTGGCACCGCGGCTCGAACGCCCGGGGGTCGGCGAGAACCTGCAGGATCACCTGCAGATCCGCGCGGTGTTCGCCGTGCAAGGTGTGCGCACGCTCAACACGCTGTCCAATTCCTGGTTGGGCAAGGCGCAGATCGGCCTGCAGTACTTGCTGATGCGCAGCGGGCCGATGAGCATGGCGCCGTCGCAGCTCGGGTGCTTCACGCGCTCGTCGGCCGAACACGAGTGGCCCAACGTCGAATACCACGTGCAGCCGCTGTCGCTCGACGCCTTCGGCGAGCCGCTGCACACGAGCGACGCCTTCACCGCCAGCGTGTGCAACCTGAACCCGCTGTCGCGCGGCCACGTGCGCATCCGCTCGCCGCGCGCTGACGACGCACCGGCGATCCTGGCCAACTACCTGTCGGCCGACGGCGACCGCCGGGTGGCCGCTGATTCGTTGCGCCTGACGCGGCGCATCGTCGGCATGCCGGCGCTGGCCCCGTACGCGCCGCGCGAGATCAAGCCCGGCGTGCAGTACCAGAACGACGACGAGCTGGCGCGTCTGGCGGGCGACATCGGCACCACGATCTTTCATCCGGTGGGCACTTGCAAGATGGGTCGCGCCGACGACCCGCTGGCGGTGGTCGATGCGCGCTTGCGCGTGCACGGCGTGGCTGCGTTGCGGGTGGCCGATGCCAGCGTGATGCCCACCATCACCAGCGGCAACACCAATGCGCCGGCGCTGATGATCGCCGAGCGTGCGGCAGCCTGGATGCGCGCTGACACACACTGAACCAAGCCGGTGCATCCGCGGCGGGTTAGTCCCGATGTTGGCGCCAAGACGCCCTTCTACAGTTCGCGCACTCGCGGGCACGGAGCCGGTCAGCCGGTTGCGCAAGCACCGCAGGGGTGAAGCCGAGGAGACATGGATCGAGGCGCCGGACGACAGTCCGGCGCCTTCGTCTTTCTGGTGCGCCGTTGCATGCGCAACGAGTGAATAACGGGCCGCTGCGGCCCCGATTCGAGCGATCGCGCGACGGCGGCACGGCTAGGCTTGCCGATGGTGAAGCCGCTCTCCTTGCCCGTTGAACATGCCTGTTGATCCCCAGCTGCGAACGCTCGACATCCAGATCCCGAGCCAGCCCGAGCCGCTGATGCGGCTGTCGCTGCTGATGGCCGAGCAAGAAGCCAACATGGCCGAGTTGTCGGCGTTGATCGAGTCCGACATGGCGCTGGCGGCCGCTGTGCTGAAGGCCGTCAACTCGTCGCTGTACGGCCTGTCGGGACGCGTGCAGTCGGTGCAGCAGTCGATCACCTACCTCGGCATGCGCGAGGTCGCGGGCATTGCGCTGGAGTTCGGCCTGCGCGCGGTGTTTCCGCCGGCGCCCGAACTCGAGGCGATGTGGCATCGCGCCGCGCAACGCGGCCTCATCATGGGGCGGCTGGCCCAGGCGATGCAGATGAACGCCTGGGCCGCGCACTCTTGCGGCCTGTTCGAGGAGTGCGGCAAGGCCGTGTTGTTGCGCCATGCCCCCGATCACTACCGCTCGATGCTGCGCGCGGCAGCCGGCGACGTGGCGCTGTGCGAGCTCGAAGCCGCCGGCTTCGGCGTCAGCCACGACGCGTTGGGCGCGGCACTGTGCGAGTCGTGGGGCTTGAGCGGCGAGGCGGTGGTGTGCGTGCGCCACCACGTGCAGGCGCAAGCCGACCTCGTCTTGCCCGCAGCGCTGAAGCGCCGCCACCTGCTGGCACTGTCGGTGCTGGCGCACGCCATGATGACGGCGCCGGATGCGCTCGACGAGCGTGTGCAGCGCATCGCGCCGCAGTGCGACATCGACACCGAGGGCTTGTTGCGCGCCGCCCGCCGCGTGCACGACCAGCTGCGCGACGCGCTCGCCGACGGCGGCTGACGCCGCGCGAGCGAGGGTCCGCGGGTCAGGAAAGCCCCGACCCTGGGCGGCGGTCGAACCGCTACGCTGGCACGCGGCGCCGCTGACGCGGCGCCGACTCACAACGCATCGAGAGGCTCGACCATGAGCCCCCGCCCGGCCGCTCCGCAGGGGGCTCGCACCGCAGTGCGAAGCACGGAGGTTACCCAATGAGCGCCACCGACATCACGCCCGATCTGCTGGCGCTGCAGCGCCTGTATCACTGGGAGCGCACGGCGCCCGAGCGCGTGGTGCTGACGCAGCCGCTGGGTGGCGGCGCGCTGCGCGAGTTCACCTGGCGCGAGCTGATGGACCAGACGCGGCGCATGGCCGCGCATCTGAAGAGCCAAGGCATCGCACCGGGCGACCGCGTCGCGCTGATGTCGAAGAACACCGCGTGGTGGCTGATGGCCGACTTCGCGATCTGGATGGCCGGCGGCGTCTCGGTGCCGCTGTATCCAACGCTGGCCGCGCCGACCATCGGCCAGATCCTGCGCCACAGCGATTCGAAGTTGTTGTTCGTCGGCAAGCTCGACGGCTGGGACGGCATGAAGCCGGGCGTGCCCGCAGGCCTGCCCTGCATCGCGATGCCGCTGGCACCGGCCACTGCGTACCCGGCGTGGGACGACATCGTCGCGCGCACGGCGCCGCTGGCCGGCGACCCGGTGCGCGACGGCGACGAGCTGGCCACCATCATGTACACCTCGGGCACCACCGGCGCACCCAAGGGCGTGATGCACAGCTTCGCCACCTTCGCGTGGTCGGTGCGCGCCGGCCTGGCGCGGGTGAGTGCCATCAACGAGCGCGCGCGCATGCTGAGCTACCTGCCGTTGGCGCACGTGGCCGAACGCACGCTGGTCGAGCACGGCCTGCTGGCCAAGGGAATGCACGTCTATTTCGCCGAAAGCCTGGACACCTTCACCGCCGACCTGCAACGCGCGCGGCCCACGGCGTTCTTCTCGGTGCCTCGGCTGTGGGTGAAATTCCAGCAGGGCGTGCACGCCAAGATGCCGCCCGAGAAGCTGCAGCGTCTGCTGCGGCTGCCGATCATCGGTCGCATCGTGCGCAAGAAGGTGTTGAGCGCGCTCGGCCTGCAGGCGTGCGAGTTCGCCGCCGGCGGCGCGGCGCCGATGCCGCCCGAGCTGCTGCGCTGGTACAACCGCCTCGGGCTCGATCTGGTCGAGGTCTACGGCATGACCGAGAACTGCGGCGTCTCGCATGCCACGCTGCCCGGCACCAGCCGCCCGGGCACCGTGGGCCTGCCCTACAACGGCGTGCTGTCGCGCATCGACCCGGGCAACGGCGAGATCCAGGTCAAGAGCGCGGGGCTGATGCTCGGCTACTACAAGGAGCCGGAGCTGACGCGCGAAGCGTTCACCGGCGACGGCTGGCTGCACACCGGCGACAAGGGCGAGCTCGATGCCGAGGGCAACCTGCGCATCACCGGCCGCGTGAAGGATCTCTTCAAGACCAGCAAGGGCAAGTACGTCGCGCCGGCGCCGATCGAAGACCGGCTGGTGATGCACGACGCCATCGAGGCCTGCTGCGTCACCGGCGCCAACCTCGGCCAGCCGCTGGGCATCGTGATGCTCAATGCGCAAGCGGCGGCGCGCGCCGGCGACGGCGGCTCACGCGGCGGGCTGGAGCACTCGTTGAGCGAGCACCTGACGCACGTCAATGCCGGTCTCGACCCGCACGAGCAGCTCGACTGCCTGGTCGTCGTCACCGAGCCCTGGACGGTCGACAACGGCTTCATCACGCCGACCTTCAAGGTCAAGCGCAACCGCATCGAAGAGGTCTACGCGCCGCGCTACGAGGCGTGGGCCGGCGCCCACAAGGCCGTGGTCTGGATGAGCTGAGCCGCCGCGGGCGCGGCAGCGCTGCGAGGTCAATCGACCTTGGCGCCCGACGCCTTGACCACCTGCGCCCACTTCTGGGTCTCGGCGTCGATGAAGCGCACGAATTTCAGCCGGCGCGGCGCCGCTGGGGATCGCGCCTTGCGCCACCAGGCGCTCCTTCACCGCAGCCGAGGCAAACGATCTGGCGACTTCCTGCTGCACGCGGTTCACCACGTCGGCGGACGTGCCCGCGGGCGCGAGCAGGCCGAACCACGACGATGCCTCGAAGCCCTTCAGCGACGGGCCACCCGCCTCGGCGATGGTCGGCAAGTCGGGAACGACCGCCGAGCGCACGGCGCTGGTGACGGCCAGCGCCTTCAGCTTGCCTGACGAAAGGCTGGCCGAAGGCGCGCTGCAGGTCCGGCGCCAGTGCGCGCGCAATGATGTCGGTGGTGCCGGCGGCCGCAAACGGCACGACGATGCGCCGCTTCGAGAACGGTCCCCTAGCGCCGTCGCAGCAGCGCGTGCAGCAGGATCGCGCCGAACGTGGCCGTGCCGATGCCGCCCAGCGCGAAGGCGCCGAACTTGAGCGTGAAGTCGCCGGTGCCGAGCACCAGGGTCACCGCCGCGACGATCAGGTTGGCGTTGTCGGAGAAGTCCACGCGGTTGTCGACCCAGATCTTGGCGCCGGCAATCGCGATCAGGCCGAACACCACGATCGACACGCCGCCCATCACGGCCAGCGGAATCGCCTGGATCAGCGCACCGAACTTCGGGCTGAAGCCGAGCAGCAGCGCGATCACGGCTGCCACCACGAAGATCGCGGTCGAATAGATCTTGCTGGCCGCCATCACGCCGATGTTCTCGGCGTAGGTGGTGACGCCGGTGCCGCCGACGCTGCCCGCCACCACGGTGGCGATGCCGTCGCCGACGAAGGCGCGGCCGATGTAGGGGTCGAGGTCGCGCCCGGTCATCGCGCTCACCGCCTTGATGTGGCCGAGGTTCTCGGCCACCAGGATGATCGCCACCGGGGCGATCAGCAGGATCGCGTCGACCTTGAACACCGGCGCAGTGAACTGCGGGGCGCCGAGCCAGGCGGCGCTCGCCAGCGGGCCGAAATCGATCGGTTTGCCCAGGCCCAGGCCGTTGGTCAGCAGCGCGTAGATCACGGTGGCCACGATCAGGCCCACCAGGATCAGCAGCCGCTGCACCATGCCGCGCGTGTAGACCGCGACCAGGCCGACGCTGACGAAGGTGACGACCTGGATCCAGGTGTCGAAGCCGGTGGGCGCCATGTTCTTGATCGGGATCGAAGCCAGGTTCAGGCCGATCACCGCGACCACGGAGCCGGTGACGACCGGCGGCATCACGCGCTCGATCCAGTGCACGGCCACGCCGGTCTCGACCTCCTCGACTTCGAGGCCGGCCATCGGCGTGCTGTGCCGGAGCTGCCGGTTGGTGGCCGAGACCACCAGGCCGATCAGCACGTACAGCACGCCGCAGGCGATGATGCCGCCCAGCGCGACACCGAGCTGGGCATTCGGCCCCGAGCCGGCATAGCCGGTGGCGGCGATGACGACGCCGATGAAGGCGAAGCTCGAGCCGAGGTAGCTCGGCACCTTGCCGCCGGTGACCACGAAGAAGATCAGCGTGCCGACGCCGCTCATCAGGATCGCCACGTTGGGGTCGAAGCCCATCAGGATCGGTGCC
>DATDJF010000387.1:0-37635 GCA_036520715.1 Burkholderiaceae bacterium | reverse complement strand
CTTGCTGCCGCCGGTGTCTACGCCATCGACCGCCAGCCCCTGGGCGACACCCCAGCCTGTCGGCAGGTGCACCACGCGTCCGGCCGGGTGCGGCCGTGCAGCGAACAGCGTCGACTCGCTGAGCCACGCGAACATCTGCAGCAGCGTGACGCCGGGGTCGTTGTCGTTGTGGTTCGTCCAATCGGGTGTGTGGGCCAACCCGGCGTGCCGGCTGGCAGCTTGCAGCGCAGCCGCGTCTGCGGTCGATGTCGCGACGCCGTCGATCGGCTTCACCCCGGACGCGACTTCGGTGACGTAGACACCGGGATACAAGCGCTCGACCATCGTGCCACCTCGCTGTCGTGGGGTGCGCCAAATCGCAGGGGCGCGGGTAGTGGGTTGCGCAGGATGCGCAGCCGGTTCAACGCGACAGCACTCGAGCCCGAACGTGCCCTCCGTGCCCTCCTGTGTCCCTCGACGTTCGAGCTTACCGAGACTGCGGTGCACGTCCAAGGGGCGGGCCACGCTTGAAACGCGGCGAGTAAGCTGCTCGCCGGAGCGAGCTCATGATCCCAAGATTGTTTGCCGGCTTGTCGGCGGCCGCACTGGCTGCCGTCTGCCACGCCGCGCCGGTGGATGCCAACACGGCGACGCTGGCCGAGCTCGAAGCGGTCGCTGCCATCGGGCCCACGATCGCCCAGCAGATCATCGACGAGCGGCGCCGCGGCGCGTTCAAGGACTGGCAACAACTGATCGATCGCGTCAGGGGCATCGGCCGGCACAACGCCGCCAGGCTTTCGGCCGAGGGCCTGACGGTCAATGCAGCGTCCTTCCCGGGCGCGACGCCGGCGCGCTAGCAGACGACGAAGCGGCCCGATGGGGCCGCAAAGACGAAGCGGCCCGCTAGGGGCCGCTGTCGTCGTCAGCGAAACCGCGGTCAGCCCGCGCCTTCGCCCGCCTGCACCTTCTCGGCGGTGTCCTTGAGGAAGGCCACTTGCGCCGCTGTGAGACCGTCGCCTTCGGTGATCTGGCCGTCGTTCTTCAACGCGATGCCGATGTCCTCCATCGCCTTGGCCCGCTGTTCGTCGTTCATCGACTCGAACGACTCGCCGTCGGCGAGCGCCGCCTTCCAGTCGTAGGCGCCGTTGCGGTCGCCGCCGGTGATCCAGGCCCAGGCCTGAGCGCCCAGCGCGTTGCCGATGTAGTCACCGCCGCCGTTCTGGTTCTGCCAGACGTGAGCCACTTCGTGGCCGAGGGTCTCGAGGCCATCCGGGGTCAGCTTGCCGTTCTTGTCGAACTGGTCATCGGGCATGTACACCGTGTTGCCCACGGTGTGCGGCGCCATCGCGTTGTTCAGCGGGCCACCCTGCTTGACGCGGATCATGTCGTAGTCGATCGAGTCGCCGTAGATCGACTCCAGGTACGCACGCTCCTCGCCAGTCAGCTTGCGCGCCGGCGGCTCGGCGCCGACAGCGGTCTGCGCAATGCTGGCCACGCCTTGCAGCGCCCGCATCACGATGCCGGTCGCACTGCCCAGCAGGTGCCCGGGCACGTTGACGAACGCCATGCCGAACTGCTTGGCGGCGTCGCCCCAACGGCCGTCGGCCGCCAGCTTGATCGCGCGCTCCATGTCGCCGACGAAGCCGTTGACGGTGTCGGGGATCATGCGGAACAGGTCACGGGTGATGCCCACGGTCGTGTCGAGCACGGTGTGGCCGATGTCGAAGGCACGGTCGGTGACCCAGCGCAGCGGCTTGCCGATCGGACCCAGCGCATCGGTGATGCCGTTGGTCACCGATTGCAGGCCGTCCAACACGCCCGAATACAAGCGTGCCGTCGACTGAAACACCGCGCGGTCGAAGCCACGCACCACCGAGTTGAGCGCCTCGCTGATGTTGCCCTGCACGAGGTTCATCAGGAAGCCGGCGGTCATGTCGTACAAGCCATGGCCGACGTTCTTGACCGCGCCCCAGACGCCCGACGCGACGTCCTTGACGCCGTTCCAGATGCCTTTGCCCACGTCGGCGATGGCGCCACCGACGGCCTTGGCGCCGTCGACGATGGCGCCACCCACGGCCTTGGCGCCGTCGACGATGGCGCCGCCCACGGCCTTGGCGCCATCGACGATCGCACCGCCCACTGCCTTGGCAGCGTCACCGATGGCCTTGAACGGGTTCCAGAATTCGACCTGCACCTCTTTGCCGTCGACGGTGATGGTGCCCTTGTCGTTTTCGTTGCGGATGTCGGCCACCTGCTGCGCGGAGAGTTGCTCGCCGCCCAGCACGCGGCGGAACATCTCGCCCTCATCGCCTTGGGTGTCGACCGTGTTGAGCTGGGCATCCAGGTGGTGCCCGGCTTCCTCGACGAAGGTCTGCGCGGCCTTGGCCGGGTCGCTGGCCGCCATGTCCTTGTTGATGTAGACCACGCCTTCTTCGGCGTTGTAGGCGCCGTTGGCGCCGCCCAGCGTGTTGGCATCGACGAACTTGACTTCCGGCAGGAACGAGAAGTCGCCGGCCAGCGCCTGCTGCCTGAACTGCTCGGCCGTGGCCTTGTCGTACTTGTTGCCGAACACCTGCTGCATGAAGGCGTCGAACTCCTGCTTGTTGGTGGCCTTGGCGGCGAACTGTTCCTCGAACGCGTTCGTCACCTGCTCCTTGTTCGCCGCGTCGCTGCGCGTCGTGTTGCCCGAGCTGCCGGCGTTGCGCAAGCCGGGATGGGCGATCTGCTGGGCGACCTGGTTGACCCAGCCCGCCGAGTTGTGTGCCACCGAGTACAGCGCGTCGCGGATGCGGCCGAGTTGATCGTGCGGATGACTGCCCAGCACGTTCAGCAGATCGCGCCCGGGAGGCGTCTGCGACAGCCCGTGAAGCGCGTGATCGTCCAGCCCGGCGGTCACCGACGAGGCGAGCTCGCGGTTGGAGGCATCGGGCAGCGAGGGCATCAGCTCGCGCACGAGCTGTGCGGCGGCCCCAGGATCCGACGTCACCAGGCGGGCGACGTCGTTGACCAGTTGGCGAAGGTCGGGTGGCAGGAAAGTGGTGGCCACGCCGTTGTTGGTCGTGGCTTGCGCGATGGCGAAGGTCATGCTCGGCTCCTTTGTGCACGTGTCGATGCGTTGCACGCAGGCGGGTGGTGGTTCAAAGTTTTTCTGTCGCCCGCAGGGTGAGGCGGTGCGCGCGCGGCGGCAGCGCGGCGAAACGCCTATGCTCTCGGGGTCGTAGCGTGGAGAGTTTCATCATGTCCGCGATTTGTCGTCCGCGTCTTCTGTTGCCGGCGTGCGCAGCCGCTGCCGCGCTGCTCGCCGGCTGCGCATCCACCCGCCTGGATGCGCAATGGACCGATCCACAGGCCGCGCCGGGCAGCCTGCGCGGCGCGCGCGTGATGGTCGCCTGCGAGGCCTACGATCTGGTGATCAAGCGCATCTGCCAGGATCAGATGGCCGCCGAGGTCACCGCGCGCGGCGGCACGCCGGTGGCGGCCCCCAACACCACCAACGAGGCGCCGGGCAGGCCGCTGGGTGCCGAGCAGTACTTGCCGGCCGCGCGCAACGCCGGCGCGAAAGCGGTGCTGACGCACTACGTCACGCAGGCCGACGTCAGCGTCAGCCCGCCGTCGAGCGTGTCGTTCGGCATCGGGGGCTTCGGCTTCGGTGGCGGCGGTGGCGGCGTCAGCACCGGCGTCGGCGTGACGGCACCGGTGGGCGGCGGCCGCACCAGCGTCGGTTATGCGGTCAGCAGCAACATGACCGAAACCAGCAATGGCCGCCTGTTGCTCACCGCCAAGGCAACGTCACCACCGTCGGGTGACGTGAACACGCAGCTCAGCGAGCTGACGAAGGTGGTGTTCGGCGCGGTCGACAGCGCCAAGCTGTTCTGACCCGCGCACGCGCCGAGCGCCGGTGCGTCGCGCGGCTGCTGCGCGTGGCCCGTAAGAAGGCGTAAGAGAGTGTTGGTCGGGTGACACGCATCTAGAGGCACAATCGAGCCCATGCCAAACATTGCATCCATCCTAAAAGCTGAAATCGCCCGTGTCGCTCGCAAGGAAGTGCGCAGCGAAACGCAGCAACTCAAAAAGGCCGTTGGTGCCTATCGCTCGCAGATCGCCGCGCTGAAGCGTCGCGCGCAGGCGGTGGAAAAGCAGTTGCGCGGGCTGCGCAAGGGCGTTGCCAGGCCTCAGCAGGCGGAGGCCGACGACGAGGCGATGGGGTCGTTTCGCTTCAGTGCCAAGGGTCTGGCCTCGCACCGCAAGCGCCTGGGCCTGTCGGCCCACGACTGCGGCGTCTTGCTGGGCGCGTCGGGCCAGTCGGTCTACAAGTGGGAAGACGGCAAGGCGCGGCCGCGCGCCAAGCACTTGCCTGCCATTGCGGCGCTCCGGACCCTGGGCAAGAAGGACGCCGCCAGGATTCTCGCGTCGCGAAGCTAGCGGCCGCGGGCCGGCCGCGTGACGGCCGGCGTGCCGGTGGCGTGGCCTAGCGCTGCGCCGGCCCCTGGCGAGGCGCCTTGCCCGGCTTGGGCCACAACATGCCCACCTGCTCGCGGTACAGCCGGTAGCGATCGCCGAATTGCGCGATGAGATCGCGCTCCTCGAACCAGATGCCGACCAGGATGTAGCCGGTGGCCGCAGCGGCGAACAGCAAGTGGCCGGCGCTCATGTGCGGCGTGGCCCAGAAGCCGAGCACGAAGCCGACGTAGATCGGGTGCCGCACATGGCGATAGAACAGCGGCGTCCTGAACTCCGGCGCCGGAATCGCCCGGCCGAGCAGGTGGGCCACCACCTGGCGCAGCCCGAACAACTCGAAGTGGTTGATCAGGAACGTGCTGATCAGCAGCACCGCCCAGCCGATGGCGAACACGCTCCACAGCACCGCGCGGCCGGCGGCGCTCTCGACGTGCCAGATCACCGGTTCGGCGATCGGCCGCCACTGCCACAGGAGCAGCGCCAGCGCGAGCGTGGCGGCGAGCACGAAGGTGCTGCGCTCCACCGCTTCGGGCACGATGCGTGTCCACCAGCGCTTGAAGCCGCGGCGTGCCATCACGCTGTGCTGCACGGCGAACACGCCGAGCAGCAACAGGTTGACGACCACCGCTTCGAGCAGCGGCACCGCGGCACCGCCGTCGATGCCCTTGGGCACCAACAGGTTGCCGACGAAACCGATGGCGTAGACGAAGGTGGCGAGAAAGAACGCATAGACGACCAATCCATACAACAGGCCGATGGCTGCCATGACTGAACTCCTGTGTGCGAGGACGAACGAAGCCTGCGACCGTGCCGACGAGGCAAGTCGGGATCAGAGACTCGGGATCAACGAGCGCGCCGCGCCGCGCGCTAAGGCACTTCGCCGCCGGGCGGCGTGGCCGGGCGTGAGCCGTGCGATTTCATCGCGCGCGACCTCTCAGCGTGCCCAGTGGCGGTTGTCGAGCACCTGCGCGATGCGCAGGGCTGCGCGCGCGGCGCCGTCGGTCTCGACCGGTCGATAGCGCACCGGCTCGTGCATGGCCGCCAATGCGCGCTCGGCCAGCGTGTCGGGGTCGAGCGTCGGATAGTCCAGCGAGCGGTCGGCGCCATAGTTGGCGAGGCGCCGCCGCACGTGCACGCACTGTTCGAAGTGCCGCTGCAGCGGAAAGCTCAGGAACGGCCGCCTTGTCGCCACCAGCTCCATCGTGGTCGACAAGCCGCCTTGCACGAGTGCCAGGTCGCAGCAGGCGAGGTGTTCGTACAGGTTGTGCACGTAGGGCCTGATCTCCAGGCCGGGCAGCGGCGCGAAGTCCTTGGTGTCCATGCGCGGACCGGTCACCAGGATCAGGCGCAGCTCGGGCAGCGCGCGCTTCATGCGCGGGAACGCCTGGGTTATGCGCTGCAGCAGGTGACGCCCGGTGGCCGTGCCGCCGACGGTGGCGATGGCGATCTTCTCGCCGGGCTTGTAGCCGTGCAGCGCACGCAGCCGCTCGGTGTCGGCCAGCGTCTTGGGGTCGAACGGCAGCGCGTAGCCGCAATAGCAGAAGTTGCGGTCGGTCCACTCGCGGATGCCGGGCAGGCCGGGGCCGAACGTCTGCTCGGTCACGTCGTCGCGGTTGCCGACGAAGATCGCCGCGTCGCGCAAGTACGGGTAGCGCGCGACGTGCTCGATGTCGTCGGCGTTGCGGTCGGCGCACAGGATCGCCTCGCGCTCGTTGTCGGCTTCCATCGGCAGGCAGCCGACGAAATCAGTGAGGAAGACGAACGGCTGGCGCTTGAGCTCCGGGTTCTCGTGGTAGTAGTAGTCGACGTCCCACGCCTCGTCACCGATCACGATGTCGTAGTGCTCGGCCTCGAGCAGGTCGACGAAGGTCATGAAGTTGTGGGTCATGATCTCGTCCATCGTGCGCAGCGCATAGAACGCCTGCAGGTCGTGCTCGCCGGCCACGCTCTCGAAGTGACGGCTCTCGTTGGCCAGGCGCCGTGTGATCGGGTGCAGCCGCTCGCCTTCTTGTTCGAGGTAGCGCGCCGCCGGGTCGACGGTGAACCAGTCGATTTCCAGATCCGGTTGCAGCTTGCGCAACTCGCGCGCGATCGCCAGGTCGCGCTGCGCGTGGCCGAGGCCGATCGGGCTCGAGATGAAGAGCGCCTTGCGGCCGCGTTTCATCGCGCGCACCCAGGTGCGCTTGGCCGGGGCGCCGCCGATGAAGTCGCGCACCTCGCGGGTGAAAACCACCGGATCGCGCGCCAGGGTCACGTGGCCACCGCCGCCGATGGTGAGCAGCTTGGCATTGGGCACCAGCGCCTGGATCTCCTCGCCTTTGACGTGCGGCACGCGCCGGTCGTCATCGCCGTGGATCACCAGCGTCGGGCACGACACGCGGCGCGCCAGTTCGCGCACATCGTTGTCGATCCATGCGTTGCGAACCCAATTGATCACCTCGGCATCGGTGGCCCAACCGAAGCGCACGCCATCTTCGAACGGCTTGGTCGAATGCGGCTCGGTGAAGATCACCGACATGAAGTAGTCGAGGTAGCCCGGCCAGTCGGCCTGCACCAACTCGCCTTCCATCTGCATGCGCTTGGCCATGCGCTCGCCGTGCACCAGCGATTCGGCAAAGCCGCCGGCGGTGACCACGTGCGTCACGCGCTGCGGCTGCTCGGCAGCCAGCTTGAGCGCGATCATCGTGGCCGCGGAGTGGCCCACCACCGCCAGACGCTCGATCTCCAGGGCGTCGAGCACGGCCACGAAGTCGGCATGGAAGTGATCGAGGCTGTAGGCCTGCTGCCCGCGCGGACGGTCGGAGCGGCCGTTGCCGCGGCCGTCCATCGTGAGCACCCGAAAGTGGTGCGACAGGTACGGCACCGTGGCCTTGAGCAGCTGCGAATGCACGATCTGGAACTGCTGCGGAAAGGCGATCCACGGCCCGCTGTCGCCCCACACCGCATACCACAGCTTGACACCATCGCGCTCGACGAAGCCTTCGTGTGCCGGCTGCACGGTCCGAAAGGGCAGGGCGTCGCACTCGGGCACCGCACCTGCCGCCGGCAGCGCGCCGACCCATTGGCGAAACGTCGGCGGTTCGGGGCGCGTCGTCATCAGCGGGTCCTGGGTTTCGGGGCCGTGCGCGGCTTGGCCGCACGCCCGCTGGTGCGAGCGGGCGCCGCACGCGCGGCGGACTTCGGCTTCTTCGGCGGAGCGTTGCGAACACGGGGCCGGCCCTTTGCGTGCGCCGCGGCGGCGCGGTTGCTCTGCGTGTCGAGCCAGCGCAGCAGCCACTGCACGGCGTCGAGCGCGGCACCGTGCACTGCACGCTCCTGCTTGACGTCGAGCAGGTCGGCCCACTCCATGCCGAGCCAGAACTGCGAGATCCAGCAGGCCACCACCTCGGCGGTGATGGTGGGCGGCAATGCCACGCCGTGCAGCTCGGCCGTCGCCATGGCGTCGCGCACGGCATCGAGCACGAGCTGCTTCCAGGCCAGCACTCGCGGCAGGAACTTCTCGCGCAACTCGGCGTTGGCCAGACTCGCGGCCCACAGCTCGGCCTGCACGCGCACGAAGCCCGACGCGAGGTCGTTTTCGTAGAAGCGGCGCGCCTCGGACCACTTCTCGGCGAAGCTGCCGGGCCCGCGGTACATCGCGCTCTGGCGCGCCAGCAGGCGGCGGTTGGCGGCGTCGAGCACCTCGATCACGAGCTGGTCCTTGCTGCGGAAGTGGTAGTTGATCAGCGCATGGTTGACGCCGGCATCCTTGGCGATCTCGCGCACGCTCAACGCGGCATAACCCTCGGTGGCGAGGCGGCGGAAGGCGGCATCGAGGATCTTGGCCCGGGTGTCGCCGCGATCCGCCTCGTCGAACAGGCGCAGTTCCGGGGCGGCAGGGGCCGGCATGCGAGCGGCGGGAGGTCGATCCATCGGGGGTTGAACGATCGGTTTATACAGTCGTTCAAATTCTAGACGCCACGGCGCCGCTGTCAAGCCCCCGCCTGCTGGCGCCTCGTCGTGCCCGTCAATCGCTGCAGGATCTGCAGCGCCGCCTGGCGGCCGGTCTCGGCGGCGCCGTTCATGTAGCCCTGCGATGCAGTGGCGCAGTGCTCGCCGGCGAAGTACAGGTTGCCTACCGCGGTGGCCTCGTCGCCGGCGATGGTGGTCCACTGACCAGGCCGGTAGCAGGTGTAGGAGCCCTGCGCAAACGGCTCGCTCGGCCAGTGCACGCGCTGCACGCTGCCGGTGAGCTGCGACTGCAAGCCCGGATAGATGCGCTCGGCCAACGCGGCCAGCCTGCGGCCGTGGGCGTGCGCATCGCCGCTGCCGAGCTCGCGCCCTTCGCGGCCGCCCAGAAAGCAGGTGAGGATGCCGCGAACGCCCGCGCGCAGCCGGCTCGCATCCCAGCCGCACTGCAGCGGCATGTCGGTGTACAGGCTGCCCGACTCGCCCTGCTCGCGCCAGAAGCGCTGCTGCACGCCGATCAGCAGCTTGGCGTTGTCGCCATAGCCGAGCTCGTGAATCGCCTTGCGCTTGGACGGCGGCAGCTCGCAGCGCAGCTCCACCTGGCGCAGCAGCGTGAACGGCAGCGCCAGCACCACCGCGTCGGCATCGATCTCCACCACTTTCGACGACGGGCTGTGCAGGGCCAGCCGATAGCCGGTGCCGTGGTCGCTCAGCCGGAGCAGGCGGTGCTCGGTGAAGACGCGCCCGTCCAGGCGCTGCGCGAGCCCGGCGGCGATGCGGTCGGCGCCGTCGCGCACCTTGTAGCGCTCGTCGCTGTTGCCGAACACCTCGAAGCCGTCGGACACGTCGGTGCCGATCAACGACAACAGGTTGATGCTCGATTGCTCGCCGGCATCGCCCCCGTACACGGTGACGAACGCCACCTCGAGCAACGCACGCAGCCAGGGTGCCATGTCGAGGCCGGCCAGGTACTCGGCCACCGAGAGGTGGTCGAAATGGGCATCGGCCGGCGTGTGGCGGCGCCGCGAGACCCGCGGCGTCAGGCTGGCGATGTCGCGCGCGATGCGCGGCGCGACGTCGGCATACGCGGCGTTCACCTCGGCTTCGCTGCGGTGGCTGCCGCCGAAGTGATAGGCCGTGGCCAGCTTCGACTCGGCAGGCGTGCCGGTGTCGATCAGCTCGAGCTCCAGCAGCGTGGCCAGCGCCATGATGTCGTGATGCGCGCTGTCGATGAACTCGCCGCCGTGCTCGGTGATCAGGCCCGGCTCCTGCAGGCCGTGGTCGGTGCGCACGCGGCCGCCCACGCGCGGCGCGGCTTCGAACACCGCGGGCGCGAGACCGGCCTGCTTGAGCACGTGCGCCGCGGCCAGGCCGGCCAGGCCGGCGCCGATGACGGCCACGCGCGGCGCCAACGACGCCAGCCGCGGCAGCGCCGAGCCATCGTAGGCCGCGAGGATTCCGCGCGTCCGGCGCGCGCGCGGCGGCCTCACGTTCATGACGCCGCGATGTCGCGCCGGCCACCCTCGCGATCGAACGCGTACTCGCGAATCGGCTTGCAGATCTGGATGTGGTACTCGGAGAAGTGGTCGCGGCGTGCCTCCTGCTGCACCTGCAGGTGCTCGGGATGGTTGCGCCATGCCAGCAGCGTCGGCTCGTCCTTGAACTGCACCAGGGTCAGAGATTCGCCGTCGGCGGACGAGTAGTCCTTGTACGACACGAAGCCCGGCATCTGCGAGGCCAGCTCGACCATGCGCATGCCGGCGCGCTCGAGCGCCGCCATGTCGGCATCGGGACGAATGCGCGATCGAAAGACGACGACCACCATCGTGAACCTCCGGGTTGTGCAGCCCGCCAATGCGAGCGTGCATGCTACCCCCACAATGCCGAGCCATCCCTTGGTCAGTGTCAGGAGCCCAGACATGTCGGTGCCCGCCCTCCCGCTCGATGCCCAAGTCGTGCAAGCCCTGTCGGGCGTGTCGACCGCCACGCTGACCACCGTGCTGCTCAAGCACGGGCTGCGCAACGTGTGGCTGCGCGGCACGCGGCCGCTGGCACCCGGCCAGCCGCGGCTGATCGGCCGCGCCTTCACGCTGCGCTTCGTGCCGGCGCGCGAGGACCTCGCCACGCCGGCGTCGTGGGGCTCGCCGATCTCCACGCGCGCCGCGATCGAGGCGATGCCGGGCGGCTGCATCGCGGTGGTCGGCGCCCTCGGCACCACCGACGCCGGCATCTTCGGCGACATCCTGTGCGCACGCATGCGCCGGCGCGGCGTGGCGGCGCTGGTCACCGACGGCGTGGTGCGCGACGTCGCCGGCGTGCTCGGCACCGGCTTGCCGGTGTGGTGCCAGGGCACGGCGGCGCCGCCCTCGGTGGCCGGGCTCACCTTCGTCGGCTGGCAGGAGCCGATCGACTGCGGCGGCGTCGCGGTGTTCCCCAACGACGTCATCAGCGTCGATCAGGACGGCGCGGTGCTGATCCCGGCCGCGCTGCTCGACGAGGTCATCGCCGCCGCGGTGGAGCAGGAGCAGCTCGAAGGCTGGATCATGAGTCAAGTGGACGCCGGGGCGGCGCTGCCCGGCCTGTACCCGCCCAACGACGACAACAAGGCGCGCTACCAGGCGTGGGCCAAGGGCCAGCAAGGCAAGCGCTGAGGCATCGCTACACTCGGGCCCGAAGGAGGCATTCATGATCGAGCATCACATCGACATCGCCACCGTCGACGGCGCGATGAACACCTTCGCCGTGCATCCGGAGGAGGGCGGGCCGTTCCCGGTGGTGCTGTTCTACATGGACGCGCCGGGCAAGCGCGAGGAGCTGCACGACATGGCGCGGCGCATCGCCGCGGTCGGCTACTTCGTCGTGCTGCCCAACCTGTACTACCGCCGCACGCGCGAGTACGAGCTGAAGGAGCGCACCGAGCCGGCGATGGCGGTGATGTTCGAGCACATGCGCTCGCTCGGCTACAAGACGACCGACTGCGATACCCGGGCCTTGCTGCAATACGTCGATGCGCAGCCGCAGGCCGATGCCACGCGCATCGGTGCGGTGGGCTACTGCATGAGCGGGCCGATCGTGGTGTGGGCGGGCGCCGGCTACCCCGAACGCCTGCGCTGCATCGCCTCGATCTACGGCGCCAACATGGTCAACGACAAGCCGACGTCGCCGCACAAGATGGTCGGCAAGCTCGCCTGCGAGAGCTACTTCGCGTGTGCCGAGATCGACAAGTGGGCGCCGAAGGCCGACATCGAGCTGCTGCAGGCCGCGCTCAAGGAGTCCGGTGTGCCGCACCGCGTCGAGTGGTATCCGGGCGCCGAGCACGGCTTCGCGTTTCCGCAGCGGCACTGCTATCACAAGCCGTCGGCCGAGCGGCACTGGGAGCGGCTGTTCGACCTCTTCGAGCGCCGGCTGCGGCGCGCGGCCTGACGAGCCGGGCGGGCCTAAGGCGCGCAGCCGCCGGCCACCAGCGGGTGGCGCGCCTTGACGCAGCGATCCACCTTCACGTCCATCAGGCGGGCGCGGCCCTGTTCGACGCGCCAGGCGATCGTGAACGGCTTGACCTGGCCCGACTTGGTCACGACGTAGGCGTACGCGATCTGGCCGCTGCTGTCGTCCTCGAAGGTGGCGCCGACCACGCGCCAGGTGCGCTCGAGCCGCTGCGCGTCGGCGAAGAACGGCACCACCTCGGTGGCGAGGTAGTGCTTCAGCGCCAGCTCGCCGTTGGCCTGCACCGGCACGTCGCCGAAGATCTTGTAGATCGCGTCGATGTTCTGCCCCTTGGCCAACTCCAGGAACGACTCGAGCGTCGGCGTGTGGTCGGGCGGCGGCGCCGTCTTGCGCAGCTTGAGCACGTTGCCGCGCTGCGGCGCGCTCGCGCCATCGCTGGCAGCCGCCGCATCGTCGGCGGCGTGCACGGCGCCGACCGCCAGCACGCAGCTCAGGGCGAACAGGACGGCGGTGAGTCGGGCGTTCATCAAGCGGGGCCTCGTGTCGCCTGGCAGGCGCGGGCCTCACTGTCGGTGGCCGGCCTCGGGGCCGTCAACGATCGGCGGCCCGAAAGGGCGCCGATGCGGTGTTTTTTCGCTGTGGCGACGCGCACGCCACAATCACCAAGGGGCTCGCCGCGCCGGCGTGCTCCATTCAACCCGCACGAGGCAACCATGGCCAAGCCCGACGACGAGCCCAAGACGCCTGCCGACACCGGCATGCGCAAGGGCCTCACCAGCTATGGCGACGCCGGCTTCTCGCTGTTCCTGCGCAAGGCCTTCATCAAGGGCGCGGGCTACACCGATGCGGCACTCGAGCGCCCGGTGATCGGCATCACCGACACCGGCAGCGGCTACAACCCGTGCCACGGCAACATGCCACAGTTGGTGGAGGCGGTGCAGCGCGGCATCCTGATGGCCGGCGGCCTGCCGGTGAAGTTTCCGACCATCTCGATCGGCGAGAGCTTCGCGCACCCGACCAGCATGTTCCTGCGCAACCTGATGTCGATCGACACCGAGGAGATGATCCGCGCGCAGCCGATGGACGCCGTGGTGCTGATCGGCGGCTGCGACAAGACGGTGCCGGCGCAGCTGATGGGCGCGGCATCGGCCGGCATGCCGGCGATCCAGCTCGTCACCGGTTCGATGCTCACCGGCTCGCACCGTGGCGAGACGGTGGGCGCCTGCACCGACTGCCGGCGCTACTGGGGCCGCTACCGCGCCGACGAGATCGACGCCGCCGAGATCACCGCCGTCAACGACCAGCTCGTGGCCAGTGTCGGCACCTGCTCGGTGATGGGCACCGCGAGCACGATGGCCTGCATCGTCGAGGCGCTGGGCATGTGCGTGCCCGGTGGTGCGTCGCCGCCGGCGGTGACGGCCGACCGTTTGCGCATCGCCGAGCGCAGCGGCGTCACCGCGGTGCAGATGGCGCGCACCGGCCTGACGATCGACAGGATCCTCACCGCAGAGGCCTTCGAGAACGCGATGCGCGTGCTGCTGGCGATCGGCGGCTCGACCAATGCGATCGTGCACCTCACGGCGATCGCAGGCCGTTGCGGTTTCGAAGTGGACCTCGCAGCGCTCGACCGCATGGGCCGCGAGACGCCGGTGCTGGTGGACCTCAAGCCCTCGGGCGCGCACTACATGGAAGACTTCCATGCCGCGGGCGGCATGACCACGCTGCTGCGCGAGTTGAAGCCGCTGCTGCACCTGGATGCGCTCACCGTCACCGGCCGCACGCTGGGCGAAGAGCTCGAAAGCGCCGCGCCGCCGTTCGAGCAGAGCGTCGTGCACAGCAGAGACAAGCCGCTGTACCGCGAGGGCGGCATCGCGGTGCTGAAGGGCAACCTCGCGCCGGGCGGCGCGATCATCAAGCAGTCGGCGGCCGACTCCAAGCTGATGGAGCACGAAGGCCGCGCGGTGGTGTTCGAAGGCGCTGCCGACCTGGCGCAGCGCATCGACAGCGACGAGCTCGACGTGCAGCCGGGCGACGTGCTGGTGCTCAAGCACATCGGGCCCAAGGGTGCGCCAGGCATGCCGGAGGCCGGCTACATCCCGATCCCGCGCAAGCTGGCGCGCGCCGGCGTGAAGGACATCGTGCGCATCTCTGACGGCCGCATGAGCGGCACCGCGTTCGGCACCATCGTGCTGCACGTGACGCCGGAGTCGGCCATCGGCGGGCCGCTGGCGCACGTGCACAACGGCGACCGCATCCGCCTATCGGTGGCGCGGCGCGAGATCAGCCTGCTGGTCTCCGACGACGAGCTGGTGCGGCGCGCCAACGAGCGGCCGATCGCCGAGCCGAGCGCCGAACGCGGCTACCGCAAGTTGTTCCTGGCCTGCGTGATGCAGGCCGACAAGGGCGTGGACTTCGACTTCCTCGCCGCGCCGCAGTTGAAGGGCAGGCTGCCGAGAGCCTGAAGTCGCCGCGCCGAGATCACTCGGCGCGGCGTTGGCGTCGCGTGTCTCGCGGCGTCGTCAGTGGAACAAACCCGAGCCCGGCGGGCGCGGCAGCGGCTTGCCGCCGGGACCGTTGGCGAACGTGAGCGGCGAGCGCGCCGGCTGCTGGCCGACACCCGGCTTGCTCCAGTCGCACACGCCGCCGGGGAAGGTGTCGTACAGCCGGTTCAACTGCTCGGCGGTGAAGGTCGCCGGCAGGTAGTCGGCCGTGTTGATGGCTTTCAGCTGGCACTTCAGGATGTTCTCGGCCAGCGAGCCGCCGGCCACCTGGCGCGGCGAGGCGTGCTTCTGCAGCCGGGGCTGGGCCACCGGGTCGTCGCACAACGCCATGTCGGTGATCGGCGTCGTGAAGTTGGGGTCGTTGGCCAGGAAGCACAGATCCAGCGCCGCCGCCGGCTTGGCGGCGATCACCTGGGCCTGCGTGCGCACGTCGTTGATCCAGTCCTTCGGGGCGCTGGTCAGCAAGGTGGACAGCCAGGTGTCCAACGTCAGGAACGATTGCACCGTGACCGCCGCCACCTGTGGCGCCGTGATCGGGATCAACGCCGTGCCATAGCGCCAGATCACCTGGTTGCCGTGGTTGCCGCCGTTGGCCTCGGCGATACGCGCGCGTTCGGAATAGGCGCGCCAGGCGAAGTGGATGCCTTGCTCGTCGTAGCCGCGCGAGTCGATGATCGGCACCTTGCCGAGGTTGGCACCGCTCGACACGATGCCGGCGCGGTAGGCCGTGGGCAGCGCAGCCAGGTCGGCCGTGGTGCGCTGCGCGCGCCGTTTGGCGTCGTTGTCGGTGCCGCCGATCTTCTCGTTGAGCAGCACGAACTCCTCGGCGCTGATGGCGCCGGACTTCAGCGCGCCCAGGCCGTACTGGATGCCGGTGTTGTCGCCGGTCTGCAGCGCGCGTTTGCCGGTGGGAGCGAGCTCGTTGTGCGTGGTGCCCCACACGGCAGCGGCGTTGTCGGGATCGCTGCAGCGGGTGCCGGTGGGGTTGCTCACCGGGTCGTACACCAGTGCTGCCGGCAGCAGGCAGTTGTTGCGCGGCGTCTCGCCGGGCAGCACGCCCATCGCGCCGGTGGCCTGGTCGAGCACCAGCTTGCGCACGAAGTTGCCCGGCTCGTTGGCAAAGCCGAAGGCGTTGTTCCACGACTGGCAGCCCAGGTGATCGAGGTGGCCGTTGATGGCCGTCTTCTTGGCGTTGATCTGCGCCTGAGTCAGGCCCTGGCTCTGCATCAGCGCCTTCCACTCGGGGCTGTCGTAGAGGTTGACCAGCAGCACGCAGTCGCCGACCTCCATGCCGGTGGTGATCGAGTCGGGGTAGGTGCATGCCGGCTGGATGCCGTCGAGCAGGCCGGGGAAGATCGACGACACGGTGTTCTGCTGGATCGAGCCGCCCGAGCAGCCGTTGCCGACGACGTACTTGATCTCGCCGTAGGTGTCGGTGATGTGCTCCTTCATCATCATCACCGTCTCGGCCACCAGCACGCGGTTGGAGTTGTGCAGCGAGTCGGTGAGGCTGTTGTCGATGACCATGAAGCCGCGCGACAGCGCCTGCTGGTCGGCCCAGTTCTGCGAGGTGCGTGTCTGCAGGCGGGTGTGGCCGGTGGACGCGCCGAAGCTGTGCACCACCTTGCCGTTCCACTGCGGCTGTGGCGACGTCGCGGTCCACGGCTGAGTCGGGTCGAACAGCACCGCGATGTCGTAGATGCCGCGGTTCAGCGTGCCGCGCTCGACGCGCACGATGTAGGGCACCGTGAGGCCGGTGGTCGTGGTGGTGGTGGCCAGATCGGCCGGCGTCACACCTGTCGTGTAGGGCTTGAAGCAGTTGGTGGGCGACGGCACGGCCGGCGGGCTGGGGTCGGGCAGCGCGGTCGAGCAGATCGTGGCGGTCGTCCGGTAGAACAGCTTGGTTTCGGTGGCGATGTTGCATTGCGCGTCGACCGCCGTCGTGCTCAAGCCGCTGGCGTTGGACGCCGGCGTGTCGCCGCTGGCGGGCACCGCCGTCGGCGTGGCGCAGATCCACGGCGTCGTCTGCGATCCCAGCAGGATCGGCCCGCCGCGCGCATGGTTGGTGATGATCAGGCTGGCATCGTCGTCGTAGCCGTGCAGGAAACCCCACAGGTCGCTGCCGCGCGTGGTGGCGTCGACGCGCAGCAGGTTGTGGCCGCTGCGCAGCCCGGTCACCACGCCGCGCAGCGTGCGCTTGGACGCATCGGCGACCTTGAACGCCGAGCTGATGTTCTTGCCGTTGAGCGTGACCTTCACCTTGTCGAGCGGCACCTTGGCCGGCACCTGCACCTCGACCAGCGCATCGCCGTTGCTGATCAGGTCGGCGCGGTTGCCGAGCGTGCGGATCACGAACTTCTGGATGCCGCCGAAGAAGTGATCGGCCGTCGCGTCGTGCGAGGCGGCGCCGCTGGCTTCACTGCGCGCACCGACGGTCTGGGTGTCGGCGCTGCCGTCGCCACCGCCGCAGGCCGAGAGGGCGAGCGTCGCGCTCAAGGCGGCGCACAGCCGCCAGATCGTCCAGCGCTGGGAATGCATGTGCTTGTCTCCTGGTTGTAGGGACCATTGAACTGCCGCGCTCGACGCGCGGGCAGCGGAGATTCCCTAGCGCGCAGGTGACACCGTCAGAACCCGAACGTCAGCCCCACCATCGCCTCGACCTGCGTCATCGCGTCGCCCTGGATCGAGACCACGCAGCCGCCGGAGCAGAAGAACTGGCCGCTGCTGTTGATCAGCGTGATGTAGCCGCGCAGCTCGGTGCGCAGCGACACCGAGGGGCCGAGCGCCCACTGGTAGCCGATGCCGACGTTCATCGAAGGCTGTATCTGCGTCGAGGTGCCCTGCAGGCTCGGGCTGAGCACCGTGGCGCCGAGCCCGCCCACGATGTAGGGCCCGCGCAGCCCACCCTCGAAGAAGTTGAGGCCGCCGATGTGGATGTAGCTGATCTGCAGCGGCATCTCGGTGGGGGCGCCCGCCGTGCTGGTGGCGCCGGTCAGGTCGAGCTTGGTGCGTTGCGTCGACAGGAACAGCTGGAACATGCGGCCGGCGTCGGCAGGCCATTCGATGCCCACCGAGCCGGCCGCGCCGTTGCTCATCTCGATGTCTTCGTTGGGTGGCTCGGCCTGACGGAAGCCGCTGCTGGTGCGGCCGCCGCCGTACAGCGTGAAGGCGTTCTGCGCGGCGGCCGGCGCGGCGGCAGCGAGCGTGGCGACGCAGGCGAGGGCGATGAGCGGTCGGTGAAGTCTCATGCGCCGATGGTAGCCGCGCGCCGTGGCGCCGCGGCGAATCTGCCGTAGCATCGCGTCGCGCCGGGAGCCCTCGCATGTCATCGAGCGAAACCGCCGATCCGCACGCCGCCAGCGCGCTGCGCCGCGCCATCGCCCAGCGTGTCGCCGACGCGCACGAGCCGCTGTTGCCCGGTGCGATCACCGCGATGGTGTTCGGCTCCACCGGCGAGGGCCTGGCCGACATGCGCTCGGACATCGACATGAGCATCGTGTTCGAACAACTGCCCGACGAGGCCGAGCTGGCTGCCGCGTGCCGCAGCGCCGGCGGCGGCGACTGGACCTGGCGAAGCGGCAATCTGCACGAAGAGGGCCTGGCCGTGAGCTTCCCGCTCGACGGCGTCGAAGTGCAGGTGGTCTACACCGACCCGCGCATCCTGCAGGCCGACCTCGACGAACTGCTGGTCGAGCACAAGCCCGACACGCTGAACCACAAGGTCGCCGAGGGGCTGCTGAAGGCGCAGCCGCTGATCGCGCCCGAGCGGGTGGAGGCATGGCGCGCCAAGGTGGCGGCGTTCCCGCCCGCGCTCGGCGACGCGATGATGCGCCACTACCTGGCCGAGCCCACGCCGTGGCGCTGGTTCGGGCTGATGCTGCACCGCGACGCGCAGTTGTGGAGCCGCCAGTTGCTGGTGGAGGCGGGTTATCGCCTGTTCGGCGTGCTGGCCGGCCTCAACCGCTGCTACTTCACGACCTTCCAGTTCAAGCGTGTGCGGCGTTTTGCCGCGCAACTGGCGATCGCGCCGCCGCAGCTGGCCGATCGCATCGAGGCGTTGCTGGTGGCGCCCCAGCCCGAGGCGTTCACGGCGCTGTACACGCTGGACGGCGAGGTGCTGGCGCTGCTGGCAGAGCACGCGCCGCAGATCGACCTCAGCGCGGCCCTTGACCGGCGCACACGCTTTTCGCTGACCAGCACCACGCGCTAGCTGAGGCTAGGGGCGCGCGTCGCTCACGGCCCGGCCTTCTCCATCTCGGCATAGGCGTGGTTCATCCACAGCCTGAGGCGTTGGCGCTCCATGATGCCGAGCACCGGTCCCGTCGTGGCGGCGGTGGTGTTCTTGGCGGCCCAGAAACTGCTGTTGCGCGCGTCGATCTTCTGCACCAGCGGGCCGTGCAACTGCTTGAGGTCGATCACCTTGGCGCCGAGCGCCGCGGCGCGCTCGAGCAGGCCTGACTTCTCCAGCATGCTGAAGTCGCTGCCGCGCAGCTGGTTGCGCACCACCACGTAGTGCAGGCGATGGCCAAAACGGTCGAGCAGCCTGGCCAGCAGATCGATCGAGTCGCGCCCGCTGTCCATCACGTGCCAGTACTTGAGCGTGAAGCCGGAGACGTTGCCCATGTCGAGCACGCCCGACTCGTCCATCCACTTCACCAGCGGCTCGTGGGTCTGGGCCGCCAGGTCCACCAGCACACGCACGCCGGCGCGCGCCAGCGCCGCCTCGACGATGCGGTCGAGCGCTTCGTACTGATCGACCAGTGCCTCCGACGCGTACTCGGCGTAGAAGCGCCGCAGCGAGCCGTGCGACCGGTCGGTGTCGAAGCCCACGAAGGGCCACTCGCGGTCGATGAAGTACTGCGCCAGGATGCGCGACACCATCGACTTGCCGACCCCGCCCTTTTCGCCGCCGATGAGGTGGATGACCGATGTGGGGCTGTGTTCGAGCGTGGGTATGGTCATGGCGGTGGCGGCAAGGGCGACGGCCCGGATTGTGCACGGGCGGCCGGCCGTGAACCTGGCGCCTGGCGGTTGGAGCCCCGCTCACGCGCGGTTGTAGTGGTCCTGCAGGCGCTGGCGCAGCTCGCGCTTGAGCAGCTTGCCGCTCGGGTTCTTGGGCAGCGCGTCGACGAACACCACCGCCTTCGGGCACTTGAAGCTCGCCAGCTGCTGCGCCGCGTGCGCCAGCACGCGCGCCTCGTCGAGCGTGTGGCCGGACTTGACCACCACCACCGCGGTGACCGCCTCGATCCAGCGCGGGTGCGGCAGGCCGACCACCGCGACCTCGCTGACGCCCTCGAGCCGGTACAGCGCCTCTTCGACCTCGCGGCTGGCGACGTTCTCGCCGCCGCTCTTGATCATGTCTTTCTTGCGGTCGACCACCGTGATGTAGCCCTCGCTGTCGATGGTGGCGAGGTCGCCCGAGTGGAACCAGCCGCCTTCGAAGGCCGCCGCCGTGCGCTCGGGGTCGTTGAAGTAGCCCTGCAGCAGCTGTGGCGAGCGGTGCACGATCTCGCCGACCTCGCCCGGCACGATGTCGCGCATCGCGTCGTCGACCACGCGCGTCTCCACGTTCAGCGCCGGCCGGCCGGCCGAGCCCGGCTTGCGCAACTGGTCTTCGGGCTTGAGCACGGTGGCCAAGGGCGCGATCTCGGTCTGGCCGTAGAAATTCCACAGCCGCATCTCGGGCAAGCGCTCGGTCAGTTCGCGCATCACCGCCACCGGCATGATCGACGCACCGTAGTAGCCCTTGCGCAGCCGGCTCAGGTCGCAGCGCTCGAACAGCGGCGAGCGCAGCAGCCCGATCCACACCGTGGGCGGCGCGAAGAACGCGCTGATGCGGTGGCGCTCCAGCAGCGGCAGCAGGTTGTCGGGTGTCGGCGCCGCGGTGATGAGGCTGCTCGAGCCGAGGTACACGCAGGGGCCGAGAAAGACATCGAGCTGCGCGCAGTGGTACAGCGGCAGCGCGTGCAGCACGGTGTCGGCCTCGGCCATCTCGCCGTCGACGATGCAGCTCACGTACTGGTCGATCACCGCGCCGTGGGTGAGCATCGCGCCCTTCGGTGCCGATTCGGTGCCGCTGGTGTAGACGATCTGCAGCAGGTCGTCGCGGCCGATCCCGGGCTCGGGCGGCGCGGCCGAGGTCTCGAGCAGCGCATCGAAACGCAGCGCCACGCCGTCCGGCGGCGCCGACGGCTGCTCCGACGGCAGCCACAGCAGCCGCTCGACGCGGGTGTCGCGCGCCGCCGCGTCGCGGCCCAGTGCCGCCAGGCCGCTGTCGACCGCCAGCAGGCGGGCGCCGGCGTGGCGCAGGATGTAGGCGGCCTCGTCGGCATTGAGCATGAAGTTCACCGGCACCAGCACGGCGCCGAGGCGCGCCAGCGCGAAGCGCAGCGCCGCGAAGCCATGCGAGTTGCGCGCCAGCACCGCGACGCGGTCGCCGCGGGCCACACCTTCGGCGTGCAAGCCGGCGGCCAGACGCGACACCACGGCGTCGAACTCGCCCCAGGTCCACGCGGTGTTGCCGCAACGGATCGCCAGCTTGGCCGGCAGCCGCGCGGCGGTGCGGCGCAACAGGTCGGCGAGGGTCTGGCGGCGAACGGATGCGCTGGTCATGGCGAGGCCCTGCGGCGGTTTGAATGCACTGTAGGCGCAGCGCCGCCACGATGGCTCAGGGACAGTCCTAGCGTCGCCCGGCCGTGCGGGCAATCGTCGGGCCGGTTGCGTGGCCCATCGGCGTGGCGGACACTGGGGCTCGCTTCCTGTTCGCACATGCCATGACCTTCGACGTCGGTTGTCTTGCCCGCTGGCGGCCCGCCGCCTGGTTGCGCGCGATCGTCTGGTCGTGCCTGGCATCGGCCGGCCCCGCGCAGGCGGTGTCCACCGAAGCAGCCGCGCTGCTGGCCAAGCACGATGCCGTGCGCGCGCCGCTGGCCAGCAGCCCGTTCCAGCAGCCGCTGCTGCTGCAGGCGGCGCCGGGTGACGACGCGCTGAAAGGCGAGGTCTACGCAGTGATCGACCAGCCTTTCCGGCTCACCGGCCCCGCGCTGCAAGACCGTGCGCGCTGGTGCGACGTGCTGATCCTGCACCTCAACGTCAAGCAGTGCCGCGTGCGCGGCGGCAGCCAGACGGTGTCGCTGATGGTCGGCCGCAAGTTCGAGCAGCCGCAGGGTGCCGGGCGTGCAGTGGAGTTCGCCTTTCGCGTGCTCAGCGCCGGGCCCGACTACGTGCGCGTGCAGATGGCGGCCGAGAGCGCGTCGAGCGACGCCCGCGATCAGATCGTGCTCGAGGCGGCGCCGCTCGACGACAAGCGCAGCTTCCTGCGCGTGTCGTATGCCTACGTGTTCGGCGTGGTCGAGCGCATGGCGATGCAGGCCTATCTGTCGACCCTCGGGCGCGACAAGGTCGGCTTCACCGCCAGCGGCACCGGCGCCGACGGCAAGCCGGCCTACGTGGGCGGCGTGCGCGGCATGGTCGAGCGCAACGTGATGCGCTACTACCTGGCGGTGGTGGCCTACGTCGACTCGTTGGCGGTACCGGCCGCCGAGCGGCAGGAAAAGCGCCTGCGCGACTGGTTTGCAGCCACCGAGCGTCACGCTCGGCAGCTTCACGAGATGGGGCGCGACGAGTACATGGCGATGAAGCGCCAGGAGACCCGCGGCATGCCCTGACCGCCCGCGCGGGCGGCCGCCGTGTCAGCGCAGCAGGCCGCCCACCTGCGGTGGCGGAGGCGGGGGCAAGCGGCGCGGCACCGTGCCGCAGAAGTCGTCGAGCAGCAGCCCCAAGCGCGACGACAGCGACAGGCCCTCGCGCGGCGGCAACGGCTGCGGGTTCAGCGCCACGGCGCCGAAGCGCTGCATCAGCGAGCCCCACATCGATTCGCGTGGCGGCAACGGTTGCGGATTCAGCGCCACCGCGTCGAGGCGCTCGAGCAGCGCGCCGATGCCCAGCTCGTGCGGCGGCAGGGGCTGCGGATTGAGCGCCGCGATGTTCAGGCGGCCGAACAGCGACGCGCCCAGTTCGCGCGGGGGCAGCGGCTGCGGATTCAGCGCCACGACATCCAGCGAATGGCCGATCGAGGCGCCGTCTTGACGCGCGACCGGATCCAGCGGCGAAGCCAAACGGGCCACGTTGGCGGCGGCGCTGGCGATCAGGTTCAGTTGCATGGCGGCTCCTTGGCGTCGGGGGCGCGGCCGGTACGTGCCGCGGAACGCATTGGACGCACGAAGCGGACATCCGCCAAGACGGGACGTATCGCAGTGGGGGCGCTGCTGACTAGGGGCGCTCCCAATCCGGGCGCGCCGCGTTCAACGGCTCAGCGCTCGACGATGCGCTCGATCCAGCGGCACGCCGCGTCGAGCGCAACGTCGAGCACCTGCGCGTCGGTGCGCCCCGACTTGACGGGCACGTGCAGCGAATGGTCGGCATCGGGCACCCATTGCAGCGTGGCGGTGCCGCGCAGCGCCTCGACGGTGGGCTCGATCAGGCCGGCGTCGGCCAGCTCGTCGCGGGTGCCCTGCACGAACAGCATCGGCACCTTGACGCCGGCCAGGTGCTGCGCGCGCTCGATCGACGGCTTGCCCGCCGGGTGCAGCGGGAAGCCGAAGAACAACAAGCCCGCCACACCGGGCAGCGGCGACGCCGCCTGCGCCTGCGAGGTCATGCGGCCGCCGAACGACTTGCCGCCGGCGATCAGCGGCAGCTTCGGCGCGCGCCGCGCCGCCTCGGCGACGGCGGCGCGCACCGCGGCGTGGGCGACCTTGGGCACGTCGGGGCGGCGCGAGCCGCGCTCCATGTACGGAAATTGATAGCGCAGCGTCGCGATGCCGCGCTCGGCCAGGCCCAGCGCCACGCTGGCCATGAACGGGTGGGCCATGCCGGCACCGGCGCCGTGGCCGAACACGTAGCACGCCAGCGGCGACGCGGGCGCATCGAACAGCGCCGAGAGCTCGCTGCTGCCGTCGATGGCGATGCGGGCGGATTCGGTCACTAACGTTGCAACCGGCGGTACGCGCTGAAGTGCCGCAGCGCAAGCTGCCCACGGCCGAGCTGCTCGTACAGCCGCGCCGCGTTGAAGTGGGCGTCGGCGAAGTCGGGTGCCAGCTTCAGGCAGGCTTCGTAGGCCGCCAGCGCCGCATCGTCGCGCTGCAGGTCTTCGAGCGCCAGCGCGCGGTTGTAGTGCAGGCGTGGCTCCACAGGAGCCTGTGCCAGGCCCTGGTCGTAGGTGCGCAGCGCCTCGTCGAGGCGGCCGGCCTCGTACAGCAACGCGCCCAGGTTGAGGTAGGCGTCGGGCAAGTCGGGGACGCGGGCGATCACCTCGCGGTACGCGCCTTCGGCGGCGGCGGGGTCGTGGGGCTCGAGTTCGCGCGCGTGCGCGAGGTGCGCGTCGCTGCTCGACGTGGCTGCCGGACGTGCCGGCGCCGCGGCCGGCGCGGCGTCGAGCTCGCGGCCGATCAACGCCACCGTGGCACCGGCGGGCGCCACCTCGAAGTCGAGCAGCATCTGCCGGGACTCGGCGTCCCATTGCACGCCGCCTTCGTGCACGGCGACCTCGTTGCCCACCGCGCTGATGCGCAGGCCGGTCAACGGCAGCTGCTCGGGCAGTTGCTCGCGCAAGCTGGCCAGCGCCTTGACGATCTTGCGCGGCGTGATCTTGGCCGCCTGCAGGCGGTGCGCGGTGCGCAGCAGCACCACGTCCTGGAACGAAAACTGGTATTCGTTGCGCGGCCCGCGCTCGGGCGTCACGAAGCCGGCGTCGACCAGGCGCGACACCGTGGTCGCCGACAGGCCGAGCATGTCGCGCACGCTTTTCAACGAGTGCGCCTTGGCCACGGCGCTCGACTCACGGGCTACTTCTTGGCGCGCACGCGCGCCGGTGCCGGCGCCGCAGCCTCGGCCACCACGGCGCGCCGCACGCCCTTGCGCTCTTTCAGCGCGTCGGCCGGCGCGGCCTCGGGCTTGGCCTTGGCGGGCGCGGCCTTGCCGTTGCCGGCAGCACCGCGCTTGCCGAGGCTGGCGCGCAGCGCTTCCATCAGGTCGATCACCTGGCCGCTGGCCGGCGACTCGACCTCTTCGTGCGCGACGATCTGCTGGCCGGCGATCTTGCGGTCGATGGCGGCGAGGATGCGCTCGCGCTCTTCGTCCTTGAAGGCGGCGGGGTCGTACGAGTCCTCGGCGATCTGGTCGATCAACTGCATCGCGAGGTCGAGCTCGGCCTGCGTGACCTGGACCTTCTCGATGTCGAGCTCCTTCAACGAGCGCACCTCGTTGGCGAAGTAGAGCTGCTGCAGCATCAGGCCGTCTTCGGCCGGGCGCACCTGCACGACGTGGCGCTTGGCCTTCCACGACCAGCGCGCCAGTGCGCAGCGGTTGCTCTTGCGCATGGCCTCCATCAGCAGCGTGTACGGCTTGCCGCCGCGCTTGTCGGGCGCCAGCAGGTAGGCCTTGTCGTAGTAGATCGGGTCGATCGACTTCTCGGGCACGAAGGCGACGATGTCGATCACGTGGTCGCTGCCTTCCTCGAGCGCCTTCAGCTCGGCGGGCTCGAACAGCACGAACTTGTCTTTCTCGAACTCGTAGCCCTTGACCATCTCGGCGCGCTCGACCACCTTGCCGTCTTTTTCGGAGACGTACTGCTGCTTGACACGCGCGCCGTCCTTGGCGAGCAGGTTGAAGCGTACGGTCGACGAGCTTTCGGTGGCCGAATAGAGCTTGACCGGAATCGACACCAGGCCGAAGCCCAGGGTCAGCGACGCAATCGATCGGGCTGCCATGTTGCTTTCTCCATGCAGGCACCAGCGGGTTGCCACCACGGGTGCGAACGGCAAGCATAAGGCCCGCCGTTGATGCACACGTCCTCCAGGGCCTCCAAACCGCCTAACCCTGCTCGTTGCTGTTGTATCCGAGCCGCTTCATGGCCCTGGCCAGCGGCTGGCGGGTGCTCCAGTAGTCGGCCCAGGGGTCGGCCTTCTGGAACGACAGGTGCTCGCGGGCGTTGGCGATCGTCCACTGCGCGCCCGACTTCAGCGCGCTCAACTGGTCCCACGACACCGGCATCGACACCCCCAGCCCGGGACGCGCGCGCGCCGAATACGCCGCCGCGGTGGTGGCGCCGTGCGCGTTGCGGATGTAGTCGACGAACACCTTGCCGACGCGGTTTTGCGCGCCGCTCTTGGCCGAGAAGCGGTTGGGCACCACGCTGGCCAGGTGCTCGACCACCGCCTGCGAGAAGCCCTTGACGGTGTCCCAGTCGTGGCGCGGCGCCAGCGGCACCACCACGTGCAGCCCTTTGCCGCCGCTGGTCTTGAGCCAGGCCTTGAGACCGAGCTCCTCGAGGAACGAGCGCACCAGCGTGGCCGCCTCCTGCACGCGCGACCACGACACGCCATCGCCCGGGTCGAGGTCGAACACCATGCGGTCGGGCTTGCCGATCGTGCGCGTGGTCGCATTCCAGGTGTGGAACTCGATCACGTTCATCTGCGCGGCGCTGAAGATGCCCTGCGCCGTGGCCACTTCGAGCAGCGGCTCGTGCTCGGGCCACAGCTCGGGGTCGAGGACCTTCACGCCGGGCAGATTCATCTTGCCCAGGTGCTTCTGGAAGAACAGCTCGCCGGTCACGCCCTCGGGGCCGCGCACCAGCGAACACGGGCGGCCCTTCAGGTGCGGCAGCAGCCAGTCGGACACGCTCTCGTAGTAGCGCACCAGGTCGAGCTTGGTGGCCTTGCTCGCCGGGTCGATCACGCGCTCGGGGTGCGTGACCTTGGTCGGCCGGGTGGCACGCTTCAGCGGCATCGCACCCGCCGGGCTGGCCACGGCTTCACGCGTCACCTGCCGCGCCGCCTTGTCGTCGCGCAAGCCCACGTATTTGGCGTGGCGGATGTGGCCGTCGGGCGTCCAGTCGGCGAACACCACCTCGGCCACCCGCTGCGGCTTGACCCAGCGCTCGGGCACACCGGCGCGGCGCACCCAGCGTTTGCTGCCGGTGGGGGCGCTGGCGAACGGTGTCTCGTCGACTTCGATCCTGAGCAGGTGTTCTTTCAGCTGCGCGGCGGTCTTGCCCGACCAGCCGGTGCCGACGTTGCCCACCGACACCAGCTTGCCGCCGTCGTCGTAGACACCGAGCAGCAGGCTGCCGATCTCCTTGGACGCCACGTCGCCGCCGCGGTCGGTGAAGCCGGCGATCACGAATTCCTGGCGCTGCTGCAGCTTGAGCTTCAGCCAGGTGTCGGTACGCCGCGAGACATACGGCGCGTCGTCGCGCTTGGCGAGGATCCCTTCGAGCTTGAGCTGCTCGGCCGAGCGCATCAGGTGCATCGGGTCGGCATCGAAGGCAGCGCTGAAACGCACATGCTCGCTGGCGTGTCGCTCGAGAAATGCTTCGAGCAGCGCACGGCGCTCGCGCAGCGGCGCGGCGCGCAGGTCGTGGCCCTCGAACCAGGGCACGTCGAACACGAAGTAGGTGATGTCGCGCGTGGCCTTGCCGTCGAACGCGTTTTGCAACGCGTTGAATCGCGGCAGCCCGTCGGGCCCCAGCACCACGACCTCGCCATCGAGCCACGTGCCCTTCAGACCGAGCGCGTGCAGCTCGTCGACCAACAGCGGCATTTTCGAAGACCAGTCGTGCCCGTTGCGCGTGAACAGCCGGGGCTTCGCTGCGCCGTCGCAGCGCGCCAGCATGCGGTAGCCATCGAACTTGATCTCGAAGATCCATCGCCCATGGGCGGGCAATCCGCTTGCCTGCGTGGCCAGCTGCGGCGCCAGCGATGCCGGCAGCGCGGCGGGCACCGCAGCCTCGGGCAGCGGCAGGCCGGCGGCCTTGCGCGCCGCCTTGCCGCGGCCGCTGCGTGTGGCGGCCGGCACCTTCGCCTCGGGTGCGGAAGGTGGCGCCGGGCCCACGCTGTCGGGCAGCGCGCGCACCACGTCGTAGTCGGCGCGCGGCCGTGCGTGGGCGTCGCGCTTCTTGAACAGGATCCACGGATCCTGGCGCTCGTTGTCCTTGGGCTTGATGCGCACCAGCTCCCACTGGCCGTGCAATTTCTGCCCGTGCAGCGTGAACAGCAGCTTGCCGGCGGCCAAGCCCAACGCCGGGTCGCCCGCCGGCTCCCAGTGGCCGCGATCCCACACCAGCACGGTGCCGGCGCCGTAGTGGCCCTTGGGGATCGTGCCCTCGAAGCGGTTGTACGAGATCGGGTGATCCTCGGTCCTGATCGCCACACGCTTGTCGGCAGGGTCGACGCTCGGCCCCTTGGGCACCGCCCACGACCACATCACGCCGCCGTGCTCGAGGCGCAGGTCGTAGTGCAGCCGCGTCGCCGCATGCTTCTGGATCACGTAGGCCAGCGGGCCATCGGCCGTGGCCACCTCGTCGCCCGACGGCTCGGGCGTGGCCGCGAAATTGCGCTTGGCGCGGTATTCGCCGAGCGGTGGCGTGGGGCGGGTCTTGGCGGGACGGGCACACATGCGCATGCCCATTGTCGATGACGGGCCGACCTTGCTGCGGGTGGGCCCGGCCGCGGCATGCCGGGGCCGGTTCGCCGGCGCTGGCGGCATACTGCCGGCCCGGCCCCGACCCAAGGACACCGCGATGAAATACCGCCACCTCGGCGCCAGCCCGTTGAAGGTCTCGCCGCTGTGCCTGGGCACGATGATGTTCGCCGACCAGACCGAGCTCGGCGAGGCGCGCGAGATCGTGGCCCATGCACGCGAGCACGGCATCAACTTCATCGACACCGCCGACGTCTACAGCCTGGGCCGCTCGGAGTCGATGGTCGGCGAGTTGCTCAAGGGCCAGCACGACCACTGGATCGTCGCCACCAAGCTCGGCAACCGCATGTCGGATCTGCCCAATGAAATGGGCTACTCGCGGCGCTGGGTGCAGCGCGCGTGCGAAGCCAGCCTGCAGCGCCTGGGCGTCGACTGCATCGACATCTACTACCTGCACCGCGACTTCAACGACATGCCGTTCGACGAGCCGTTGCGCGCGATCGACGACCTGCTGCGTGCCGGCAAGATCCGCTACTGGGGCGTCAGCAACTTTCGCGGCTGGCGCATCGCCGAGGTGGCGCACGCGGCGCGTGCGATCAACATGCCGGCGCCGGTGGTGTGCCAGCCGTACTACAACCTGCTGAACCGCCAGCCCGAGGTCGAAGTGCTGCCGGCCTGCGCGCACCACGGCCTGGGCGTGGTGCCGTACAGCCCGATCGCGCGCGGCGTGCTGTCGGGCAAGTACGCGCCGGGCGCCAAGCCCGCCGATGGCTCGCGCGCCGGGCGCGGCGACAAGCGCATGATGGAAACCGAGTTCCGCGACGAGTCGTTGCGTGCCGCGCAGACGCTGAAGGCGCACTGCGATCGCAAGGGCGTGTCGCTCGCTCATTTCGCCACCGCGTGGGTGCTGGCGCACCGGGCGGTGAGCGCGGTGATCGCCGGGCCGCGCACGCTGCAGCAGTGGCAGGACTACTTCGGTGCGCTCGAGTGCACCATCGACGGCGAGGACGAAGCGCTGGTCGATTCGCTGGTCAGGCCGGGCCACCCGTCGACGCCGGGCTACAACGATCCGGCGTATCCGCTGCCGGCGCGTCGCGCGCCGTGACGAAGCGGCGGCCGCCGCCGAGCCTCGCGCGAGGGCCTACGGTGCGCCGCTGGCGGTGGCGACCCGCTTGAGGTAGGCCCGCACGCGCCTGGCATTGGTGCCGAAGTCGCTGCCGCCCACGCGCGACAGCGATCGCACGTCGACCAGGCTGCCGCCGTCCTGCGGCGTGATGCGCACGACGATGTCGTCCTTGAAGCCGAACAGCAGCGTGGTGTCGGTGGCCTCGAGCCGCAGCTTGTCGGGTGCGGTGGCGACCACCTGCCAGCCCATCGCGCGCGCTGCCCGCTCGGCGTTGTCGAACGCCACCGACGGTGCCAGCTGCAGCCGCAGCGGCACGATGTCGGGGTAACCCTGGCGTTGCTCGGCAGCGGTGGCCGGCACGTACTCGATCGGGTTCCTGGCGCCTCGACGCAGCGGCACCACGGCATCGAAGGCCGGCGGATTCGTGGTGTCGGTGCTGATGTCGTGGATGCGTGGCCGGCTCTCCAACTGGTAGAGCATGTACAGCGGCCCCGCGGCGACGCCGAGGTTGAGCAGCAGGGCCAGCCACGCGCGCCGGCGCCAGCGCCGCCGCGCCGAGGCGCCCAGCGTCAGCAGCACCGCCAGCAGCGCCACCGCGGCGGCGCCGAGCGCCACGGTGCCTGCCCAGCGCACGCTCTGCGTCGCGATGCTCAGCGACAGCAGCTCCACGCGGTAGACGGGTCCGGGCAGCAGCGCTGCGACCGCGCACAGCACGCCCACCGCCAGCGAAAGCCAGCCCAGCACACGGCCCACACTCGCGGGTGCGCTCGTGCGTGGCGACGGCGAACGAAGGACAGCGACAGCCATGGTGCCCTCCTTGTGCGGGTGGCGGATGAGGCGCGGCCCATGCTGCCAGAACGTGCCGCGCCGCGGCGTATCCGTTGGTGTGTCCCTGCTGCGAACGCGTACCGGATCTGTATCGACGTGCGCGGGGCTCACCCCGCACGGCGCGAGTTCCGGCGTTTCAGCGGCTGGCAGCCGAGGCCGCGGCTGCCGCCAGCGAAGCCTTGTGGATGCAACTCCACGCCATTTGGCCCATCAACGGTTGCAGCGCGGGCAATTCCGGCGACGCATAGACGGCTTTGGCCACCTGGTCGATCAACACCGCCGGATACAGCTCGCGCGATGTCAGGCGAGCCTGCACCCTCGCCACCGCGCTCTGGTGCGGGACCTGCCTGCTGCGTTCGGCGTGCAGGAAGAAAGCGATGTCGGTGCGCGTGAAGCACAGCGCCACCTGCTGGCGCGGCGCACCGACGTTGATCTGGTATTGCGCGGCGCACTCGAACAGCACGTCGGCCGCCACCTCGCCAGGGTGGCGGACCTGCCCTGCGTCGATGCGGCGAAACACCTCCTCGGCCATCGCGACGGCGGTCGCCTCGCCCTGGAGATGCGGAATCACGGTGTCCCGGTTGTTGCCGGTCATCATGTAGTTGCGTGCGATGTTGAGCGCCAGGAACGCCTTGGCATCGCAGACCCGAAACGCCCCGCGCCGATCCTCGTTCGCGCCGGTCCCGGTCTGAGCCGGCGCGCAGGCACTCGCGGCCAACCCGGCCGCCAGCAGCGTGGCCCGCAGGCAGGCCATCGGCCAACACACCATCGTCGAATCCTTGCGCAGCGAGCCGGTCATCGGGCGGCAACGATAGCGTCAATTCGGCGCGGGCTGCGCTGCGCGTGCTCCCACCGGTGCGTGCGCGCGTGGCGCCGTGACGCGTGTCACGGCGCCGCTGTGTCAGCGCGAAGGCCTGGAGACGTCACGAAAGGTCAGCATCTCCCACAGCCGCGCCGATGCGCCGTCGTAGAAGCCCTGGGCCGGCCGCTCGCCGCCGGCGGGCGGGTTGCGGAAGGTGCCGAACACGATGTCCCACAGCGGCAGGTCGGCGTAGTTGTAGGCATGCACGCCGCGTGCATGGTGGATTGCATGGCTTTCCGGCCGCTGGATCAGGTAGCCCAGCCAGCGCGGCGTGCGCACGTGCGCATGCTGGAACACGCCGCAGAAGGTGATGAACGCGGCGGCCCATGCCCCGGCCTCGGGTTGCAGCCCGAGCACCGGAAACAGCAGCAGGCTCGGCAGGCTCGCGAACACCGCGGCATCCAGCGGATGCAGGTAGTACGCGCCCCAGGCGTCGAGGCTCTCGGCACTGTGGTGCATCTGGTGGCCCATGCGCCACAGCCAGTCGAAGCGGTGCGCGCTGCGGTGATACCAGTAGTGGAAGAACTCGTACACCACCACACCGACCACCGCACCGCCGGCGATGCCGAGGGCGCTGCCGTCGAGCAGATGCGAGTCGCCGAACCACTGGCCGTAGAGCTGGCCCAGCGTCAGCGACAGCCAGAAGCTCACCGCCGTGACGGCCAGCGCGCGGGTGCGCCACCAGCGACTGCGCGCACCGCGCGGCGGCGGTGCGAACAGGTCGAGCAACAGAAAAGCCGGCAACACGGCCAGCGTGCCAATCTCGAGCCAGGACATGATCGTTTCCTCGTGGTGGTGAGTGACGGGCCCCCGATGGGCCTCGGTCACCTGCCACAAACGAGCCCTGGCGCTCGACGGACGCAGCGGTGTTTCAGTTGAAACGCCGTGACGGCGCGGCGATCACGGCGTCACGACGCCTCCAGGCGCGGCCCCGACGACACGGCGCCCGACGGCTCCCAGCGGCTGAGCCACACCGCGGCGGCGTTGAACACGCCGTAGGCGACCATGGCGGCGCACACCAGCGCGAAGTAGCTCCACGCCGGTGCCTGCGCCTGCGCGAGCAACCAGCCGCCGACAACGATCACGAGCAGCCGCACGCTGGCGCCGAGCACCACGCCGAGCACGCGGCCGGCACCCTGCGATGCGAAGTACAGCGACAACGCGACGCCGTAGAACGCGAAGCCCGGTCCCGCGAAGCGCATGAACTGCTCGGCGTACGCGGCCACGCCCGGTTCGCTGGTGAACATCGATGGCCACAACGCCGGCCAGATGCTGACCACGATGCCGATCACGCCCACCAGCGCACCGGCCAGCGCGCTGCCGGTCCAGGCGACGCGGCGCGCGCGGGCGACGTTGCCCCCGCCGATGGCCATGCCCACCATCGGCACGGTCGCCACGCCGACGCCGAAGGCCAGCGGGATCAGCAGGAACTCCAGCCGCGCGCCGATGCCGTAGCCGGCCAGCGCATCGACGCCCAGGCGCGCGATCAGGCCGGTGACGACCAGCACGGTGAGGATGTTCTGCAGCGGCGACAACGCGGCCAGCAGGCCGACGCGCAGGATCGGCGCGAACACCGCGCGACGCAACGGGATGCCGCGCCAGCGCAGGCGCACGCGCGGCGACGGCGAGCCGAGGTACGCCGCGAGTGCGAGTGCCGAGATGCCGTAGGCCAGCACCTGGCCGAGTGCGACGCCGACCATGCCCCAGCGCGGAAACGGCCCCAGGCCGAGGCCGAGCGAGGCGCCGATCGCCACCTGCGCGACGGTGGTGGCGAGGATCGCCAGCGACGGCGTGCGCATGTCGCCGCTGCCGCGCACGATGGAGATCAGCGCGTTGCACAGCCAGATTGCCGGCGCGCCGACGAACAGCGTCGCCGAATAGAGCACACACTGGTCGAGCACCGCGTCATGCGCACCGAGCAGCCGGTACAGCGCGGGGCCGCCGAGCACGAACAGCAGCGCGAATCCGACACCGGCGGCCAGGCAGATCACGGTGGCGTGCCAGGCCAGCGCGTGCGCGCCATCGACGTCGCCGGCACCGAGCGCGCGGCTGATCGCCGACGAGATGGCGCCGCCGATCGCGCCGCCAGACAAGGTCTGCATCAGCATCGCGAACGGAAACACCACCGCCATCGCGGCCAGCGCCTCGCGGCCGAGCGCGCCCACGTAGCCGGTCTCGGCGATGCTCACCGCCGCCGCCGCGGTCATCGCCAGCATGTTGGGCAATGCCATCGACACCAGCACCGGCAGCACCGGGCCGTGGGTCAATCGATGTTCGCGCGTGGTGGCGCTCATGGCCCTGTCACGGGCCGCGGATGGGCGGCCTCGTTGCGCAGTGTAGGCAGGGTGCCGTCAGCAACTGTCCCTGCCGCGACAACACGCTACGGCGGCGCGTGCGCGAGGTGGTGCGCGAGGCGGTCGAGGTCGGCGTCGCTCAAGCCGCGCAACGTGGCGGCCATGATGGTGTCGCGGCCCGGGCCGGGCGCATCACGCAACTGCTTCATGGCCAGCAGCAGATAGGCCTCGTCCTGTCCGGCCAGCCGCGGCACCTGCTGCTGGCCGGCGTAGTTGGGCAGGTGGCAGCTGCCGCACAGCAGGCGCTCGGCGAGGGCGGCGCCGGCGCGCGCCTTGTCGGGCGACGGTGGCGGCTGCAGCGCCTTCGGTGCCTGCGCCGCGTAGTAGGTGGCGAGCACCACGATCTCCTCGTCGGCCATGCCGGCGACGAACGGCTTCATCGCCGGCACGTCGCGCAGGCCCTCGCGGATGATGACGAGCTGGTTCTCGACGAACAGCTTCGGCTGCCCGGCCAGCGAGGGCGTGCCGGGCAGCGCCGATTGCCCGCCCGGCCCATGGCACGCCGCGCACGCCGCCAGCCGTTCGGCGCGCGGCTGCGCGTGGGCCGCCAGCGCGCCGCCAAGCAGCAGCGCCGCCAGCGGCCGTGCGATGCTCATCGCGCGTAGCTGATGCGATAGATCGCGCCGAGTTGCTCGTCGGACACCAGCAGCGAACCGTCGGGCAACTGCAGGAAGTAGGTCGGCCGGCCGCTGAAGGCCTGGGTGCTCGAATCCATGAAGCCGGTCATGAACGGCGTGATGCCGGTGCTGCTGCCGCTGGCGTCGGTGCGCACGGTGACGACGTCGTAGCCGAACTTCTGGGTGCGATTCCACGAGCCCTTGCGCGCCACGAACAAGGTGTTTCGGTACTCCGCCGGGAACATGCTGCCGGTGTAGAAGTGCACGCCCATCGCCGCCGCGTGCGGCCCCATCGTCTGCACCGGCAGCGTCACGCCGGCGCAGGGGTTGGTGATCTTGATGTCCTTGTCGGGCACCGCGCCGGCGTGGCAGTACGGAAAGCCGAAGTTCAGGCCGGCGCGCGGCATGCGGTTGAGCTCGTCCTCGGGCGTGTCGTCGCCCATCCAGTCGCGGCCATGGTCGGTGAACCACATCTCGCCGGTGACCGGGTGCCAGGTGAAGCCCTGCGTGTTGCGCACGCCGCGCGCGACCACCTCCATGCCCGAGCCGTCGGAGTTGTAGCGGCGGATCTGCGCGTATTCGGCCGTCGGCTCGCAGATGTTGCACGGCGCGCCGAACGGCACGTACAGCTTGCCGTCAGGCCCGAAGTCCACGTACTTCCAGTTGTGGTGCTGTTCCTTGGGCAACTGGAACGCCGTGGTCATGTCCACCGGCTGCACGCCCGGGTTGGACTCGATGCCGTCGAAGCGCAGCACCTTGTCGATCGCGAACACGTACAGCGAGCCGCCGCGCATCGCCACGCCGGCCGGTTGCGTGAGCTTGTCGACCACCACGCGGCTGCTGCGCGTGCTGCCGTTGTCGGTGATCTCGTAGACGCGGCCAATGCCGCGTGTGCCCATGTAGATCTTGCCGCTGGCGCCGCGCGCCATCGCGCGCCCGCCGACCATGCCGGTGGCCCACACCTCGGCCTTGAAGCCCGGCGGCAGCTTGAAGCTGGCGATCGGGATGTCGGCCGCTGCGGTGGCTGTCATCTTGCCGGGCACGGGCGCGAGCGTGGAGCTCGCTTGCTCGGCGGTGCGGCCCTGTTGCCACGCCGGCGGCGGCGCCGGCGCGGCGGTGGCGGGTGTCGGCGCGGCAGGCGTCGGGGTGGTCATCGACTGGCATGCCACAAGCGCGAATGCGCTTGCAGCGATGGCGATCCTGGCAAGCATGGTGTCTCCTCGTGTCGTTCTCGCGCCGGCGTATGGGCCATACGCGGCTGGCGCGGATTATCGCGAGTCGACGGCGGACATGCGGCCTGCCCGCAGGGCAGTGGGGTCACTGCCCGCATGCGGGCAGCTCGCGCCTCAGCGCGACACCCGCACGTAGTAGCCGTCGCCGTTGTGGAAGGCCACTGCGCGCAGGCCCTGCGCGCGAAACTGGCTGGCCACTTCCTCGGCGCGGCGCAGGGTGGCGAAGGGTCCGCGGGTGCCGTCGAGGTTGACGCCGCCGCCGGGGCCACCGCCGCGGCAGGCGTCACCCAGCACGCCCTGCACGGTGGGATTGCCCATGTAGCCCCAGGCGCCGCTGACGGGATTGAGCCAGTAGTGGCCATCGGGGATCTCGCTGCACTGGATGCGCGCCAGGTCACGCACCTGCGCGTCGGTCATGCGCTGCCCGTTGACGAACACCCAGCGCGACTGGGCCTGCGCGGTGCCGAGCAGCGCGATCAGCGCCGCTGCCGGCACCACCAGGCGCCAACGGTTCGATCGATGGACACCTGCTCGTGTGGCGATGGGCATGGTGGTCTCCTTCAATTCCGGTCGAGGTGTCCTGACTCGCTCACAAGCGCCGCGAGCTGCGCAGCACGCAGTCATACTGTGTCGGGCCGGGGCCGAAGGGGTTGACGCGGATGGTCAGGCCCTGTGCGGTGACGATCCACTCGACCCTGAAGCGGTCGTTCCCATTGAGCATCGTGAAGTCGGCGTACTGGTTCTCGCCTTGGAAGGAATACTGCGCGGTGGACGACACCACGGTGCCGGCGGTGTAGTAGATGAAGCTGCCGTTGCCGATCACGCCCGTGATCTGCGGTGTGGGTCCGGGACCCCAGACCGCACCACTGGAAGAGACTGCCTCCACCTGCATCGTCAGCACCGCATTGAGGCCTCCGATGTTGCAGTCGAACACGAACTCGGCCTCGTTGGACGCGGATACCGGAGGCGGTGGCCCTCCACCATCCCCTCCGCCGCCACAACCGGACAGCATCAGCACCAGCGTGGCCATCGCGGCCGTGATCTGCATCGCCTTCATCGTCGGACTCCTTCCGGTTAGGCGGTCGAGGCGGTTGCAACGCCCGGCCGATGCGTCAGCCGTTGCAGCGTCCGTGCCAGCACGCGGGCGCGTCGCGGCAGTGCACGCAAGTGGCTGATTTCAAATGCGATGCGGGTCGCCGCGTGGTCCCCGGTCGAAGCGCTGCCGTCGCAAGGTTGCGAGCTGCCCACACGGCGCCGTCTCAAGGCTGCGACGCCCGGCGCGTGCGGCACCCGGCGCGAGCCGCGTTAATCTGGTGGCCCGGGTCTTGCAGCCGCGTCACGAACGAAGGAGCGTCAGCCCGATGAACGAACAACCCGACGGCGACCCGCTTGCCGCACAGGTCACCGACGCGGTGCCGCTGCGGTTGCTGGTGATCGAGGACGACGAGCACTTTCGCGACGGCCTGGTGGCCACGCTGCGGCTGGCCGGCCTGCAGGTGCAGGCCTTCGGCCGCGCCGGCGCGGGCTTGAAGAAGCTGCCCGAGGCCACGTTCGACCTCGTGCTCACCGACCTGCGCCTGCCCGACATGGATGGCCTGCAGGTGCTGGCGCACTGCCGCGAGTTCGATGCCGAGCTGCCGGTGGTGCTGATGACCGGGCACGCCGACATCGACACCGCGGTGGCGGCGATCAAGCAGGGCGCCTACGACTTCATCGAGAAGCCGTTCGGCCGCGACCGCCTGCTCACGCTGGTGCAACGCGCCGGGCGGCAGTTCCGGCTGGCGCGCGAGAACCGCAGCCTGCGCTCGCGGCTGGCCAGCGGCGCCGGCCTGGCCGACGTGCTGTGCGGCGACAGCGCCGCGATGCGCCAGTTGCGCGAGCTGATCGTGCGCATCGCGCCGACCCCGGTGGACGTGCTGGTCTGCGGCGAGACCGGCACCGGCAAGGAGCTGGTGGCGCGCGCGCTGCACGACCACAGCGGCCGCAGCGGCCCGTTCGTGCCGATCAACTGCGCGGCGCTGCCCGAGGCGCTGATCGAGAGCGAGTTGTTCGGCCACGAGGCGGGCGCGTTCACCGGCGCCGCCAAGGCGCGTGTCGGCCGCATCGAACATGCACACCGCGGCACCTTGTTCCTCGACGAGATCGAGGCCATGTCGGCGGCGCTGCAGGCCAAGCTGCTGCGGGTGCTGCAGGAGCGCGAGGTGCCGCGACTGGGCAGCAACCAGGCGCAGCCGGTGGACGTGCGCGTGGTCGCGGCCAGCAACGCCGGGCTGCAGCCGCTGGTCGCGCAAGGGCGCTTTCGCGCCGACCTGTTCTATCGCCTGAACGTGGTGCAGCTCGAGCTGCCGCCGCTGCGCGAGCGGCGCGACGACGTGCTGCCGCTGTTTCGCCACTTCATGCGCGGTGCGGCGCTGCGCTTCCAGCGCAACACGAATGAGCGCGACGAGCTGCCGGCGCCGCTGGTGGAACACCTGCTGGCCCACACGTGGCCGGGCAACGTGCGCGAACTCAAGAGTGCCGCCGAGCGCCAGGTGCTGGGCCTGCCGGCGCTGTGGGCGAGCGACGATTCGGCGGCCAACCCGCGTGCATCACTGCAAGCGACGCTCGATGCGCTGGAGGCGCTGCTGATCGAAGACACGCTCAAGCGCTGCAAGGGGCATGTCGAGTCGGTGTGCCGCGCGCTCGACGTGTCGCCGGCCACGCTGTATCGCAAGCTGAAGGCGCACGGCCTGCAGATCGAGGCGCACCGCGACGAGTGACGAGTCCGCGAGCCGTCAGCAGGCGCGCAGCGTGATCGAGAAGCG
>DATDJF010000386.1:0-5750 GCA_036520715.1 Burkholderiaceae bacterium | reverse complement strand
AGCGCCACCGCCACCCAGGCTGCGGGGGTCAAGGCGCTGGCCACGCCAGCCAGTGCAGGCGCATCAGACCCGAGCGAGACCAGCTCCGTGCCCAGCCACGCCGCCACGATCAGGCACAACACGTCCAGCAGCGGCACCACGTCGCTGACGACAGCGGCCAAGTCGCGGCTCGGCGTGCGCTGTCTTCGCCTAGGGGCGAGGTCACTGAAGGCCGGCTGCGCGAGTTGCATCGGCGGCAAGTTAGGTGCTTGCTCGCCCAACGTCTGTGCGCCCTCCAACTCAGTGCGGTGGCGCACAGACCGCCGTCCGCCGCAAGCCGCAGGCTCTGGACTCGACGGCGGTCAACGCGCACGCTTCAGCCACCCTGCGTGCGATGAGCACCGATGTCGCTGCGCGTCAAGCGTCGATGCCACCAGCCAATGAACGACTATCCCCTAGCACCGAGAGCGACGCCGATGGCGCTGGCCACGCCAGCGATCCCGCTGCACTTCATCCACCCGGGCCTGTCGCTGACCCAGATGCTGTCGATCGTCTGGGCCCATCGCGGGCTGACGATTCTCATCGTGCTGCTGGTCGCCTCGCTCACCGGGTTGGGGTTGAAGTTCTGGCCGCGCACCTACACGGCGACGACGACCCTGATGGTGAACTACGAGGTCAACGACCCGTTGAACGGCAAAGAGCTTCCGGTGGGCCAGGTGGGCAGCTACATCGCGACCCAGGTCGAATTGATGCAGACCCCCGGCGTGCTGCTCACGGTGGTCGACCGCCTGGGCCTGACGCGCGACGTCGACCACGCGCGAGGCTATCGCGGCGACAGCGGCACGCTGCGCGAATGGGTGGCCGCCAAGGTGGCCAAGGTGCTGACGATTGCGCAGAGTTCGCTCGGCAGCCAGCTGATCTACGTGACGTACTCGGCCAGCAGTGCCGAGCAGGCGGCGCAGGTGGCCAACACGGTGGCCGACGTCTACCGCGAGCAAGACGACGAGCGCTCGACCGGGCCATTGGCCGAGCGAGCCAGGCGTTACGCCGAGCAGCTCGCCGAACTGAAGAACAAGGTCAACCAGGCGCAGCAGGAGGTGACGGCGTTTCACCAGCGAAACGGCGTCATCGAAGAGGGCAACAAGGGCAACGTCGAGGCCGCGTTCCTGGCCAATCTCGAGGCTCGCCTGCTCGAAGCGCAGAACACGCGCCGCTTCGCCGAGGCCCGCGCAGCACAAGACCCCGCCGTCAGCGAGCCGGTGCTGTCGTCGAATCACGTGCAGGTCTTGAGGGTCCAGCTGGCCACACAGGAGATGAAGCTGGCGCAGCTCAACCGCAACTTCACGCCGGAGTATCCGGATCTGCGTGAAGCGCAGTCGCAGGTGCAGGACACCCGGCGCTGGATTGCCGCGGTCGAACAGGGTTATGCGGCCAATTCGGCCGCCGGCCTGACGCTGGCGCGGCGTCAGGAGCAAAGCCTGCAGCGTGCACTGGCGGACCAGCGCGCCAAGGTGCTTGCCCAGGGACGCCTTCACGATGAGGCCGCGAAGAACCTGCTGGAACTGGAGTCGGCGCAGTCGGTCTACAAGCGCGCGCTCGACGGCTACGACCAGATCATGTTCGCCTCGAGCCATCGCGCCACCAACGTCAGCGTGGTCAGTCGCGCGACGCCGCCGGTCAGCGCCGCCAAGCCCAAGGTCGTCTCCGCGCTGGTGCTCGGTGCGATCGCGGCGCTCGTGCTCGGACTGGGGATTCCATTGGCCAGCGAACTGTTCAACCGTCGCGTGCGTTGCCGCGACGACCTGGAGCGCCAGCATGGTGTGCCGGTGCTGGTGGAGTTCGGCCGCTTGCCGATGAGGATCGCGCGATGAGCGCACGACCGGCCGACATGAACCGCCGCGATCCGATGTTCCTGGCGAGTGAGGCAGCGTTGGAGGCGTCGCCGTCGCGCAGCGAAGTCACATCGATCGAACCGACGATCGCGCCCGATGAACGCTTGATCATGGCGCACGACCCGTGCGACCCGCGCTGCGAGAAGATCCGCGCGCTGCGCACCGAGCTGCTGCTGCGTCGCGACGCGATCGATCGCGCCGACATCGTCGCGCTGTTGAGCCCCTGCGCCGGCGAAGGGCGCACCCTGCTGGCTGCAGAGCTGGCGATCGCCTTCGCGCAGACGGGGCACCCGACGCTGCTGGTCGACGCCGATCTGCGCCGGCCGCAGCAGCATCAGCTGTTCGGCACCGACAACCGGCGCGGCCTGTCGCAAGCCATCGAGACCGGCGAGCCGCCGCTGTTGCGCACCGTTCAAGGTCTGCCGCAGATGTCGGTGCTGACGGCGGGCACGCCGCCGAACGACCCGCTGGAGTTGTTGTCCAGCCGTGCGTTCGCCTCGATGGTCGAGGATTGGCGCGACAGCTTCAGGTTCATCGTGATCGACACCGCGCCGATCACGCAGTTCGCCGACGGCCTGGCCGTGGCCAGCCTGGTGGGCCGTGTGCTGGTGATGAGCCGCGCGCAACACACGCCATACAAGGAGATGCAGGACATGCTGCGGCGACTCTCAGCCACACGTTCGCAGATCCTGGGCGCTGTGATCAGCCACTTCTAGCTCGATGCCCGTGGCTCGCGTCGAGTCGACAAGCGCCGCCGCCTGGAGAAGGGACGACCGTCATCACACGATCCTCGCCGGCATGATGTGGGTGCTGGTCGTGCTGATGATCGTCCCCGAGGGCTTCGACTACGAGGCTCTCGCGACCACGAGCGCGCCGAGCTCCGGCAGCCTCATCAGCCGCGCCTTGTGGGTGGGCCTGCTGCTGCTCGGCGGCTTGCTTGTGTGCTGGCGCTTGGGTCTGGCCTGGCTGCTGGCGCGCGTGCTCAATCCGTTCTTGCTGTGTGTCGTTGCGCTGGCCGTAGCCAGCGTCGCCTGGTCGATCGATCCGCAGCTCAGCCTGCGGCGCCTGGTGCGCCTGGGCACCATCGTGCTGGTGTGCGTGGCGTTCGTGTTGGTGGGCTGGCATGCGCGGCGCTACCAGAACGTCGTGCGCCCGATCCTGACGCTGGTGTTGCTGGGCTCGATCGTCTTTGCACTGGCCTTTCCAGAGTTGGCCATCCATCGAGACGCAGCGGCGGAGTTGTTCGGTGCGTGGCACGGTCTCACCAACCACAAGAACAGTTTCGGCGCGCTGGCGTGCATCACCTTGATCCTGTGGTTCCATGCCGGCCTGTCGGGCGAGGTCAGGCCGCCTGCAGCGTGGTTGGGCGGTGCCGTGGCAGCAGCAAGCCTCGTGCTGTCGCGCAGTTCCACGGCGATGGCCACCACGGTGTTCGTGATGTTGCTCGTGTTCGGATTGATGCGCGGGCCGCGGGCCCTGCGCCCGTATTGGCCTTACCTCATCGGCCTGCTGGTTGCGATGTTCCTGCTCTACACGCTGGCCACGCTGAGGTTGATCCCGGGGCTGGGCACGCTGGTGGCGTCGATCGCGCTGCTGACCGACAAGGACACGACGCTGACCGGCCGCACCGAGATCTGGTCGATCATGCTCGATCACATCGACTATCACCCGCTGCTGGGTACCGGCTATGCGGCGTACTGGACGGCCGGGCCGGTGGCCGGCACCGAGTCGTTTGCCTTCATGTGGCGCATGGGGGCGTTCTACCCCGGTTCCGCGCACAACGGCTACATCGACATCGCCAACGATCTGGGCTGGGTCGGCCTGTTCGGCCTGCTCGCCTACATCGTCGCGCATGCGCGCCAGTCACTGCAGATGCTTTCGATCGATCGCAACCAGGCCGTGTTGTACCTAGCGCTGCTGTTCCAACAGCTGATCACCAACCTGTCGGAGAGCCACTGGTTCAGCGTGCTGAGCGTCAACTTCGTGCTGATGACGCTGGCCTCGACGGCGCTGGCGCGCGCACAGCTCGAGCAGCGGCTGCGGCAGTTCTTTGGCGAGCCCCATGCAATCGGCAACCCGCCGCCGCAGGAGCGGCACTCGCCCGACGCGGAACCGGCCTATCCAAGTCCGCGCGGCGGCGCGGTTTGAGGCACCGATGTCGTCACGCGCTGCTCTGCCCATGGTGCCACCCGCCAGCGGCCCGATCCCATCGCTGGACGGCATCCGGGCACTGGCGGTGTCGCTGGTGCTTCTGGCTCACGCCGGTTTCGAAGGCTTCGTGCCCGGCGGCCTGGGCGTGACCATCTTCTTCGTGCTGAGCGGCTACCTGATCACCACCCTGATGCGGATCGAACACGGCCGCAGCGGCCGCATCGCTTTTCGTGCCTTCTACCTGCGCCGCCTGCTGCGCCTGATGCCACCGTTGTTCATCGTCGTGGCGGCTGCTGCGGCGCTGGCCGCCGCGTCGATCATCGATGGCGGTTTCACGATGGCCGGCTTGTTGTCGGCGCTCTTTTACTTCGGCAACTACCACGTGATCGCGCACGACTTCCGTGGCATGCCCGCCGGCATCGGGGTGGTGTGGTCGCTGGCGGTCGAAGAGCACTACTACCTGCTTTTCCCGCCGCTGGCGGCGTGGCTGTTGCGCCGCGCCCGCGTCGCCTTGTCGATCGCCGTGCTGGCCGCGCTGTGCGCAGCCGTATTGGGGTGGCGCTGCTGGCTGGTCGCGCACGGCGCCTCGGCCGACTACCTGAACATGGCCACCGACACCCGGGTCGATGCCATCTTGATCGGTTGCCTGATGGCGATGGCGCGCAACCCCTGGCTCGATCACGATGCGGCGCGCAGCACCGGCAGTGACTGGGCCATCGCAATCGTCAGCCTTGCAGTGCTGTTCGGCACTCTGGCCTATCGCGACGAGACGTTTCGCCTCACCGCGCGCTACACCCTGCAGAGCCTGGCCATCGCAGGTCTGATCCATCTGGCGGTGGCACGCGCCGACCGGTTGCCGTTTCGCTGGCTCAACGCCCGGCCGATGGTGTACGTGGGCACGATCTCCTACACCATCTACTTGTCGCACCACGTGGTCCTGCTGGCGGTGGCCAAACACTGGCCACAGTGGAGCGGCCCAAGTGGGTTGCTCGTCTGCGCCGCGCTCACGCTGGCGGTCGCGGAGCCGATGCGCCGCTGGGTCGAACGGCCTTGCGCCAGACTGCGCGCCCGTCTGCACGGCCAGAGCGCCGCGCGGCCGACAGCCGCTGGCGCGCTCTCGTTGGGAGCGCCATGAAGGACGCCGAAGTGGCGACGCGCCACGACGTTTCTCCCGAGACCGCGATCAACGCGATCCTCGGTCACAGCGGACCCATCCTGCTCGATCTGGATGAAACGCTGTACCTGCGCAACTCGACCGAGGACTACATCGACTCGGCGCGCCCGCGCCTGGTGGCCTTGCTGCTGATGCGCTTGCTCGATCTCGTCAAGCCGTGGCGCTTCAGCGGCGGCGAAGTCACCCGCGACATCTGGCGCGTGCGGCTGGTGTCGCTGTGCCTGCCGTGGACCGACCGCCACTGGCGCAGTCGGCTGACCGGTCTGGCCACAGCGTTCACCAACCTGCGTTTGATGGCCGCGCTGCAGGCGCCCGGCGCGGCACCGGTCATCACCACGACGGGATTCCGGCCGATCGTCACGCCGCTGGTGGTGGCGTTGGGCCTGCCTCGTGCGCAGATCGTGGCCGCGCGCTGGTCGACCTTTGCGGATCGCCGTGACGGCAAGCTGCAGCTGGTGCAGCGCGCGCTCGGCGACGACGTCGTGCGGCGCGCTCTGGTGCTGACCGACTCCTCGCAGGATCTCAAGCTGCTCGATGCATGCGCACGCCCGCTG
>DATDJF010000385.1:0-19755 GCA_036520715.1 Burkholderiaceae bacterium | reverse complement strand
AGCGCGCGGTGCGCTCGGTCTCGGCGGCGGTGGCGCCATGCCGACCGACGGCGGCGCCATCGGCAAGGTCGCCATCGGCGCCAGCCTCGATTGGGGCCATGGCTGGCGCAGCGGCATCGAGGTGGGCGAGGTCCGCGGTCTCGGCTCGACGCTGCGCGCTCACAGCGCCCAGGTGTGGCTGGCGATGGATCTCGAGCCACCACCCGATGCCCCTGCCAGCGGCACGATCAGCCGCAACGAATGGTCGGCGACCCTGCAGCACAACCTGCGCGCGCAACGCACCGATGGCTCGGTGGCTGCGCTCGACACGGTGGGCATCAAGCTCAATCGTTTCGTCGACGATCATGTTTACCTGAGCGCGCAAGCGCACACGGCCTACGCCGGCGGCGCCGGCGCCTATGCGATCGGCCTCATCGGCGCCGGCCTGGCCACTGCACCCGGCTCGACGTTCCGCTTCGGCGCCGAATTGCTGCTGGGCGCGGCTGGCGGCGGCGGCGTGGCCAGCGGCAGCGGCGCGATCGCGCAGTCGGTGGCCTGGGCCGGCTGGAACGTCACGCCCGAGTCGCAACTGCGCCTGGGCGTCGGCGCGGTCAAGGCGATCCGCGGCGACCTGCGCAGCGGCGTGCTCGAGGTGAGCTGGACGCGCGCACTCGGGCTCGGCGGGCGCTAGCCGACGATCAGCGCAGATCGCCGGCGAGGCTGGCCAAGGTTTCCGGCACGATCGACACATGCGCCGGATAGTTGGGATGGTCGCAGCCCAGGCGCACGGCGGCGCCGGCGCGCACCGCGGCACGCGCTGCCGCGGACAACTCGAAGCGCACGAAGTGCACCGACGAGGTTTTTTCGTCGTTTTCGCGATCGAGATCCTCGTCGGCGATCGCATAGACGCGCACGTGGCCCTCGACTTCGACGAACAAACGATCCTCGACGCCGATCAGGCGTGCCAGCTCACGCTTGCGCTCGTGGGCGTCGGGATACTCGATCAGCAACGTCGCCTTCCAGTTGGTGCCGTCGGGCACCAGCGGCGCGTAGGCCTCGATCTCCTGCTTGATGCCGTCGGGCTCGAAGATCTTCTCGATGCGCAGCATCTCCTGGATCTGATAGCGAATGGTTCGTTCGTCTTCGAACTGCACGTTGATATGTTCGCCCAGCGCCACGCTGCGCAAGCGGCGATGCGGAATGATCTGCGCCTTGATCTCCTTGCGCGCCTTCGAGTAGGCCTCGAGCGTCATCAGGCTTTCGGCGGTGATGGGGGTGCCCATTGTCGAGTCACTCCAAGCCGTAGGCATGCCGCAGCAGCGTCAGCGGGTGCTGCAGCGCCTTGGGCTGCGAGCCGGCCTGGGCCATGCCCTGCGCGATGTGATGCCCGGCCAGCGCGCAATCGCTGCTGATGAAGTCGGGCTCGCCTTGCGCCATCGCCTTGAATACCGGGCGGCCGATCTTCATCGCCACCGGATGGGTGGGCGTCTTCACGCCATAGGTGCCGGCATGGCCCGAGCAGCGCTCCACCGTATGGAGCTGCACGGTCACGCGCTGCCCGATCAGCTTGAACATCTCCTCGGTCTTGCGGCCGATGTTCTGCACGCGGCCGTGGCACGGAACGTGGTAGCTGACCTTGCCAAGCTCACGCTTGAAGTCGGTGTTCAGCAGGCCGTCCTTGCTGCGCGCCACCAGGTACTCGAACGGATCCCACATCGCCTCCTTGACGAGCTGCACGTCGGCCTCGTCGGGGAACATCAGCGGCAGCTCCTGCTTGAACATCAGCGTGCAGCTCGGGATGGCGCTCACGATCGCGTAGCCTTCCTTGGCATAACGCGCGAGCACCGGGATGTTGGCGTCCTTGTGCTTCTCCACCGCCTGCAGGTCGCCCAATTCGAGCTTGGGCATGCCGCAGCACGACTCTTTCTTGACGATTACGTACGGGATGGCGTTGTGCTCGAGCACCTTCAGCAGGTCGTGACCGATGCCGGGCTCGTTGTAGTTGACGTAGCAGGTGGCGAAGATCGCCACCTTGCCGGGGGTGCGCTGGCCGTCCTTCACGTCGGTGGCGCGGCCGCGTTTGGCTGCGCTCCAGCGGAAACGCTTGCTCGCCAGCTCCGGCATCCAGGCATCGGGATGCACACCGAGCAGCGAGTCCATCTGCTTGCGGGCGAACTTCGTCTTGTTGATCGCGTTGACACTCTGTACCACGATCGGGATGCCGGCAAAGCTGCCGTGAACATCCGTGCTGGCGAGAAACCGCTCGCCGGCCTTGACCCCGCCCTTGCCGAACTTGATCGCCTTGGCACGCAGCATCAGGTGCGGGAAGTCGAGATTCCACTCGTGCGGCGGCACGTAGGGGCACTTGGTCATGTAGCACAGGTCGCACAGGTAGCACTGGTCGACCACGCTCCAGTACGCCTCCTTCTTGACGCCGTGCACCTCGCCATCGTCGGTGGCATCCACCAGGTCGAAAAGCGTCGGGAAGCTCTGGCACAGGCTGACGCAGCGCCGGCAGCCGTGGCAGATGTCGAACACCCGCTCCATCTCCTTCGTGCACGCGGCCTCGTCCAGGTAGGCCGGGTTCTTCCAGTCGATCGGGTGGCGCGTGGGCGCTTGCAGGTTGCCTTCGCGAGTGCTCATTGGCCATCCTCCGCGCTGCGCGCTCCGGAATTCGCCTTGGGAGCGGCCCTGCGGCTCATGCGGAAATTCTGTTATCCATCAACGAGCAGGGGGCATCGTGTGCCCCCTGCCCGACCCACTGCTTCAACAGCGCGGCACGCGATCAGTCGGCAAGCTGGTCGAGCGCTTTCTGGTAGCGGTTGGCGTGCGAGCGCTCGGCCTTGGCCAGCGTCTCGAACCAGTCGGCGATCTCGTCGAAGCCCTCGCTGCGCGCCGTCTTGGCCATGCCGGGGTACATGTCGGTGTACTCGTGCGTTTCGCCGGCCACCGCCGCCTTGAGATTCAAGCGCGTGGCGCCGATCGGCAGCCCGGTGGCGGGGTCGCCCGAGCCGTGCTCCAGGAACTCCAAGTGACCGTGCGCGTGGCCTGTCTCGCCTTCGGCGGTGGAGCGAAACAGCGCTGCCACGTCGTTCTGGCCCTCGATGTCGGCCTTGTTGGCGAAATACAGATAACGACGATTGGCCTGAGATTCGCCGGCGAAGGCGTCCTTCAGGTTCTGCTCGGTTTTCGATCCTTTCAGTGCCATCTCACGCTCCTCGTACAGTGGGTGTCGGGGTTCAGGCGGCGCACATTGCCGCGCGCCGGACGCGCGTACCCTAACAAACCGCGGTCCGACAGGCTAATACAAAGCCTCAATACGCTGCATGGGCAAAAGCAATTCGTCACCCCTGCAGCCTCGATCTTCACCGCAATCCCAGCAAGCGCAGTGCCAGGTCGTGCAACCGGCAGGCCGGGTCGGCCAGGTCGTGCAGCACGGTGAAGTGGTTGCGGCCGACCACCGTTTCGCACACCGGCACGCTGGTGGGGCCCCATTGGTCGCGGATGAGCTGGTTCTGGCGCAGGAACTCCTCGCTCTCGTCCAGCCCTGCCACCGTGTAGAGCGTGCCCCGCGGCCGCGGGAAGAAGGCCGGGCTGAGGCGCTTGACCGACTGCGGAGTGAGCTGCAGGTCGCCCTGTAGGAACGGCGTCAGCCGCACCGGCTCGAGGTCGTACAGGCCCGAGATCGACAGCGCGCCGGCCACCAGGCGCGGCGGCAGATCGTCGGCCACGTCCTTCCAGCGGCAACTCAGCATCATCGCCGCCAGGTGGCCGCCGGCACTGTGCCCCGCCACCGCGATGCGCTGCGGGTCGCCCCCGTGCTCGGCGGCGTGGCGCGACACCCACGCCAGGGCCCGCGTGAGCTGCAGGGCGATGGTCTCGACCGTCACCGCGGGGCACAACGCATAGTTGGGCACCACCACCGTCGCGCCCGCGTCGACGAACGCCGGCGCCACGAACGACACGTCGGATTTGTCGAGGGCGCGCCAGTAGCCGCCGTGAATGAACACTAGCACCGGCGAGCCGGGCTGCCTGGCGGCAAACACGTCGAGCGTCTCGCCGGGCTGCCCGCCGTAGCGCACGTCGAGCTGGCCCTGCAGTTGCGAGCGCGCCAGGGCCGATGACTCGGCCCAGCGCGCCAGGTGTTGTGCGTGTTCGGGCACGCGGGCGCGATTGTTGTACTGCGCATCGAGCCACGCTGGATCGTCGATCGGCATCAGTTCCTCCAAAGCCCTGGCCGGAGCACCGGCGGGCACACAGGTTAACCGAGGCGCGCGCGCCGCCGTGCACCACGAGTGATCCTGATAGAATCCGCGCCTCTTTTCGGGGACGTAGCTCAGCTGGGAGAGCGTCGCGTTCGCAATGCGAAGGTCGGGAGTTCGATCCTCCTCGTCTCCACCAAAAGCTGTGTTGGCGCGGGTTTCGCGCTTCCCCCGCGCGCCGGGGCCGGGGCGCCGGCGTGTCTTCTGGGCACGACCTCGCGCTTGTGAACGCCCTTACCATCGCTGAGCGCTGCGGCGCTGCTGGCATGCCAACGTATGCCTTGCAAGAACGGGGAGACGAACATGCCCAACAAACTGCGCCACGAGGTCGAGCAGGTTCTCGGAAGGATCCCCATCGATTTCGGCGGCGGATGCAGCGTCCGAAAGGCCTACGTGATGGCATGGCTGATCGGGCGCTTCGGCCTCGAACGGTCGCTGGACATCGGCGTGTACCGCGGCCGATCGCTCTTCCCGCAGGCGGTGGCGCACAAGCTCGCCGGGCGTGGCGTGGCGTACGGAGTCGACCCGTGGTCCGCGGCGGAGGCCGACGAGAGTGATCACACGGCCCTGCGCGAGCAGATCAAGGCCTTCGTCGCCAACACCGATTTCGAGCAGCTCTATCGCGACGTCATGCGGCGCGTGGGCGAGTTCGGCGTCGGCGAGCACACGCGCATCGTGCGCACCACCTCTGCCGAGGCGGCCAAGCAGTTCGCTGCCGACGGCGTGACCTTCGGGCTCATTCACATCGACGGCAACCACGACACCGAACCCGTGCTGCGCGACGTGCGCGCCTACCTGCCCCTGCTGCAGCCGGGCGGCTTCCTGGTGATGGACGACGTGTCGTGGCCGTCGGTGGAGCCGGCCGTGCACGAGGCCGAGAGACACACCAAGCTGCTGCTGCGCCGCGTGTCGGCCGACAAGGCCGACGACTATGCGGTGCTGCGAAAGCCAGGCGGCACCGACGCGATGACGCTGGGCCTGCGGCTGCACCTCCTGGCCGGCACCTGATGGCGCGCCGCGATGGCGCCCCTGGCCGGCGCGCGCCGCGGTGAGCTGGGCCTGGCCGTGGCGGCGCAAGCCGGGCGGCGAGCTCGTCGTGCTCGACGACTTCTTCCCGAACCTCCTCACCGGCTTTCGCGTCGCCGAGTACAACGCCTACCTCGGTGCCTTCGCCAACCTGCGCGTGCTGTCGGCGTTGTCCCGCTTCGCCACCGAGCATGCGCGTTATGCCGCGCGGTATCCGCAGTTCGCGTCGCGCGTCGAGCACTTCTCAGGTCGCGGGGATCTGCGCCGCGCCAAGCTCGCCTACATCAACTTCCTGAACAACGCGGCCCACTTCCTGCCTCACATGCAACGGCGCGGCCTTCCGTTCGCGCTCACGCTGTATCCCGGCGGCGGCCTCGGCTTGCACGAGGCGCCAAGCGACAGCAAGCTGCTGCAGGTGCTCTCCTCGCCGCTGCTGCGCTCGCTCACCGTCACGCAGCCTGTCACCGAGCGCTACGTCATCGACTTCGCTGCCAAGCACGGCCTGCGCCTGCCGCCGATGCGCCTCGTCGCGGGCGTCGTGGTCAACCCGATGTACTTCTCGCCGGCGCTGCAGCCGCACGGCCCCTACTTCGGCGAAGGCAAGGCGACGTTCGACGTCTGCTTCGTCGCCGAGAAATACATGGCTCGCGGCGAGAACAAGGGCTATCCGGAGTTCATCGCGATGGCGCACGCCCTGCGCGACGAGCCGGCGCTGCGCTTTCACGTGGTGGGCAGCTTCACGGCCGATGATGTGGACGTCGCGGCACTCGGCCAGCGCGTCAGCTTCAGCGGCCGCATCGAGACCACCGACCTGCCCGCCTTCTTCGACGGCATGGACCTCGTGGTGTCGCCGAACAAGCCGTTCCTGCTGCACCCGGGCAACTTCGACGGTTTTCCCACCGGCGCCTGCGTCGAAGCCGCTCTGTGCGGCGTGGCGGTGATGGCCAGCGATGCGCTCGAACAGAACCCCGGCTACCGCTCGGGCGAATCGATGCTGATCGTGCCGCCCGAGGCCGACGCGTTGGTCGAAGCGGTGCGTGGCCTGCTTCGCGAGCCCGGGCGTGTGGCATCGATCGCGCGCGCCGGCCAGGTGCTCACGCGGCGCTGGTATGCGCCCGAGGTGCAGATCGCCCGCCGCCGCGAAGTTCTCGAGGCGACGGCGCAGGAAATCGGCCTGGCGCTGCAGCCGATGGGGCCGACCCATGCCTGACATCCCGTCTTCGAGCGATCTCGAACGGCAAGTGCATCGCAGGATGCTGTTCCTGATCGGGCCGATGTTCATGCTGCTGGGCGTGTTCTACGCGTGGTACTCCACGCGCTCGGGCTTGACGGGTTTTCCGTGGACCAGCGCCACCATGTTCGCAGCGGGCACGGCGGCGCTGGCCTGGGCGTTGGCCACCGGTGACTTCCTGCGTGGCCTGCAGATCGTCGGCCTCGGCGTGTTCGGCGCATTCGCCTACTCGTCCGCGCACCAGCAGGGGGTTTATTCCAGCAGCCTGTGGTGGCTGGTGCTGCCGCCCGTGTTTCTGCTGCTGGCCGGCTCGCTGAAGCTCGGCGTTGCCACCGGCGTGCTGCTGCTGGCGCTGATGGGGTTTCTGGCGGCCTACGGCCCGCGCTCGATCGGCAGCGTCAGCCTGGTGCTGAGCGACGGCCACCAGCAGATGGTGATCGCCGAAACGGTGTCGACGGTGGCCTTGCTGCTGGTCACCTGCCTGAGCGTGTACTGGCGGCTGCGGCTGCAGCAGGCACTCGGGCAGGCGCAGGCGCAGGCCAACGCCGCCGCAGCGGCCAAGACGCGCTTCATGGCCAACATGAGCCACGAGATCCGCACGCCGCTCAACGGCGTGATCGGCGCCATCGAGCTGCTGCGTTCGGGCCGCCTCGTCGACGCGCAGCGCGCACAGCTGATCGCGCTGCAGGAGCAAAGCGCCAAGGCACTGCTCGCGCTCATCAACGACGTGCTCGACTGGTCCAAGATCGAAGCCGGCAAGGTGAGCCTGGAAGCCGAGCCGATCTACCTGCGCGGGCTGGTGTTCGAGGCCAACGAGCTGTTCGCGGTGGCGGCGTTCGACAAGGGCATCGAGCTCACCTCGAGTTGCAACCCCGACGTGCCGCGCCGTTTCGTCGGTGACGCGACGCGCATCCGCCAGGTGGTGAACAACCTCGTCAGCAACGCCGTCAAGTTCACCGACCACGGCGGCGTGCACGTGCACCTCACGATGGAAGGCAACGATCCCAACGAGCCGCCGCCGGGCAGCGGCGCGCGCTGGGTGCGCATCGAAGTCGCCGACTCCGGCATCGGCATCTCGGCCGAACAGCAGCGGCGCCTGTTCGGCGCTTTCGAGCAGGCCGACGCGTCGGTGGCCCGCCGCCACGGCGGCACAGGCCTCGGGCTGGCGATCTGCGGCGAACTGGCGCGCCTGATGGGCGGCCGCATCGAGGTCAGCAGCACGCCCGGCCAGGGCAGCACCTTCACGTTTGCGGTGGCGTTGCCGGTATGCGACGAGGCGGGTCCGCCGGCCGCGTCGGCAGCACGGCCCGATGTGCTGCTGGCCTGCGCCGGCTCCGGGGTGACACGCCACGTGCGCTCGCTGCTGCACGAACTGGGCATCGAGCCTGCATTGACGAGAGCCCTGCCGTCCGACGACGACCTGCGGGGCCGCCGCCTGGTGCTGGTCGACCTGCCGCTGCTGGGCGCCGACGGGCGCGGCTGGCTCGATCGCCATGCCGGCTCCGCGACCCGCGTGGTCGTCATGATGCCGCTGGCAGACAGCGCGATCGGCACGCTGCCGGCCAGCTGGGTGCTGCACAAGCCGGTGCGTCGCGCGGCGCTGGCAGCGCTGCTGCAGCACGCCGACGGCAGCGACACCCCTGTGCACGGCGCCAGCGAGGGCCCGGGCCTGACGCCGCCCATGCGTGTGCTGCTATGCGAGGACAACCCGGTGAACCAGATCGTCGTGCAGGCCATGCTCAACGAGCTGGGGGCGTCGTGCCGGGTGGCAGCCAACGGCGTCGATGCGCTGCACTGCCTGGACGAGGAAGCCTTCGACCTCGTGCTGATGGACGTGCAGATGCCCGAGCTCGACGGGCTTTCGGCGACTCGACGCTGGCGCGAGCGCGAGGCCGCGCGCGGTGCGCCGCGGCTGCCGATCGTGGCGATGACCGCCGACACCGAAGGCGAAGGAGGCCCTGCCACCCGCCAGGCCGGCATGGACGGCTTCCTGGCCAAGCCTTTCGGCATCGCCGCGCTGCGCGCCTGCCTGGCCGAGCAGCAACACAGGCGCGCCGGCGCATTGCGGGCGCCGCAGCGGTCTTGACGGGGCTACCGGCGCGACTCAGCGCCAGTCGTCGTCCAGATGGGGCGGCGACGCCCCTTCAGCCGGTGCGCCGGTGTCGGGATCGATCCACTTGCCGATGCCGAGCTCGTCTTCGGCCTCGTCGAGAGATTCGCCGGGCTCGGGCGCCTGATCATCGAGGCGATCGCGGTCCATGCGGGCGAGTTCGTACGAGGCGAACGGGCCGAATTCGCGATGGCCATCGCGTGTCGACCAATAGTAGCCATCGGGCCGCTCGTGGATCGGGCCCAGGTCGCCGTCGAGGCCCTCCGGGATCACCCGGGCAGCCCCGCGCGGCTTGCGAATCTTGGTTTGGCGGCTCATGGACTTCAGCCGGTCGGTTGCTCGAAACCCCCTAATCTGGAGCCCGCAGCGTAAACCCGTTGGCCTCGCCAATGAAGAGCCTGCGCCACAGGCCACGGCTTGAGCCATTCTGTATACCCATACAGCCCGCGCAGGCACGTAACCCCTCATCCTTTGGCTGCCGTCGGGTAATCCGCGGCACGCACAATCGATCGCGCGGGTGAAGTGTCGACCCGCCCCCCGCTGTGCCCCATCACCCTGGTTCGAGACGACCGTGCCTCCGTATTCCCTGGCCTCCGCCCTCCCGCTGCGTTTCTCGGCGGGGCGCGAATGGGCTGCCCGCCTGCCGTTCCCGATCGAGCTCGGGCCCTATCGTCTCGCCATCGAGTTGCGCCCGAGCGGGACCATGCTCGACCGCAGGCGCCTGGCCTGCGTCAACCTGGAAGAGCATCGCATCGAGCTGCGCCAGGATCTGAGCGGCCTGCGCCTGCTCGACGCCCTGTTCGACTGCCTGATCCGCCTGTGCCACGTCAGCCGCGGCTGCCAGCAGGGCTGCGTCGAGGAGGCCTACACGCACAGCTTCGCCACCGGGCTGGTGGAGTTTGCACAGCGCAACCCGCGCGCCTGGCTGTGGTTCAACCTGCTGCTGAGCGAACACCTGCCGGGTGACCTGCGCTACGACCGCGTGGTGCGCCGCTGCCTGCCGCGCGCACCATCGACGCCCAAGCGCATTCTGGTCGGCGGCCATCCGGTGACGGTGCGCCTGATCTCGAAGTCGGAGACCGGCAACGCCTTCGGCTGGTACGACCAGGGTCGCCGCGAAGTGCAGCTCTACAACGGCCTGCACGGCCGCAACCTCCCGGTGGTGGCGGTGCACGAGATCACGCACGCCGTGCACGACGTCTACGGCCTGAAGGTGCGCGACAAGCACCAGAACTTCCTGCGCGCGCAGCGCCAGGGGTGGCTCGGCATCATGCAGCACAACCCCAGCGCATGGCGCTGGCTGGCCTGGACGATGAGCGCACCCGACGCCGGGCAAGACACGCTGTTCTGACCTGCGGGCATCGTGCGGCGCCGCCCGCCACGGGGCTGGCGCAGGGGTGGCTTCCATCGGCACTCCCTTTGCAGCTCGATAGTTCATAGTTAAACTACTTGGGCGCTCCGGGAGTGCGGCCTTGAACATCGTCTGCATCGGCGGCGGCCCCGCCGGCTTGTATTTCGCGCTGCTGATGAAGCAGTTGTCGCCGCACCACGACATCACCGTGGTCGAGCGCAATCGCCCGTACGACACCTTCGGCTGGGGCGTCGTGTTCTCCGACGCCACGATGGACAACATGCGCGCGTGGGATGCGCCCACCGCCGATGCCATCCAGCAGGCATTCAACCACTGGGACGACATCGAGCTGCACTTCAAGGGCCGCGTCATCCGCTCGGGTGGCCACGGCTTCGTGGGCATCGGGCGCAAGAAGCTGCTCAACATCCTGCAGGCGCGCTGCGAGGAACTCGGTGTCAGGCTGGTGTTCGAGACCGAGGTCGACGCCGACACCGAATTCCCCGAGGCCGACCTGATCATCGCCAGCGACGGCGTCAACTCCAGGATCCGCAGCCGCTACGCCGACGTCTTCAAACCCGACATCGTGACGCGGCCCAACCGCTTCATCTGGCTGGGCACCAACAAGCAGTACGACGCCTTCACCTTCCTGTTCGAGAAGACCGAGCACGGCTGGTTCCAGGCCCACATCTACAAGTTCGACGACACCACCTCGACCTTCATCGTCGAGTGCCCCGAGCACGTGTGGGCGGCGCACGGACTGGACGGCGCCGACCAGGACCAGTCGATCGTTTTTTGCGAACGGCTGTTCGCCGGCAACCTGCGCGGCGAGAAGCTGATGACCAACGCACGCCACCTGCGCGGCTCGGCGTGGCTCAACTTCCAGCGCATCAAGTGCGAGCAGTGGTCGCACTTCAACGGCCGCGCCCACGTGGTGCTGATGGGCGACGCCGTCCACACGGCGCACTTCGCCATCGGCTCGGGCACCAAGCTCGCGCTCGAGGACGCGATCGAGCTGACTTCGCAGTTCAAGCAGCACGGTGACACCGTCGAGCACATCCCCGAGGTGCTGGCGCGCTACCAGGCGGCGCGCGCGGTCGACGTGGTGCGGCTGCAGAACGCGGCGTGGAACGCGATGGAGTGGTTCGAGGTCTGCGGCGAGCGCTACTGCGACCAGCTCGAACCCGAGCAGTTCATGTACTCGATGCTGACGCGCAGCCAGCGCATCAGCCACGAGAACCTGCGGCTGCGCGACAAGGGTTGGCTCGAGGGCTTCGAGCGCTGGTTCGACGCCAAGGCGGGCATGCAGGCGCAGTGGCCAGTGCCACCGATGTTCACGCCGTTCAGCGCACGCTCCATCACGCTGAAGAACCGTGTCGTGGTCTCGCCGATGGCGCAGTACTGCTGCATCGACGGCATGCCTGGCGAGTTCCACCTCGTGCACCTGGGCTCGCGCGCGCTCGGCGGCGCCGGACTGGTGGTGGCCGAGATGACGTGCCCGTCGCCCGACGCCCGCATCACGCCCGGTTGCCCCGGCCTGTGGAACGAGAGCCAGGCGCACGCCTGGCGACGCATCGTCGACTTCGTGCACCGCGAGTCCGACGCCAGGATCGCGATGCAACTCGGCCACTCTGGCGCCAAGGGCTCCACCAACGCACCGTGGGACGATGCCGGCGCCGACCAGCCGCTGCCCGCCGGCAACTGGCCGGTGATCGCGGCCTCGCCGGTGCCCTACCTCGACGAAGGCGGCCCGATCCCGAAGGCGATGGACCGCGCCGACATGGACCGCGTCACTGCCGACTTCGTGCGCGCCGCACGCTTGGCCGCCGAGGCGGGGTTCGACTGGCTCGAGCTGCACTGCGCCCACGGCTATCTGTTGTCGAGCTTCATCTCGCCGCTGACCAATCGCCGCAGCGACGCCTACGGCGGCAGCCTGGCCAACCGCCTGCGTTATCCGCTGGAGGTGTTCACGGCCGTGCGCGCTGCGTGGCCGCAGCACCTGCCGATGTCGGTGCGCATTTCGGCGCACGACTGGGTCGACGGCGGCATCACGCCGGCCGACGCGGTGGAGATCGCGCGCGCTTTCAAGGTCGCGGGCGCCGACCTGATCGACTGCTCGTCGGGCCAGGTCAGCGCGCACCAGAAGCCCACCTACGGCCGCATGTACCAGACCCCGTTCGCCGACCGCATCCGCAACGAAGCCGGCATCGCCACCATCGCCGTGGGCGCCATCTCCGAGGCCGACCACGTGAACAGCATCATCGCCGCCGGCCGCGCCGACCTGTGCGCGGTGGCGCGCCCCCACCTCGCCAACCCCGCGTGGACGCTCACCGAGGCCGCCAAGATCGGCTTCACTGCGGTCGACTGGCCGCGCCAGTACCGCACGGCCAAGCCGCAGATGGAGGCCAACTTCCAGCGCGAGCGCGCGGCGGCGATGGCCGTGGCGCCGGGGGCGGCGAAGTGAGCCGCACGACGCGCCGCTTCGGTCAGCCGCACCTGCTCGGCGACCATGCCATCGGCCTCGAGGCACGTGCCGAGCACGACGATCACCTGTCGCTCAAGCTGTGGCTGCGCCTGCTGGCGTGCAGCACGCAGGTGGAAAACGAGGTGCGGCAGCGCCTGCGCGCGCGCTTCGACATCTCGCTGGCGCGCTTCGACTACCTCGCGCAACTGCACCGCCACGCCGACGGCCTGCGCATGAGCACGCTGTCGCGTTACCTCATGGTCACCGGCGGCAACGTCACTGCGCTGACCGACGAGCTCGAGCGCGAGGGCCTGGTGCAGCGCGACAGTGACCCCGAAGACCGCCGGTCGTGGCGCCTGCGCATGACCAGCGCCGGCCGCAAGGCGTTCGAGCGCATCGCGAGCGAACACGAACAGTGGGTGATCGAGCTGTTCGCCGGCATCGACGCCGCCCAAAAACAATCGTTGTACGAAGGGCTCGGCCGGCTGCGGGTGCAGATGGCGGCCAGCCAGGAGAAAGCAGCATGACGAACGACGAGCGGGTGGATCCGGGCCTGGCGGCCGGCAATCGCATTCAGCTGGCCGGCCACCGCGCCAGGCACTTTCAGTGGGCGGTCGAGGGCGGAGTCGGCCGCATCACGCTGAATCGACCCGAGCGCAAGAACCCGCTCACCTTCGAGTCGTATGCCGAACTGCGCGACTTGTTCGCGCGCATGCGGCACGCCACCGACGTGCACGCGATCGTCGTCGCCGGCGCCGGTGACAACTTCTGCTCCGGTGGCGACGTGCACGAGATCATCGGCCCGCTGCTCAAGCTGAAGGCGCCCGAACTGCTGATGTTCACGCGCATGACGGGCGACCTGGTGAAGGCAATGCGCCACTGCCCGCAGCCGATCATCGCGGCGATCGACGGCGTGTGTGCCGGCGCCGGCGCGATCCTGGCGATGGCCAGCGACCTGCGCCTGGGCACCTCACGCGCAAAGGTGGCGTTCCTGTTCAATCGCGTCGGCCTGGCGGGATGCGACATGGGTGCATGCGCGATGCTGCCGCGCATCGTCGGCCAGGGGCGTGCCAGCGAGCTGCTGTACACCGGCCGCGCGCTGGCGGGCGACGAGGGCCTGCAGTGGGGTTTCTTCAACCGCCTGGTGGCTCCGGAGTCGCTGCAGGCCGAGGCGCAGCGCTGGGCCGCCGAGCTCGCGCAGGGGCCGACCTTCGCCAACGGCATCACCAAGACGATGCTGCATCAGGAGTGGGACATGGGCATCGACCAGGCGATCGAATCCGAAGCCCAGGCGCAGGCGATCTGCATGCTGACCGAAGACTTCAACCGCGCCTACGAGGCTTTCGTCGCCAAGGGCAAACCGCGCTTCGAAGGCAACTGAAACGCCGTGCCATACGGGAGCCGCACGATGACCGAGCCGCAAGTGATCCTGCCCACCGGGTGGCCGCGCCCGAAGGGTTATGCCAACGGTGTCAGCGCGCGCGGCCGTTTGGTGTTCATTGCCGGCATGATCGGGTGGGACGCGCAAGGCGTGTTCCACAGCGACGACTTCGCCGCGCAGGCGCGCCAGGCGCTGGCCAACGTGGCCGCCGTGCTGCGCGAAGCCGGCGGCAGGCCCGAGCACATCGTGCGCATGACCTGGTACGTCACCGACAAGCGCGAGTACCTGGCCGCCGCGCGCGAAGTCGGCCGCGCCTACCGCGAGCTGATCGGCGCCTACAACGCCGCGATGACGGCAGTCGAGGTGAAGGCACTGATCGAAGACCGCGCCAAGGTCGAGATCGAGGCCACCGCCGTCGTGCCCGACTGAAGCCGCCGGCGTGCCATTTACGCAGTCGCGCACCGGCCATTGCAGCGGCTGCGCGTGAACGCCGTCACGACCACGATCACGCCAATCGCAAGCCGGCGCAGTTCGTCCGCGCCGGCACGCAGTTCGTCGCATGCGGCTCGCGCCGCCGCCACGCCGTGCCTACATTGCTCCTCATGCAACCGCCGTCGTTGCCTGCAAGGAGCACCATCATGTTCGAGCGCATCGCCATCCGTGCCGTCGCCCTCGGCCTGTCGGGTCTGATCACGCTGACCATCGTGAGTGCGCTTGCCGACACGGCCGACCAGCATCATGCGCAAGCCTGCCTGGCCTATGCGCAAAGCTTCGGTGCGGTGCAGCAGGTGGTGGTGATCGGGCAGCGCCAGCCACGCAGCTGAGGGCGCGGCGCCGGCGCCGCGAATGCCTGTTCGAGCGCACAATCATCGGCGCCGGCGCAATGGTCGCGCCGCAGGGGACCTGATGGTGCGGTGGCTGTGCAGCCTGGTGTTGGCGCTGTCGGCGGTGGCGTGCAGCACGGCGCCGCCGGCACCCGCGCTGTCGCCGCAGGTCCTGCTGCATGACGAATCGTTTACGAAGCCCGCTCAGCGGATCGATGCGCGCGACGTGTTCGCGCTCGACGACGCGATGCGCAACCACCTGCGCGACAGCGCGAAGGGCTCGCTGTTCATTCAGAACCCCGCCGAGTGGCTGGTGCAGTCGCTCTACCGGCGCGGCGACCTGAAGCTCGAATACGACACGGCGCTGACGCGCAACGCCGCGCAGGCCTTCGATGCGCGCGCCGGCAACTGCCTTTCGCTGGTGGTGATGACCGCGGCGCTGGCCAAGGAGCTCGGCCTGCATGTGGAATACAACAGTGCCGACTCCGAGGAGACCTGGAGCCGCAGCGGCGCCCTGCTGCTGCGCAGCGGCCACATCAACGTCACCATCGGCCGCCGATTCATCGATCGGCCGCGCGGCCAGGGCGCACGCAGCTGGACGGTCGACTTCCTGCCGGCCGGCGAGTTGCAAGGGCTGCGTCTTCGCACGCTCGACGAGGCCACCGTGCTGGCCATGTTCATGAACAACCGCGCCGCCGAGGCGCTGGCGCGCGACGCCACCGACGAAGCCTATTGGTGGGCGCGCGAGGGCGTGCTGGCGGACCCCGGCTACATGGGCGTGGTCAACACGCTGGGCGTGATCTATCAGCGCAGCGGCCATGCCCGGGCGGCAGAGAAGGTGTATCGCGAGCTGTTGCGCCGCCAGCCCGACCAGACGCAGGCGCTGCACAACCTGGCGATGCTGCTCGAGCAGCAGGGCCGGCGCGACGAGGCAGCGCCGTTACGCACGCGCCTGGCCGCGCTCGAGCCCGAGCCCCCGTACCATTGGTTCGCGCTCGGCCAGCAGGCGCTGCAGCGCGGCGACGCGCGCACGGCGCGCGACCTCTTCGCGCGCGAGGTGGCGCGCGCCGACTATTCCAGCGAGTTCCACTACTGGCTGGCCGTGGCCAACTACCAGATCGGCGACACCAGCGTCGCGCAACGCCACCTCGAGCGCGCGCAGGCGCTGAGCACCTCGCGCAATGAGCGCGATCTGTATGCGGCCAAGCTGGCGTGGCTGAGCCAGCACCGCCACTGACGCAGGCTAGTCGCCCGCGCCCTCGACCGGCCGGTCGAACGGCTGGCCGATCTTGAACGTGCCGCTGACCCGCAGCACCGGCTTGCCGTCGATGCGCGCCACGCCTTGCGCGAACACCATCGTGCGCGTCACACGCAGCACGTCGGCCTCGCCCTGCACCCAGGCACCCAGCGGCGCCGGCGCGAGGTAATCGATCTGCAGGCTGATGGTGGGCAGGAACCGCAGGCCCACTTCGGCGCTCTGGCGATGGATGCACACCGGCAGCAGCATGTCGCCGAAGCTGGCCAGCATGCCGCCGTGACAGTTGTTCAGCGGGTTGGTGTGGCGCGCCTGCACGCGAAAGGCGAGTTGCGCGCGACCGTCGGCCATGCGCACGTACAGCGGCCCGTTGTGCGCCATGAAGTTGCCGCCGATGGCCAGCGGCGCGAAACCTGCAGGGGCGCTGTCCGCCACCGCATCGTCGACAGGCTCGTTCATCTCCGGTTCTCGCGCTCGACTTCGGCCATGAAGTCGGCGCTCTTCAGTTCACGGCCCTGCTGCAGCCACACCGGATAGAGCGCGGCGAAGTCGGTGACGATGCGCTCGAGCGGCATGTCGTCGAAGCTGCCGCGGTACTGCAGGTACTCCATGTGCTTGTTGCCCGCGCGGTCGAACGGGTGATAGATCGAATCGTCATGGCCGTTGAACGCCAGCGGCAGCAGGCCGAAGCGCTCGACCAACTCGCGGTTGAACGCCGGCGTCGCCTTGCGCCAGGCGCCGTCGATCCAGATGTCGGTGTAGCCGTGCCAGATGAAGAGGTCGGTCTGCATCGTGCGGCGCATGCGCTCGGTGCTCAGGTGGTTGCGCACGTCGGCGTAGCCCACACGCGCCGGAATGCCCGCCGCACGGCAGGCGGCCGCCAGCAGTGCCGCCTTGGGCACGCACCACCCCGTGCCGCGAACCACCACGCCGCTGGCGCGCATGCCGTCGGGCGACAGGTCGACGCGATAGGGGTCGTAGCGAAAGCCGTCGCGCACTGCGTCGTGCAGCGCCACCGCGCGCTCGCGGTCGTTGCCGCCGACCGCGCACTCGCGCGCGAAGGCCACCACGCTGGGGTGGGCGCTGTCGATCAAGTCGGTGCTGGCCAGCGACGCGGCGGTCGGGGAATCGGTCATAACAGCCTCCAGTGCAGGACTGTGAGGCTACACCGTCGCGGCCGCTGTCAACTCGGCGTCAGGCCGCAGCGCGGCTTCTGGTCAGCGGCGCGACCAGACAGAGCAGCGCCAGGCCGCAGGCGGCCCAGCCGAGCCCCGCCTCGAGGCCGGCGACGACGCGCGCCCCCGTCCCCCATGCGCTAGGGCCGCCAGGTCCGTCGACCACGGTCCACAGGCGACGCTGTTGCAGGTCGATGAACGGCAACGCGTGCTCCAGGGAGTAGGCCAACGCGCTGAACTCCGAGGTCGCCGGTGGCGACACGGTCGACGCCATCGCCCCGCGCTCGGCCGCCAGCGAGAAGAAGCCCGCGCAAGCGAGCCACAGCGCGGCCAGCGCCCAGGCCAGCCGCCATGGCCGGTGGCCATAGCCGGCCAGCGCGCCGAAACTGCGGTGCGCCAGCCGCGGCAGCCAGCGCCAGCGCCGCGGCAGGTGCGCACCGATGCGTCCGACGCGGCGAAGCTGCACTTCGTTGGCCACCGCCACGTCGCGCGCCGCGCCGGCCAGCCCCATGCGCTGAAACGCCCGGATCAATTGCTGCCACGGCTGCGGGCGAAAATCGCGGCCCATGTGGGCCGGCTCCTGCCGGCCCAGCCATTCGATGCGAAAGCCCGACGATGCCGGCGCCGCCGCCGCCAACTGCCGGTAGGCAAAGCCGTCGAGCACCAAGGCCTCGCCCCAGCTCGTGTCGTCGTCATGCAAGGCGCCGACGCTGGCGTCGGCGAGCGTGGCGCGCGACAGCGGCTGCTTGAGCCGCGCCAGCACCAGCGTGCCGCCGACGCGCGCGCGATCGAGGGCAAATGCGACCGCGCCGCGCCAGCCCATGTCGCCGAAGGCATCGAACGCCGCTTGCGAGCAGTCGAGGTCGCCTTCGATGCGGGCTCGCTTCAGGCGCACGCCGCCGGCGGCCGAAAAGCCATGATCGAGCGCCACGTTGCCGGCCACGTGCGCAAGGTCGAGGTTGAGCGCGTCGCTGCGCCGGCCGTCGCCGTTGACGTGGCCGCTCAGGCGCGCCGAGCTGGCGCGCAGGTCGCCCACCAGGCGCAGGCCGACCAGCCGCACGTCGCCATCGGATTCGAAGCCATCGGTCAGCAGCGCATCGCCGGCCACGCTGGCGCCGTCGGCAACGAGGCGGCGCGGCACTTGCATGTCGACGTGCTCGCCGCTGCGCAGCTGCAGGCGCCCGCAGTTGAGGTCGCCGCCCACCGTGGCGCGCGCCAGCCGCACGTCCAACCGCACGGTGCAGCCGGCATTGAGCGCGACGTCGCCGGCGACAATGCAATCCTCGGCGCGCAGGCCCGGCAACAGGCAACCCGGAAAGCTCAAGCTGCCACCGACGCGTGCACCGTCGAAGCGCGGCGACGCATCGAACACGCAGCGAAAGAACCACAGCCCTTCCGGCACCGAGGAGTCGCGCAGGTCCAGCATGCCTTCGATCCATGCGCCGACCACCTGCACACGATGCCCTGCTCCACCGAGGCGCGCCAGATACGCCAGCAAGGCGCCGCGCACGCTGATCGATGCCGACGGCACCAGCGGCCTGCGCAGGCCCACACGCGCAATGTCGTCGTCGACGAAGGCGCGCACCACCATCTGCTCGGCGGGCCGCAGCGGCGCGAACGCCGACAGATCGATGCGACCAGGTGCTGGGGCGGGAGCGTGGGATGGCGGCGTGGGCATGCGCGCTTGGCTGCGCTGTGGTGGTTGTCTGGAGCCTGAACCCGCGGCCCGCACATCACCATCCCCGGGGCACGTGACCGATGTCGCGAAGCGGGCGCCTCATCGGGTTGAGCCGCCCCTCGAACGCGGGGCGAGGCGCACCCGCGGCCGCGCGCAGCTTGTGACCAATTGTGAGACGAAGCGGCGCGGCCTACGGCACCAGCGCGAGCACCCGCAACGGGCTGCCGCTGCCGCGCTGGATCTTCAGCGGCGGGCAGACCAGCACGCTGCCGGTGGGCGGCAACTGGTCGAGGTTGGTCAGGCACTGCAGGCCGTAGCGGCCCGAACCGTGCATGAAGGTGTGGCACGGATACGGCGGGCGCAAGTGCGCGCCTTGTCCGGCGTCGGTGCCGATCGCCTCCGAGCCGAAGCCCAGCACCTGCCTCTGCTCGACCAGCCAGCGCACCGCCTCGCTGCTCGGGCCCGGCGTGTGCTGGCCGGTGTCGTCGAAGTTCTGATAGGCCAGCGCATCACGATCCTGGGTCCAGCGCTTGGACCAGTCGGTGCGCATCAGCAGCCACGACCCCGCCGCGATGCGGCCGTGCGCCGCCTCGAAGGCCTCGAGGTCGGCCACGCTCAGCAGGTAGTCGGGGTCGGCGGCGGCTTGTGCAACGCAGTCGACCACGTGGGCCGGGGCGATGAAGTGTTGCGCCGGAATCGTGTCCACCGATCCGCGGGGCAGGTCCTTGCCGGAGATCCAGTGGATCGGCGCGTCGAAGTGCGTGCCGGTGTGCTCGCCGCAGGAAAAGTTGTTCCAGTACCAGCCCGGCCCGCGCTCGTCGTAGCGCGAGACTTCCTCGATGCGAAACGGCCAGCACTGCCCCATCTCCGGCGGCAGCGCGATCTGCGGAAATTCGGGCGACCGCGTGTGCGTGAGGTCGATCACGCGGATGCGCCCGCCGGCGAGTGCGCCGGCCAATGCGCTGAGGATCTCGTTCGCCGTCATCGCTCAGGCCCCGCCCGCGGCGAGCTCGCGCTCGAGG
>DATDJF010000384.1:0-7662 GCA_036520715.1 Burkholderiaceae bacterium | reverse complement strand
GCCGATCGGCAACTTCACGATCGGTTATGTCGCCAGCGATCTGGCGGGCCTCAGGTGGTGGGTGGAATCCAACACCGACCTCGATCTGTCGTTCCTCGACGGCAAGCGGTTGAAGGCTTATGGCCTGGGCGGCTCGCTCATGCTCGACTACGAGAAATTCACCCCGGAGGCCGACGACGACCCGGAAGTCCGCTACACCAACGTTCAACTGCGCAGCTACAGCGACACCCCGGGTGCCGTCGTCGGCAGGGCCACCGCCGCGAGTGTCAGCGTCTGGGCACGCCGTCGCGTGCCCACCGGCTGGGGCGTGGTCTGGGAGCGGCCCGTGCGCTATGTCTACGAGGTCGCCTACACCGAGTTCCTGGGTGACCAGAAGGAACTCGGGCTCGCGCGCATGGCCTCGCTCGGCTTCGGGCTGGAGCTCGACACCAGCGCGCTCGACCGCATCGCCACACGCTGGCGCGCCCTGGTGCGCTACAAGTTCGGGCCCGATGTCAGCGGCTGGTCGCTGGGCATGGCCATCAGTTTCTGATGCGCAGCCAACAGCGTCGCGCTGTGACGTGCCACGATTGGCCTGCCCGGAGGGACTCGAACCCCCGGCCTGCTGCTTAGAAGGCAGCTGCTCTATCCAGCTGAGCTACGGGCAGATCACGCTCGCGCAAACGAGCGGCGCATCCGATTCTAGGCAACGGCCCGAGCCGCCCCGCAGGGCAGTCAATGCCGCTTGTACTGCTCGGCGCCGAACAACACCTCGCGGGCTCTGTCATCGGTGATCGGCCGGCGCCGGTCGGCAAGCACCTCGACACCGCGCATCACGGCGGGGCGTGCGGCGATTTCGTCGAACCAGCCTTTCAGGTGCGGGAACTCGCTCCACTCGATGCCCTGGTTCTTCCAGCTGCGCAGCCACGGAAAGATCGCGATGTCGGCGATCGTGTAGTCGGGACCGGCGATGTAGCGTGACTTCGCGAGCTGGTCGTTCATCACGCGATAGAGGCGGCCGGCCTCGCGGGTGTAGCGCTCGATCGCATAGGCGATCTTCTCGGGCGCGTAGATGCGGAAGTGATGCGCCTGGCCGAGCATCGGACCCACGCCGCCCATCTGGAACATCAACCACTGCAGCACGTTGTACCTGCCGCGCGTGTCGGCGGGCAGGAAACGCCCGGTCTTGCCAGCGAGGTACAGCAGGATCGCGCCGGACTCGAACAACGAAATCGGCTTGCCGTCGGGTCCGTCGGGGTCGACGATGGCGGGAATCTTGTTGTTCGGGCTGATCGCCAGGAACTCAGGCTCGAACTGGTCGCCCGCGCCGATGTCCACTGCAACCACCTTGTAGGGGAGCGCGCATTCCTCGAGCATGACGTGCACCTTGTGCCCGTTGGGCGTAGCCCAGGAATACACTTCGATCATCGCCACTCCGCATCTCGTGCCGGCGCGCGAACTCTAACCCATGCTCGCGATCCTCAAGCGCTGGTGGTCCGCCGCCGCACCGAAGCCGGGCCTGCACGGCATCGAGCAATGGGCACGGGCCAAGGGCGCGAGCTGGCGCCGGGTGCGCGACGATGAAGGCTTCGTGATCGATGGTGCGCATCGCGGCGTGGCCTGGCGCCTCGAGTGGGGGCCTTCGCACCGCCCCTACATCGCGGGCTCGGAGCTGCGCTGCATCGCCGAACTGGGGCTGCACCGCGATCTGCAGTTGATGGTGCTCAACCGCCTTCTGATGGAGTCATCGGAGAAGAAGGTCTACGACGAATACGTCGAGGGCGTGCAGACGCGCATCGACACCCAGACACCCACCGAGATCCGCTGGCTGGTGATGTACTCCAAGCTGTCGGCCAGCGAGCTGCGCTCGCTGGGCGTGCGCTTCGGCGGCGTGGCCAGCGTCAAGCCCTGGCTGCTGGCCTGGCTCTCGGGTCCGTTGTCCGATGCGCTGCTCGACGCCGCGCGTTACCTGGCGGAGACCGATGCCTTCGTGTTGTCGATCGCACGCGGCCGCCTGAGCATGCGGCTGGTGATGCGCGATCCGCAGCCCGAGCGCCTGCAAGGGTGGCTCGAGCTGTTCGAGACCGCGATCGACGAGGCCCGGCGCGTGGCCGGCGAGTGGCGCGACTCGGCGCTGCCGGGCGCATCGACCCGGCCCTCGGTGTGGCCGCGCGACGAGGCCGGCCCCACCGAGTGACGGCGCGCCTGGGCGGTCAGGCAGCCGGCGGCGCGGCGTGGCGCCCCAGCTCGATCTTGGCGATCGCGTTGCGGTGCACCTCGTCGGGCCCGTCGGCAAAACGCAGCGTGCGCGACACCGCGTAGTAGTAGGCCAGCGGAAAGTCCTCGCTGACGCCGCCGCCGCCGTGCACCTGCATGGCCCAGTCGATGACGCGGCCCGCCATGTTGGGCGCCACCACCTTGATCATCGCGATCTCGGCCTTGGCCGCCTTGTTGCCGGCCACGTCCATCATCCAGGCGGCCTTCAACGTGAGCAGGCGCGATTGTTCGATCATGCAGCGCGCCTCGGCGATGCGCTCCTGGGTCACCGTCTGTTGCGCCACCGTCTTGCCGAACGCCACCCGCGAAACCGCGCGCTTGCACATCAGCTCGAGCGAGCGCTCGGCCAGCCCGACCAGCCGCATGCAGTGATGGATGCGCCCGGGGCCCAGTCGCCCCTGCGCGATCTCGAAGCCGCGGCCCTCGCCGAGCAGCAGGTTGGAGGCCGGCACCGTGACGTCCTTGAAGTCGACTTCCATGTGGCCGTGCGGCGCATCGTCGTAGCCGAACACCGACAGCGGACGCATCACCTTGACACCCGGCGTGTCGAACGGCACCAGGATCATCGACTGCTGCGAATGCCGCGGCGCGGCGGGATCGGTCTTGCCCATGAAGATCATGATCTTGCAGCGCGGGTCGCCGCCGCCGGAGGTCCACCACTTGCGGCCGTTGATGACATAGCTGTCGCCGCGCCGCTCGATGCGCGACTCGATGTTGGTGGCGTCGGACGACGCCACCGCCGGCTCGGTCATCGCGAAGGCGCTGCGGATCTCACCGTTCAACAGTGGTTGCAGCCACTTCTTCTGGTGCTCGGGCGAGCCGTAGCGCACCAGCACCTCCATGTTGCCGGTGTCTGGTGCCGAGCAGTTGAACACCTCGCTGGCCCACGGCACGCGGCCCATGATCTCGGCCAGCGGCGCGTACTCCTGGTTGGACAGGCCGGCGCCGAGCTCGCTGTCGGGCAGGAACAGGTTCCACAAGCCGGCGGCACGCGCCTTGGGCTTGAGCGCCTCGATCGTCTGCAGCGGCGTCCAGCGTTTGCCGGCCTCGGTGTTGGCGCGCAGCTCCTCGGCGTAACGCGCCTCGGCGGGATAGACGTGCTGATCCATGAAGGCCGTGACCTTGGCCTGCAACTCCTGTGTGCGCGGTGAGTAGCCGAAGTCCATGGAGTGCTCCTCGTCATGGTGGGTGTCGGATGGCGGCGTGTGAGCCGGTGGTGGTGCGTGTTCAGCTGCGTTGCGCCTGGGCCCAGCCCATGCGTGCCAGCGCTTCGGTGGCCTCGCCCGACGTGCGCGCCTGTGCGCTGGCGGCGGTGCCGTCGGCGGCGCGCTTGGCGATGCCCTGGGTGATCGCCGCCAGGCGGAACAGGTTGTACGCCAGGTAGAAGTTCCAGTCGGCCATCACGGCGTCGGGGTCGCCGCGGCCCGTACGCTCGCAGTAGCGGCGCACGTACTCGCGCTCGCTGGGGATGCCCAATGCCGCCAGGTCGAGGCCGCCGATGCCGCGGAAGACTCCCGGCTCGATGTGCCAGCCCATGCAGTGGTAGCTGAAGTCGGCCAGCGGATGGCCGAGTGTGCAGAGCTCCCAGTCGAGCACCGCGGCGATGCGCGGCTCATTCGCGTCGAAGATCAGGTTGTCGAGCCGGAAGTCGCCATGCACGATCGCCACCTGCGTTTCGTCGAGCGCCGAGGGTGGCAGGTGCGCGGGCAGCCAGTCGATCAGGCGATCCATTTCGGCAATCGTCTGCATCTGCGACGCCTGGTACTGCTTGGACCAGCGCGCGATCTGGCGCACGAAATAGTTGCCCGGCTTGCCGAAGTCGGCCAGCCCCACCTGCGCCGCATCGACGCGGTGCAACGCGGCGATCACGCGATTCATCTCGTCGTAGATGGCGTTGCGCCCCGCCGGCGTGAAGCCGGGCAACGCCTGCTCCCACAGCACGCGGCCGTCGACGAACTGCATCACGTAGAACGCGCGCCCGATCACCGCCTCGTCGGTGCACAGCAGGTGCATCTGCGCCACCGGCACGGCGCCGCCGGCCAACGCGCGCATGACGCGGAACTCGCGCTCGATCGCATGGGCCGATGGCAGCAGTTTGACGGCCGGGCCCGGCTTGGTGCGCATCACGTAGGTGCATTGCGGCGTGATCAACTTGTAGGTCGGGTTCGACTGGCCGCCCTTGAACTGCTCGACGCGCAGCGGCCCCTGGAACCCCGGCAGCTCGCGCTGCAGGTGGCCCTCGAGCGCCGCCACGTCGAACGCGTGGCGCGCCGAGACGGCCTGCGTGCCGATGAACTGCTGCATCGATTCCATATGGAACAGCCTTTCAACGTTCGGCGATCGAAAGCAACGTCTCGCGCGACAGCACCACCAGCCGGTTGGGCTCGACGCGCACGGCGCCTTGCCGCTCGAACCCCTTGAGCTCCTGGTTGACGCGCTGCCGCGACGCACCGAGCAACTGCGCCAGGTCTTCCTGGGCGAGCTGCAGCGCGATGCGGATCTCGCTGCCGTGCGCGACGCCGTAGCTCTTGACCAGCAGCAGGATCTGCTTGGCCAGCCGCGCGCCAAGCGGCCGGCTGTTCAGGTCCTCGATCAGGTTGAACATCAAGCGCAGGCGTCGGCAGTTCAGCCGCAGCAGCGCCTCGTACAGCTCGACGTGCGTCGCCAGCAGCTCCTTGAAGTCGGCCTTGCGCACCACCAGCAGCGTGGTCTCGCCGTGCGCGTTGGCGTCGTGCGTGCGCGGCAGGCCGTCGAACAACGCGATGTCGCCGAACCAGGTGCCCGGCTCGACGTAGGTCAGCACCACCTGCTTGCCCGCCAGCGTGACGTTGGAGATGCGCACCGCGCCGCGCGCCACGCCGCACCACTGATCGGCCGGGCCGCCGCGCGTGGCCAGCGGCGCCTCATCGGCATATCGCTTGATCACCGCACGCGCCAGGATGGCCTCGCGCAACGGCGCGGACAGGCGCGAGAACCAGGCACCACTGTCGATGTGGTGCTGCTCCTCGATGGTCAGGGCTGGGATCTTCACGGGGTTGTCCCGGCGGCGACGCTGCACGCCGCGCCGGAAGTTGTATTGTCCATGGCCTTGTCGCCCAAGTCGTCCCGACACGAGGAGAGCCGCCATGAGTTCAGCCGCCGTCGTTGCCTTGCCCAGCCGCCGCGCACAGGTGTCGCCCGAGGAGTGGCAGATGCGCGTCGACCTCGCCGCCGCCTACCGGCTGGTGGCGCTGTTCAAGTGGGACGATCTGGTGTTCACCCACATCAGCGCGCGTGTGCCGGGGCCGCAGGAGCACTTCCTGATCAACCCCTACGGCCTGATGTTCGAGGAGATCACCGCCTCCAGCCTGATCAAGATCGACCTGCAGGGCAACAAGATCGAGGACTCGCCGTATCCGGTGAACCCGGCCGGCTTCACGATCCACAGCGCGGTGCACGCGGCGCGCCACGACGTGGGCTGCGTGGTGCACACGCATTCGCTCAACGGCGTGGCGGTGTCGGCGCAGCGCGAGGGGCTGCTGCCGATCTCGCAGTTCTCGATCTTCATCATGGGCCAGCTCGGCTACCACGACTACGAGGGCGTGGCCCTGTTCGAAGACGAGAAGCCGCGGCTGGTGCGCGACCTCGCGTCCAACAAGTACCTGATGTTGCGCAACCACGGCCTGCTGACGGTCGGCACCACGGTGGCCGAAGCGTGGCAGGCAATGTACCTGTTCGAGACCGCGTGCACCGCGCAGGTCCGCGCCCAGGCCGGCGGCGGTGAGCTGATCCGGATCGGCCGCCCGATCATCGACGCGGCGACGCAGATGTCGATCGAAGCCACCAAGGGGCTGGGCAGCCAGCTCGTCTGGCCGGGCCTGCTGCGCCGCCTGCAGCGGCAGCTGCCGGGCTACGACCAATAGGCCAGCCGCGGCGCGCCGCGTTCAGTGGAAGCGCGGTGCGCGTTTCTCGAAGAACGCGCGCAAACCCTCGGCGGCATTGTCGTGCTGCAGGTTCGGCACGAACTGCTCGCGTTCGGCGTCGAGTTGTTCGGGCAGCGAGCGCGAGCGGGCCTGGCCGGCCAACGCCTTGGCACTGGCCAGCGCATTGCTGGCCATGCGGCTCAGGCGCTCGGCCCAGGCCAGCGCTTCGTTGAAGGCCTGACCATCGGCTGCCACCGCATTGACCAAACCCAACGCCTGCCACTGCCGGGCGCTCATCGGCTCGGGCAGCCACAGCATCTGCAGCACCAAGGCACGCGGCAGCGCCTGCGCCAGGTGAAACGTGCCGCCGCCGTCGGGCGACAGGCCGGCGCGGCCATAGGACATGGTGAAGCGCGCGCCTTCGGCAGCAATCACGAGGTCGCAGGCCAGCACCAGCGAGCAACCGCCGCCGGCGGCGTGGCCCTCGACGGCGGCGATCACCGGTTTGGGACATTCCCGCAGCGCCATCACGAATGCGTGGAAACGATCGATGTTGGCGCGCACCGAGTCCGGCGGGCCTTCGCGCGCGGCGGCCAGGCGTTGCAGGTCGCCGCCGGCGCAGAAGTGCGCACCATCGCCGCGCAGCACCACGGCGCGCACCGAGGCGTCGCCGGCAGCCTCGCGCACCGCAGCGGCGCCCGCTTCGTATACGCGAGGCGACAGCGTATTGCGCGTCGCCGGGTCGCTGATGGTCAGCACCAAGGCCGGCCCGTGACGCTCGATCAACAACTCCGCAGCCATGATGTGGCCCTCTCGCGCAGCATGACGCACAACAGCGAACATTCTCTCACCAGCGGGCCGGCGACCACCCGTTTGCACGAGGGAGCGCGAGGGCCTTCATGCTAGAGTGCCGCGCGAAATTCGAACGTGATGCATCGCCACAGATCCGACGCGCCGGCACCCACCGCATGAATGCTCGCAGCATCATCCTGGTGGCTCCGATGGCGCTCGCGGCGAGCATGGCCGCGCACGGTCTCGGCATCGTGCGCGCGCCGTCCAACGTCACGCTCGGCGCGCCGCTGAACTTCCCGATCAGCGTGCAGGTGGCGAACGACGAGTCGCTGAACTCCACCTGCGTGACCGCCGAGGTCTACCAGGGCGATCAACGCATCGCGCCATCGGCGCTGCGCACCAGCATCGAACAAGGCGCCGCTGCCGAAGAGCGTGTGGTGCGCGTCTACACCACCGTGGCCATCGAGGAGCCGGTGGTGACGGTCACGCTCACGCTCGGTTGCGCAGGCCGCCTCGAGCGGCGCTTCACCGTGTTCGCCGATCCGCCGCTGGTCACGGTGGCCGCCGCGCCCGAGGCCACCGAGCCGCCGCGCGCCGAAGTGCCGCCGGCGCCACCACCGCTGCGGCGCGAGGCGCCGGCCTCGGCACCGCGCGCCGAATCGCCGGGCCCGGCCAGCGCAGGGACAGCGACGGCGCCGAGCAGCGACAGGCC
>DATDJF010000383.1:0-2088 GCA_036520715.1 Burkholderiaceae bacterium | reverse complement strand
TCGATCTCGCGCTTGGCGCGGTTGACGTCGGCGATGTTGGTGCGCTCGTGAGCGAGCAGGTGCTTGGCGTAGGTCCAGCCCTTGTTCTCTTCGCCGATCAGGTTTTCCGCGGGCACCTCGACGTTGTCGAAGAACACCTCGTTGACCTCGGCCTCGCCGTCGAGCATGACGATCGGCCGCACCGTGACGCCGGGCGACTTCATGTCGATCAGCAGGAAGCTGATGCCCGTCTGCGGCTTGCCTTCGCTGCTGGTGCGCACCAGGCAGAAGATCCATTCGCCGAACTGGCCCAGCGTGGTCCAGGTCTTCTGGCCGTTGACGACGTAGCTGTTGCCGCGCCGCTCGGCGCGGGTCTTCAACGATGCGAGGTCGGAGCCGGCGCCCGGCTCGCTGTAGCCCTGGCTCCACCACACCTCGCCCGAGGCGATGCCGGGCAGGAAGCGTTTCTGTTGTTCGGCCGAACCGAAAGTCATGATCACCGGCGCCACCATCACCGGGCCGAACGGCACGATGCGGGGCGAGCCGGCGCGCGCGCACTCCTCTTCGAACAGGTGCTTTTGCACCGCGGTCCAGCCGGGGCCGCCGAACTGTTTGGGCCAGCCCGACGCCAGCCAGCCCTTCTTGCCGAGGATCTTGGCCCAGCGCTGCATGTCGTCGCGCGACAGGCGCAGCGCATGGTGCACCTTGTGGCTGATGTCCTTGGGCAGGCTGTCGGCGACCCACTGCCGCACCTCTTGCCGGAACGCCAGTTCCTCGGCGGTGAAGTTCAGGTCCATGGCGTGTCTCCTGGCGAATCGTCCAAGCTGGAGCCGGCAGTTGTAGCACGCGTGCGCAGGGCTTGTTTGTCCCTGCTGCGACAACGCGCGGGCGGGCCTCGACCGGGGATCAACGGAACCGGCGGCGGCGGTTCAGCGCGCGCACTGCAGCGTGACGCCGCCGGCCGCGGTGGCCGCGGCGCAGTTGAGCGCGCCGCACTGGCAGTTGGCGATCTGCGGGCCCCCGCTGCCGCCGAACACCGACACCGCTGCGGCGCACACGCACGACGATGGCGGCTGCTGGGTCATCAGCAACGGGTTCGGCTGGGCCTGGGCCGAGTGCGACAGCGCGCCGACGCCGGCCACGATCGCGGCAATGCTCAGTGCGAGGGTCACGGTGCCGATGGCGGCGTGGCGGCGGGTGAGGGTGAACATGCGGTGGCTCCCGGTGAAATGGCTGCAGGCCAAGAGGAAAGAGGGTGCAGGGATTGTGGCGCCGCCCCTTGGCCGGCCGTGGACCCTTGACGGCAGTGATCCCACGGATGAATACTGTATGCAAATACAGTCATCGTTTCCAACCCCCTTCTTGCTCCTCCATGGCCACGCCCGCTGTCGGCGGCGTGGCGCCCGGGTCCGTGCCGAGCGCGCAGGGCCTGCCCGCCTACGCCGAGCTGCATTGCCGCAGCAACTTCACCTTTCTCACCGGCGCGTCGCATCCGGAAGAGCTGGTCGCGCGCGCGCACGAGCTCGGCTACACGGCGCTGGCCGTCACCGACGAGTGCTCGCTGGCCGGCGTGGTGCGTGCGCACGGGCAGGCCAAGCGGCTCGGCCTGCACCTGATCGTCGGCGCCGAGATGCGGCTGGCGCCCAGCGCCGCCGGCGGCTGCCCCGGGCCGCGGCTGGTGCTGCTGGCGCAGTCGCGCCGCGGCTACGGCAACCTCGCGCAGTGGATCACCGTGGCGCGCCGCCGCGCCGAAAAAGGCTGCTACAGCGCGCTGGCCAGTGACGTCGAAGGCCGCGTGCCGCACGCGCCTTACCTGGCTGGCCTGCCCGATTGCCTTGCGTTGATGGTGGTCGACGCGGCGTTGCCGTTCGAGACCCAGTTCGCGCTCGCGATGTGGCTCAAGACCTGGTTCGGCGTCGATCGTGCGGCGCTGGTGGTGGAGTTGCTGCATCGTGCTCACGACGCGGCGTGCGTCGAGAGCGCCGAGCGGCTGGCCGCCCTCACCGGGCTGCCGCTGGTGGCCGCCGGCGACGAACAGCGGGTCGAGACGGCGCAGCGCGTGGCCGAGGTCTGCGCCCTGCCGCTCGCGGCCGCGGGCGACGTGCGCAT
>DATDJF010000382.1:0-24049 GCA_036520715.1 Burkholderiaceae bacterium | reverse complement strand
CTCGTCGTCACACGTCTCCATGCGCTTCTTGGTGAGCGGCCCCGTGTTCTCGATCTTCTGGCCGCCCTTGCCGTCCGCCCAGCAGTGCAGGACACCGCGCGGTCCGAACTTCTTCTTGAAGTTCGGGAAGTCCTTCTCGTTCGGGTAGTCCACCTCCTCGGGTTCTTCCTCGGCGTTCAGGTGGTACAGGTTGCCGAAGAACTCGTCGAAGCCGTGCATGGTCGGCAGGTGCTCGTCGCGGTCGCCGAGGTGGTTCTTGCCGAACTGGCCGGTGCGGTAGCCCAGCGGCTTGAGCGCCTCCGCGATCGTGATGTCCTCGGCCTTGAGGCCCAACTCCGCGCCAGGCAGACCCACCTTGGTCAGGCCGGTGCGCAACCCGCACTGGCCGGTGATGAACGACGCCCGCCCAGCGGTGCAACTCTGCTCGGCGTAGGCATCGGTGAAGATCATTCCCTCTTTCGCGATGCGGTCGATGTTGGGCGTGCGATAGCCCATCACGCCCTTCGTGTAGCAGCTCAGATTCGACTGGCCGATGTCGTCGCCCCACATCACCAGGAAGTTCGGTTGCTTGCTCTTCGCCACGCTGTCGCTCCTTGTCTGTCGATTGGTCTTCACTGCCACCGATTGCGGCGCCGCAGCCCGCGACGCGGCCGATCGGCAGCGCGAAGGCGCGATGCTCCACGCCACCGACGCATCCCGCAACTGGTCTTTAGTACAGCGCTCGACGAAGGATGCTCGTCACGCCCCCGGCAAGCAGATGGGGCGCGCGGCCAGCCGTCAGATGCGGTGGCTCTCGTAGGTGGTGGGGTGGAAGAGCTCCTCCACCGCCATCTCGCGCGCCGACAGGCCCTGCACGTGGTGGTGGCGCGCAAAGGCGCGCAGCGTCGCCTCGTTGCCGGCCACACCGTAGGACCAATAGTCTTCGCCCAGCGTCTCGCGCGCGGCCTTCAGTTGCTCTTCGACGAACGGCAGCGTCACCTTGGTGGCCGAGGTGTCGGCCAGCGCTTCCAGCGCGAGGGCCTTGGCCTGCGTGAACGCCTTCAGCACCGCGACCGGCAGCCACGGGTGCTTGTCGGCCAGCGCGCGGCGCACGCCCACCACGTGCATGATCGGAAAGATGCCGGTGCGGTGGTACCAGTCGGTGGCCGCCGCGGTGGGGTCGTCGAACAGCCAGCGCACCTGCGGGTTGTGCGCTGCGGCGCCACCGGGTGGCCGCGGCGCGATGAAGCCGTCGATGTCGCCGGCGTCGAGCAGATCGGAAATCGTGCGATCCGCGGGCGCATCCTCCACGCGCAGGTCGGCCGGCAACGTGAGGCCGATCTTCTCGAGCCGGCCGGGCGTGTCGATGCCGCCGCGCACCCAGGTGATGTCGCGTGGCAGCACGCCGTGGTCGTCTTGCAGGATGGCGCGCGCCCACACGTTGGCGGTGAGCTGGTACTCGGGCACGCCGACGCGCTTGCCCTTCAGATCCTGCGGCGTGCGGATGCGGTCCTTGCGCACCCAGATCGAGGTGTGTCGAAACGCGCGCGACAAAAACACCGGCACCGCGACGTAGGGACACTCGCCGCGCGACGCCTTCACCAGATAGCTCGACAGCGACAACTCGCTGATGTCGAACGCCTGCTGCCGCATCGCGCGGAAGAACGTCTCCTCGGGCGACAGCGTCATGAACACCGGGTTGACGCCGTCGATCTGCACGCGGCCGTCGAGCAGCGCGCGGGTGCGGTCGTAGTCGCCCATCGCCACCGACAGGCGCAATTTGCCTTTCGCAAATATCATTCGGCGGTGATGTTGTGCTGGCGGATGAAGCTGCCCCAGTTCTGCTGCTCCTGCCGCAGCGAGGCCGCGAACTGCTCGGGTGTGTCGAACACCGGCAGCAACGCCTGCTGCTCGAGCTTGGCGGCGGTGGCCGGCTGCTTCATCGCGCGCGCCACCTCGGCGGCGACGCGCTGCACCAGCGCTGGCGATGCCTTGGACGGCAGCAGCACCGAGAACGACGTGAACGCCGTGATGCCGGGCAGGCCGGCCTCGGCCAGCGTCGGCACGGTGGGCAGCAGCGGGGTCTTGTCGGTCACCGCCAGCGCCTGCAGCTTGCCGGCGTCGATGTGCTGGCGCACGCTGGCCAGGTCGGTGAGCATGAACTGCAGGCGCCCGGCCAGCAGGTCGGTGTATGCGGCACCGGCGCCCTTGTACGGCACGTGGCCGAACTGCGCGCCGGCAGCGGACTCGATCATGCGCATGCCGATGTACAGCGGGCTCGCGTTGCCGGCGCTGCCGTAGAACAGCTTGCCCGGCTCGCGCTTGCCGCGCTCGAGCAGCTCGGCCAGCGTCTTGACCTTGGCATCGGGGTGCACCACCACCACCATCGGCGCGATCACGCCGCGAGTCACCGGTGCGAAGTCGCGCTGCACGTCGTAGCCCGGGTTCTTCAGCAGCACCGGGTTGATGCCGAGCGACGAGTTCGACGCCACCAGCAGCGTGTAGCCGTCTCCTTCGGCCTTGGCCACCGCGGTGGCGCCGATGGCGCCGCTGGCGCCCGGCTTGTTCTCGACCACGAAGCTCTGCTTGAGCGCTTCGGTCAACGACTGCGCGAGGATGCGGCCGTAGACATCGGTGCCGCCGCCGGGCGACGACGGCACCACCAGCGTCACCGGGCGCGCCGGCCAGTCGCCGGCCGCCTGCGCGCGAGCCGCGCCGCATGCGCCACACGCCACCAGCATCAGCAGCACCGCCTGCCGGACTTTCGACACCATTGCACCTCGCTCGATGGCAGCCGCGGCGAGCGTACGCGCGACCGTGTTGGCGCGGCAAGTTCGGTTACCCTGAGCCCATGGCCAGCCCCACGAGCATCGACGCCAGCGCCGACCTGCTGCAGGAGCTGGTCGATGCCAACCACATCCTGCACCACCAGGGCATCGTCGATGCCTTCGGCCACGCCAGCGCGCGCCACGATCGGGATGCCGGCCGCTTCCTGATGGCGCGCAACATGGCGCCGGCGCGCGTGCAGGCGAGCGACATCGTCGAGTACGCGGTCGACAGCGGCGAGGCCCTGCTGCCGGATCCGCCACGCCTGTACCTCGAGCGTTTCATCCACAGCGAGATCTACAAGGCGCGGCCCGACGTGATGGCGGTGGTGCACAACCACTCGCCGGCGGTGCTGCCGTTTTGCATCGCACGCGGCGCGCGGCTGCAGCCGGTGTGCCACATGGCGGGCTTTCTCGGCGGCGCGATGCAGCGCGACGGGCCGGCGCTGTTCGAAATCCGCGACCACGCGGGGGACGCGAGCGACCTGCTGATCCGCAACCGCGAGCTCGGCGCCGCGCTGGCACGCACGCTCGGACCCGCGCGCGTGGTGCTGATGCGCGGCCATGGCTGCACCGTGGTGGCCGAGTCGCTGCGCGTGGCGGTGTTCCGCGCCGTCTACACCGAGGTCAACGCGCGGCTGCTGTTGCAGGCGCTGCCGCTGGGCGAAGTGGAGTTCCTGACGGCCGGCGAGGCCGACGCCACGCGCCTCACCAACGAGGGCCAGGTGACGCGGCCGTGGGACTTGTGGCGCGAGCAGGCGCGGCGTTCGCTCCAGGACGCCGATGCAAAATGACAAGGGAGGAGACCCACATGCAAACACGACCCATCGTTTTCATCCAGCGACGCGCCGCCTGGCTGGCCGCGCTGGTGCTGCTCGCCGCCGCCCCGCTGGCGGCGGCGCAGGCCTGGCCGAGCAAGCCAGTGAGGATCGTCGTCAACTTTCCGCCCGGCGGCGCCGCCGACGTGATCGCGCGCAGTGTCGCCGCGCCGCTGCAGGAGTCGCTCGGCCAGCCGGTGGTGGTGGAAAACCGCGGCGGCTCGGGCGGCAACATCGGCGGCGACGTGGTCGCCAAGTCGCCCGCCGACGGCTACACCCTGCTGATGAGCTCAGGCGGCATGGTGTCGGTCAATCCGCACATCTATTCGAAGATGACTTTCGATCCGGTGAAAGACCTGACGCCGGTGGCCGCCGCCGCGCGCGTGCTGGTGTTCCTGGTGGTCAAGCCCGACTATCCGGCCAAGACCGCGCAGGAGTTCATTGCCGATCTCAAGGCCAACCCCGGCAAGCGCAGCTTCGGCTCGCCCGGCAACGGCAGCTCGCCGCACCTGGCCGCCGAGATGATGAAGTCGCAGGCCGGCGTGTTCGCGGTGCACGTGCCGTACCGCGGCGCTGCGCCGGCGCTGACCGATCTGTTGGCCGGACAGATCGACTTCCTGTTCGACCCCGGCATCGCGCTGCCGCACGTGAAGGCGGGCCGCCTGAAGCTGCTGGCGGTGGGCAGCCCGAAACGCTCGCCGCAGTTTCCCGACGTGCCCACACTCGACGAGGTCGGCTTGAAGGGCTTCGATGCCGACACCGTGTTCGGCTTCTACGCGCCGGCCGGCACGCCGGCTGACGTGGTCAACAAGCTCAACGGCGAGATCAATCGCATCCTCGGCACGCCGGCGCTGCGTGATCGCATCAACGCGCTCGGTGGCGAGCCGGCACCGATGACGCCGGCGCAGTTCGCCGCCAAGGCGGCCGAAGACAGCCGCCGCTTCGGGGCCATCATCAAAGAGCGCAAGATCGTCGGCGATTGACATGACACGCCCGAGGCGGTCCGGCCGCCACCGGCAGCTGATAGGAGTCTCATGAAGGTGTTCGTGATTGGCATCTTGGTCCTTCCTGCGCTGCTGGCCGGCTACTTTGCGATCGTGCTCAACTGGAACTACGCCAGCGGCGAGCGCGCCGGTTGGGTGCAGAAGCTCTCCAACAAGGGCTGGCTGTGCAAGACCTGGGAGGGCGAACTCGCACTGGTGTCGCTGCCCGGCAGCACGGTCGAGAAGTTCGAGTTCACGGTGCGCGACGACGCCGTCGCCGACCGCATCAACAAGCTGATCGGCCGCCGTGTCAGCCTGCACTACGAACAAAAGGTCGGCCTGCCCACCAGCTGCTTCGGCGAGACCCGGCACTTCGTGACCGACATCTCCGAGATGCCGGAGATCCCTCTCGGACCCGGCGTCGTGCTGCCGCAGGTGGCGCCCGCCACGCCCGGTGCGCCGCCCGCCACAGCACCCGCCGCCTCACGCTGAGCCAGCGGCGGCGGCTCGGGCCGTGCCGCTCACGCCGTGATTTCGGCGCTGTCGGTGGACAATGCGTCGTCGCAAGGATGCGGCAGCACCATGCCGCGTGCGGCGTCTGCGATCGCCGTGGCCTGCACCCGTGGCGGCTGCGAGCGCACGCCGCCGAAGATGGTGGCAAACGCCACGTCGGCGGCGTCGCGACCGGTGCCCACGCGCACGAAGCCCATCGGGATGGCGGTGCCCGACGGGTCGAAGATGTACCAGCGGTCCCCGAGGTAGACCTCCACGTAGGCATGGAAATCCGGCGGGCCGAGTGCGGGGTCGGCACCGTAGTCGGTACCGGTGGCAAAACGCGCAGGAATGTTGACGGCGCGACACAGCGCGATCATCAGGTGCGCGAAATCGCGGCACACGCCCTGGCGCTCGATCAGCGTGTCCACCGCCGAGGTGTTGGAGTCGGACGTGTTCGACATGAACTTCACGTGCCGCTGCACCCATTGCTGGATCGCCTGCACGCGGCCATGGCCCTGCCACAAGCTGCCGAATTCATGGATCGCCAGCCGGATCAGCCGGTCCGACTGGCAATAGCGGCTCGGGTAGATGTAGCCCAGCACCTGCAGCGGCAGCCGCTGCACCGGCACCTCGGCGATCTGCGATGGCGCCGCACGGTGGTGCGCAAGGTCCACCGTGGCGGCGTACGACACGTTCAGCGCACCGGGCAACGCACGCAGCCGCAGGTAACGGTTTCCGGTGGCGGGATCGGTCTGCATGCGCGACTCGATGGGCTGGCTCAGCCACAGCCGCTCGGCGATCACCGTCTGGCAGCGCGTGTGCGCCGCATGGACGTTGAACACGAAGTCGGCGCCGTGTGGGTCGACCTCATACTGCAGGTCGATCTGCAATTCGATGCGGATCATGCCGGGCCCGTGGCCGGCGTTGCACGACAAATGGATTCACCCATCGACGCAGTATGCGCGCCGCCCGCCGGCGCCAGGGAAAGTACCCAAACGCGCGGCTCGGCCAACTCGTCCATCATCGATGGCAAGATCAGCAGCGGCGAACGGCGATGGACAAGGACGCGTACTTCTGGCAAGTGATGGACGGCAAGCTGCCGCCACCCGGCGCGGCCGCGACGCTGAGCATCCGCTTCACCCACATCGACGCCGACGCCGGCACCATCGAGACCACCTTCGAGGCCGGCCCCGGCTTCACCAACCCGGCGGGCCACGTGCAGGGCGGCTTCCTGGCCGCGATGCTCGACGACACGATGGGTCCGGCGCTGGCGGCCACGCTGGCCGCCGGCGAGATTGCGCCGACGCTGAACCTCAACGTCTCGTTCGAGCGGCCAGCCAAAGTGGGCACGTTGAGTGGCAAGGGCCGTGTGCTGCGGCGCGGCCGCGACGTGTGCTTCCTCGCCGGCGAGCTGTACCAGGACGGCCAGCGCGTCGCCTCGGCCACCGCGACTGCGTTGGTGCGCAAGATGGCGGGCTGAGCGATGACCTCGGGAGACCCGTTTCCGCTCGACGGTGGCTGCGACTGCAAGCAGGTGCGCTACCGCATGCGCACCAGGCCGCTGTTCGTGCACTGCTGCCACTGCCGCTGGTGCCAGCGCGAAAGCGGCGCCGCGTTTGCGCTCAACGCGATGATCGAGACGGAGCACATCGAATTGCTGGGCGAGCCGCCCGAGCTGGTGAACACGCCGTCCGCGAGCGGCCAGGGCCAGAAGATCGCACGCTGCCCGACATGCCGCGTGGCGGTGTGGAGCCACTACGCCGGCGCGGGGCCGGCGATGGCGTTCGTGCGCGTCGGCACGCTCGACGAGCCCGACCACGTGCCGCCCGACATCCACATCTTCACGGCGTCCAAGCAGCCGTGGGTGGTGATTCCCGAGGGTCACGCCGCAGTGCCCGAGTACTACGACGCCAGGCAGCACTGGCCGGCTGACAGCCTGGATCGGCGCAAGGCATTGCGCGCGAAGATGGGGCCGAAAACCTGAAGGACCCGACGATGTGGCGTGACGACGACGAGCTGTTCGCGCTGATGCGCGGCAAACTTTTCCCCGCGGTGGTGGGCGACATCCTCGACACGATGGGCTTGCTGCACCAGTTCCTGTCGCCGCAGATCCGGCCGTTGAGATCCGACATGGTGGTGATCGGCCGAGCGATGCCGGTGCTGGAGGCCAACTGCTTCTCGGCCACCGAGCCCGAGGGCAAGAGTGAACTCTCGCGCAAGCCGTTCGGCCTGCTGTTCGAGGCGCTCGACGACCTGCAGCGCAACGAGGTCTACCTGGCCACCGGCTGTGCGCCGCAGTTCGCGCTGTGGGGCGGCCTGATGACCACGCGAGCCGCGCACCTGAAAGCCGCCGGCGCCGTGCTCGACGGCTATTCGCGCGACACGCCGGAGGTGCTCGAGCGCGGGTTGCCGGTGTTCTCGTACGGCGGCTACGCGCAGGACCAGGGTGCGCGCGGCAAGGTGGTCGACTGGCGCGTGGCCGTCGAAATGAACGGCGTGCGCATCGCGCCGGGCGACATCGTGTTCGGCGACCTCGACGGCGTGCTGGTGATCCCGCGTGCCGCCGAGGAAGAGGCGATCCGCCGCGCGCTCGAGAAGGCGAGCACCGAGAACCGCGTGCGCGACGCCATCCGCGACGGCATGAGCACGCTCGACGCGTTCAAGACCTTCGGCGTGATGTAGGGCCAGCCATGGGCGGTGACGACAAGGCACCCCTGCCGCGCCCCGGTGGCACGCTGGTGTTCGTGTTCGGCACTTTGAAAGAGGGCTTTCCGAACTTCGCCGTCAACCGCGGACGGCGAGTCGGCGCCGCGTTTCGCACGCTCGAGCGCCGTCCGCTGCTGCTGATGGGCGAGCGCCACGTGCCGTGGCTGATCGATTCACCGGGCCTCGGCGAGCGCGTCGCCGGCGAGCTGTACGAGGTCGACGCTGCCGCGCTGGCGGCGATGGACGAGCTCGAAGGCATCGGCAGGCCCGACGGCTACCACCGCAAGGCGCTGCCTGTGCAGCCTGCTACCCCAGGCGACGATACGGTGGTGCTGGCGCAGGTCTACATGAAACACGCCGAGCAGGTGATCGAAGCCGATGTGCGGGTCGGCCCGCTGCCCGAATACACGCTCGCGCACGCGGCGCTGTACCGCCGCCGTGGCGGCGAGCAGGCCTACTGATCGGCCGCTACAGCGTGACGCGGGTCAGCCACTCGGCGACCAGCGCGGGCTTGGCCGCCCCTTCGATCTCGACCGTGGCGTTGTAGACCAGCTGGCGCTGCACGTCGTCGATGCGCTCGACCTTGGCCAGCACGAAATGTGCTCGCACGCGCGAGCCCACCGGCACCGGCGCCACGAAGCGCATGCGGTTGAAGCCGTAGTTGAGCGGGAAGCGCGCACCTTCGATCGTCGGGCATACCTGGTAGGCCATGTTCGACAGCAGCGATAGCGTCAGGAAGCCGTGCGCGATGGTGCCCTTGGACGGCAGCACCTGCGCCGCCCGCGCCGGGTCGACGTGGATGAAGTGCTGGTCGCCGGTCAGCTTGCCGAACGCATCGATCATCGGCTGATCGATCGTCGTCCACGCCGACACGCCGATCTCGCTGCCGACACGCGCGGCCAGCGCATCGAAGGTGGTGCTGTGGACAGGCCCTTGCATGCTCGCTCCTCGCGCGTGGGTCGCCGCGCCAGCATAGGGTGGCCGGCGCATCGGCGCAATGCCGGCCTCGGCACGGCGACGCTGCGCGCTTGACACCTCGCGGCACGGCTCTCACAGTGGGCGCGACACACCCGCGGGAGCCGACATGAGCATAGAGACTGTGCGCGGCCGGGAGATGATCGTTCACTTCGACGGCGAGCGCTGCGTCCATACACGCCACTGCGTGCTCGACCGGCCCGATGTGTTCGTGCCCAACGTGGCCGGCGCATGGATCCACCCCGATCGTGCGACGCCCGGCGAGCTGCTCGAGCTCGCGCACAACTGCCCTTCAGGCGCGATCCGCTGCACGCACGCCGACGGCTCGGCGGTCGAGGCGGCGCCGCTGGTGAACACCGTGCGCGTGCGCGAGAACGGGCCGCTCGCCTTTCGGGCACCGCTCACCGTCGACGGGCAGGAGGCAGGATTTCGCGCCACGCTGTGCCGCTGCGGCGCGTCGGCGCACAAGCCCTATTGCGACGGCAGCCACAGCGCGGCCGGCTTCACGGCCAGCGGCGAACCGGCGGTCGCCGAGTCGGCGCCGCTCGCGCAGCGCGACGGCGCGCTGAAGGTCGAGTCGATCCGCGACGGGCCGCTGCACGTGAGCGGCAGCCTCGAGGTGATCGGGGGCACCGGCAAGACGCTGAACCGCGTCACCGAGTGCTGGCTGTGCCGCTGCGGGCAGTCGGGCAAAAAACCCTACTGCGACGGCACGCACAAGCGCATCGGTTTTCGCAGTGAGGCTTGACTCGACAGCGGGCGCACCTTTGCCGCCGGCTGATCAGTGCCGCAGAGCGGGCTGCACCGCCGGAAATCCGAAGTCGCGGCCGATCACGGTGCGTGCGTAGAAGTAGTTGGAGCGCGCCCGCTCGCTCAGCGCATCGAGCTCGACGCGGCCCGCGGCGTCGCACGGAAAGGCCAGCGCGCGGCCCTCGTCGAACAGCGACTGGAACCGCAGCTCGAAGCCGGAGGGTGTCGAAGCGTTGGCGTTCATGGCGGGTCTCCTGCGGGCTTTGTGATGCGGGCGTCGGTGCGATGCCCTGCATTCGACCCGCGGCCTGTTGCGCCCGCGTTGCGTGACGGCAGCGGCCGCATTTCGCTTGCAACCGATGGGCCTCGCCGGCGGGCGGCGCGGCCGGTGATAGGGTGCGCGCCTGGAGGATCCGCGCCATGCTGCTCAAGGGATCGTGCCACTGCCGCGCCGTGCGTTTTTCAGTGCAGTCGCATCAGCCGGTGCCGTTCATGCGCTGCTACTGCTCGATCTGCCGCAAGACCGCCGGCAGCGGCGGCTTCGCAATCAACCTCGGCGCCGACTTCACGACGCTGAAGGTGCAAGGGCGCGAGCAGCTGAGCGTCTATCGGGCGAAATTGCGCAACGGCCGGCGCAGCCAGGGCCAGCGTCACTTCTGCAAACAATGCGGCAGCGCGCTCTGGCTGTGGGACCCGCGCTGGCCCGAGCTCGTGCATCCGCACGCCGGCGCGATCGACACGCCGCTGCCGGTGCCGCCGAAGGTGACACACATCATGCTCGGCTCCAAACCCGACTGGGTGGCCGTGCAGCGCAGGCGCGGCGATGGCGAGTTCGACGAGTACCCCGACTTCTCGCTCGCGTTGTGGCACGAGCGGCACCGCCAGACCCGCTGACCGCTCAGCGCGCCGGCCCCGCAGGCGCGACGGCGGCCCCTTCGATGCCGTGGCGCTGGAGTGCCTGCGCCACGAAACCCGAGGCCTTCATCTCCTCGATGAACTGGTTGAGGTACGCGGCGCCGGCCTCGCGGCCTTGCGGCGTGGCCATCGCCTGCTGGATCACCATGAAGCGGCCGTCGAGCACGCGCAGGCCCGGCAGACGCTTGGCGTCGGCCTGCAGTTGCTGCTTGACGCCGGCGGCGACGTCGAGCTTCTGCGCGACGAAGAGATCGGTCACCGCGGGCGAGGTGGGGGCGTAGACGATCTGCGCCTGCTTCAGGTTGCGCGACAGGTACAGGTCGTAGGCGCTGCCCTTGCCCACCGCGATGCGCACGCCGGCACGGTCGACCTGGTCGTTGCTGCGGATCGGCGAGTCGGCGGCCACCAGGTAAGCGCCTTCGATGATCACGTAGGGGTTCGTCTGCAGCATGTCGCGCCCGCGCGCCGGGTCGATGGCGACGAAGGCCACGTCCCAGGCACCGCTGGGCGCCGCGAACACCACGGCACCGGCCGACTCGTAGGTGACGAACTCGATCGACACCGCCAGCCGCGACGCCAGCTCGCGCGAAAGGTCGACCGACACGCCGCTCAGCTCGCCGCCGCGCCGCGATGCCAGGATCGGGTTGCCGAAGTTGATCGCGGCGCGCAGCTGTCCGCCCGGGGCCAGCGCCATCTTGGCGGCCGGCGGCACGCCCTGCAGCACTGCGCAGCCACTGAGCAGCGCGGCCAATGGCCCGGTGAAACAGAGACGGCGCTGCATTCACGCTCCCGGCTGATGGATGCGCGCAAGTCTAGGGCAGGCGCGCCGGCACCAGCTGCCCGATGTCGGGCCTGTCCTACAGCGAATGTGCCGATCACCCGACGGCACGCGCCATCGGCACGCCGCACGATCACCGCAGCACGCGGGCCTTCCCTCAGATTGCAGGAGACTTCGATGAGCCTCTTTCCTCGAGCGGTCCTTGGCGCCGTGGCCGCCGGCCTGATCGCCTTCGGCAGCGCCGCCGTCGCGCAGAGCAGTTCGAGCAGCACGACCACGCTGAGCGCACGCCTGTCGGGCGCCAGCGAGGTGCCGCCGTCGCCGAGCAACGCCAAGGGCAACCTGCAGGCGACGCTCGACAAGAACAGCCGCGTGCTGACCTGGACGCTGCAGGTCGACGGACTGAGCGGCCCGCCGACCGCGGCGCACTTTCACGGCCCGGCCGCCCCCGGCGACAACGCCGGTGTCGCCGCGCCGATGAACGTCACCGGCCAGCCCACCGACAACGGTGCGGTCACCCTCACCGCCGCGCAGATGGACGACCTGCTGGCAGGCCGCTGGTACGTCAACGTGCACACGGCGGCGCACCCCGACGGCGAGATCCGCGGTCAGGTGATGATCCGGCAGGCGCCGCAGTAAGCCGCGTCGCGTGCGCTCTCACTCGAGCCGGGCGCCGGCCTCGACCCAGCGCCGGATCAAGGCGCGCTCGTCATCGGTGATCTGCGTCGCGTTGGACAGCGGCATCAGCTTGAGCACCACCACCTGCTGATACACCGTCTGCGCGTGCCGGCGGATCAGCGCGTCGCTGTGCAGCGCCACATTCTTCTGCTGCACCTGGGCGTTGTGGCACATCACGCAACGCTGCTCGATCACTTGCCGCACCGCGGCCAGCGTGGCCGGCGGCGAGCCGGCCGCCGCAGTGGCCGTGGATGGCGACGGCACCAGCGCGGCGGACACCGCGACCGCCAGCGCAACACCGGCCACCGCATAGCCCCACGGCACCGGCTGCTGTTGCACCAACGCCCGATGTCGGGCGACGAACGAGTGGCGCACCAAGGCGGCCGCCAGCATCAGCGCCACCAGCACCAGCCAGTTGTGCTTGCTCTGATAGAGCCAGCCGTAGTGGTTGCTCAACATCGACACCAGCACCGGCAGCGTGAAGTAGGTGTTGTGCAGGCTGCGTTGCTTGGCGCGCTGGCCGTGCACGGGGTCGACCGGTTGGCCGGCGCGCATCTGCGCGATCACCTTGCGCTGTCCCGGGATGATCCAGACCAGCACGTTGGCGCTCATCGCGGTGGCCAGCATGGCCCCCACCAGCAGGAACGCCGCGCGCCCGGCAAACAGGCGGCAGGCCAGCCAGGTGGCGGCGACGACGAACACGAACAGCAGCACGCCGACGATCAGGTCGCCGCGCTCGCGTTGCCCGAACAACCGGCAGATCGCGTCGTAGACCACCCAGCCGACGCCGAGAAACGCCAGCGAGGCCAGCACCGCGGCAGTGGCCGACCAGTCGAACACGTTCTTGTCGACCAGGAAGATCTGCGCGTTGAACAGGTACAGCACCGTGAACAGCGCGAAGCCGGTCAGCCAGGTGCTGTAGCTCTCCCAGATGAACCAGTGCAGGTGCTCGGGCAGCGACTGCGGCGCCACCAGGTACTTCTGCGGGTTGTAGAAGCCGCCGCCATGCACGGCCCACAACTCGCCGTCGACGCCGCGCGCCTTCAGCGCGGGGTCGCTGGGCGGCGTCAGGCTGAGGTCGAGGAAGACGAAATAGAACGACGCGCCGATCCAGGCGATGCCGGTGATCACGTGCGCAAAGCGCAGCAGCAGGTTGATCCAGTCGAGCAGGTAGGCGTCCATGTCTGGCGAAGCGGCCCCGCAGCGCTGCTCAGCTGCCGCGGTAGGTCGAGTAGCTCCACGGGCTCACCAGCAACGGCACATGGTAGTGGCCGGCGGCGTCGGCGATGCCGAAGTCGAGTTGCACCTCGTCGATGAAGGGTGGCTCGGGCAAGACCACGCCGCGCGCACGAAAGTACGGCGCCACCGCGAACACCAGGCGGTAGCGGCCCACCGCCATCGCGGCGGCGTCGAGCAGCGGCCCGGCGCAACGGCCGTCGGCGTCGAGCGTGAACGAGACCAGCGGCAACGCGGCGGCGCCACCATCGACGCGCAGCAGGCGCCCTTGCATGCCGGCGGCGGGGCAGCCGTGCATGGTGTCGAGCACGTGGGTGCTGAGGTGACCCAGTCGCGGTGTCGTGGCTTGCGGTCTGTGGCGCTGCATCCGGCAGCACAGCGCGCTGCCGCTTGCGGGCAGCGGCAAAGTGTATACACTTCTGCGTACAGGTCAACCGCCGACGACGCGCATGCCGACCCTGCCTCCACGCCGTACGCCGCTGGCCCGCGGCGGCCCCGCGCTGCGTGTGGTGCGCGGCGGCCGCGCCACCACAGCGGGCATGGGCGGGCCGCGCCCACGCGCCGATGCCGCCAGCACGGCCACGCAGCGTATCGTCGAGTCGATCACCGCCGCCATCGCCGAGCGGCGCCTGATGCCGGGCACCAAGCTGGCCGAGCAGAAACTGGCCGACATCTTCCGGGTCTCGCGCACGCTGGTGCGCCAGGCCCTTAACCAACTGAGCCGCGATCGCCTGGTGCGGCTGGAGCCGGCGCGCGGTGCGTCGGTGGCCAGCCCCAGCGTGACCGAGGCCAGGCAGGTGTTCGAAGCGCGGCAGCTGATCGAAAGCGCATTGATCCGGCAGCTCGCGCGCACCATCACACCGGCGCAGATCGCCGAGCTGCGCATGCACCTGAACGCCGAGCGCACCGCCATCACGCGCACCGACATCTCGGGCCGCACACGCCTGCTGGCCGACTTTCACGTCGTGCTGGCGCGCCTGATGGGCAACGAAGTGGTGGCGCAGTTGCTGGGCGACCTGCTGACGCGCTCGTCGCTGATCTCGCTGATGTACCAATCCACACACTCGGCCGAGGCGTCGCTGGAGGAGCACGTGGCCATCGTCGACGCGCTGGAGCGCCACGACGCGCGCGACGCGGTGCGGCTGGTGCAGCGCCACCTGCTCAGCGTGGAGCGCAACCTGCGGCTCGATCCGCGCCGGCCCGATCTGGCGCTGGTGCTGAAGAATTCCTGAGCGCGCGATGACCGCAGCGCCCCCCGCGACCACCCCCTACCCGCGCGACTTGCGCGGCTACGGGCGCGCGGTGCCGCACGCACGCTGGCCCGGCGGCGCGCGCATCGCGGTGCAGTTCGTGCTCAACTACGAAGAGGGCGGGGAGAACAGCGTGCTGCACGGCGATGCAGCCTCGGAGACGTTCCTGTCCGAGCTGGTCACCGCGCAGGCCTACGAAGACCGCCACATGACGATGGAGTCGATGTACGAGTACGGCTCGCGCGTCGGCGTCTGGCGCATCCTGCGCGAGTTCGAGCGCCGGCGGCTGCCGCTCACCGTGTTCGGCATCGCATCGGCGCTCGAGCGTTACCCCGAGCTGGTGGCCGCGTTCCTCGAAAACGGCTACGAGATCGCCAACCACGGCCTGCGCTGGATCCACCACCAGCACATGCCCGAAGCCACCGAGCGTGCCCACATCGGCGCCGCCGACCAGCTGCTGCGCCAGCTCACCGGCGGCGAGTGGCCACTGGGCTGGTACACCGGCCGCGACAGCCCCAACACGCGCCGCCTGGTGGTCGACCTGGGCGGCTACGAGTACGACAGCGATTACTACGGCGACGACCTGCCTTTCTGGATGCGCGTCACCAAGAGCGACGGCAGTGCGGTGCCCCACCTGGTGGTGCCGTATTCGCTCGACACCAACGACATGCGCTTCGTGCAGGCGCAGGGGTTCAACACCGGCGACCACTTCTTCACCTACCTGCGCGACAGCTTCGACGCGCTGTACGCCGAGGGCGAGGAGAAGCCGAAGATGATGTCGATCGGCATGCACTGCCGCCTGCTCGGCAAGCCGGGCCGCATCGGCGCGCTGCAGCGTTTCTTGGATCACATCGAGGCGCACGACCGCGTCTGGGTGTGCCGGCGCATCGACATCGCGCGCCACTGGAAGGCGACGCATCCGTACCGAGGAGCCGCCTCGTGAGCGCTGCCTTGTCGCAGCCGCTGACGCTGGAGGCGCTCAACGCCGCGCCGGCGACGCAGGCGCTCAATGCGCTGGCCGGCACCTACGAGCACTCGCCGTGGATCGTCGAGGCGGCATTGTCGAAGCGCCCGTTCGCCACGCTCGCCGCGCTCAAGCGCGTAATGGTCGAGGCGGTGCGCGAGGCGCCGCGCGAACGGCAGCTCGCGCTCGTGCGCGCCCACCCCGAGCTGGCCGGCAAGGCAATGGTGGCCAAGGTGCTGACCGCCGAGTCGAGCCACGAACAAGGCAGGGCCGGCCTCACCGACTGCACGCCCGAGGAGTTCGCGCGCATCCAGCAACTCAACGCCGACTACAACGCCAAGTTCGGTTTTCCCTTCGTGCTGGCCGTGCGCGGGCCGCGCGGCGGCGGGCTGAGCAGGGGCGAGATCATCGCCACCTTCGCGCGCCGCCTCGCCAACCACCCGGATTTCGAGCTCGCCGAGTGCCTGCGCAACATCCACCGCATCGCCGAGATCCGCCTGGACGACAAGTTCGGCGTCGAGCCCGCGCTCGGCAACCTGATCCTCGACTGGGCGGCCACGCTGGCGCAGCACAGCGATCCCGGCTACGCCGAGCGCGGCGAGCTGACGGTGACGTACCTGACCGACGCGCACCGCTCGTGCGCACAGCAGCTCGTGCAATGGATGCAGCACGACTGCGGCTTCGACGACGTGCGCATCGATGCGGTGGGCAACGTCGTCGGCCTCTATCACGGCAGCGACCGCGATGCGAAGCGGCTGCTGACGGGAAGCCACTACGACACCGTGCGCAACGGCGGCAAGTACGACGGCCGCCTGGGCATCTTCGTGCCGATGGCCTGCGTGCGCGAGCTCCAGCGCGCCGGCCGGCGCTTGCCGTTCGGCATCGAGGTGGTCGGCTTCGCCGAAGAAGAGGGCCAGCGCTACAAGGCGGTGTTCCTCGGCTCGGGCGCGCTGACCGGACACTTCGATGCGCGCTGGCTCGAGCAGACCGATGCCACCGGTGTGTCGATGCGCGATGCGATGCAGGGCGCCGGGCTGGCGCCTGCCGACATCGCCAAGCTGCGACGCGATCCCTCGCGCTACCTCGGCTTCGTCGAGGTGCACATCGAGCAGGGTCCGGTGCTCAACGGCCTGGACATGCCGCTGGGCATCGTGACGTCGATCAACGGCAGCGTGCGCCACCTGTGCGAGATCACCGGCATGGCCAGCCACGCCGGCACCACGCCGATGGACATGCGGCGCGACGCCGCCGCGGCCGCGGCCGAGGCGGTGCTCTACCTCGAGCAGCGCGCATCGGCGCAGCCCGACCTGGTGGGCACGGTGGGCATGCTCGACGTGCCGAACGGCTCGATCAACGTGGTGCCGGGGCGCTGCACCTTCAGCCTCGACATCCGCGCCACCACCGATGCCGTGCGTGATGCCTGCGAGCGCGACGTGCTGGCCCGGCTGCGCGAGATCTGCCAGCGACGCGGCCTGGCCTTCAGCAGCGAAGAGACCATCCGCGCGGCGGCGGCGCCGAGCGCGCCGGACTGGCAGGCGCGCTGGGAGCGCGCCGTGTTGGCGCTCGGCCTGCCGCTGGTGCGCCTGCCCAGCGGCGCCGGACACGACGCGATGAAGCTGCACGAGGTGATGCCGCAGGCCATGCTGTTCCAGCGCGGCCTCAACGCCGGCATCAGCCACAACCCACTGGAGGCGATCACCAACGACGACACCGAGCTCGCGGTGCGTGCGTTCCAGCAATTGCTGCAAGGGCTCGCACACGAGGTGCGATAGTGGCCGGCCGCATGAAACCACCACAAGACCTCCCGCGCCCGTCGACCAACGACGACGACACCCGTCCGGTAGGCAGCGGCGACGCCGCCCGCGCGGTGTCCGATGGCGACGCCACGCGGCCGGTGCCCAGCGGCGACGAGACGCGCCCGCTGCCGGCGGCCGCCGCGCGGCCGACCGCCGACGCCTACAAGCGGCTGGACCGCTGGGTCGACAAGCACTTCGAGGAACAGGTGCGCTTCCTGCAAGAGCTGGTGCGCGTGCCGACCGACACGCCGCCTGGCCACAACGCGCCGCACGCCGAACGCACGGCCGACATGCTCGGCATGATGGGTTTCACCGTCGAGCGCCACCCGGTGCCCGACGCCGTGGTCAAGAGCGCCGGGCTGAAGTCGATCACCAACCTGATCGTGCGCCACCGCTTCGGCGACGGTCCGACGATCGCGCTCAACGCCCATGGCGACGTGGTGCCTCCGGGTGAGGGCTGGACCCATCATCCGTACCGCGCCGAAATCGTCGACGGCAAGCTCTACGGCCGCGCGTCGGCGGTGAGCAAGAGCGACTTCGCGACCTACACCTACGCGTTGCGTGCGCTGATCGACAGCGGCCTCGCGCACCGCGGCGCAGTGGAGCTGCACTTCACCTACGACGAAGAGTTCGGTGGCGAGCTCGGCCCCGGCTGGCTGCTCAACCTGGGCCTCACGCAACCCGACGTGCTGATCGCCGCCGGCTTCAGCTATCAGGTGGTGGTGGCGCACAACGGCTGCCTGCAGCTCGAGGTCACGCTGCACGGAGTGGCCAGCCATGCGGCCTACCCCGACACCGGCGTCGATGCGCTGCAGGCGGCCAACAAGCTGCTGACGGCGCTGTACACCTACAACGACGTGCTGCGCACGCGCCGCTCCAAGGTGCCCGGCATCGTGCATCCCTACCTCAACGTCGGCCGCATCGAAGGCGGTACGAACACCAACGTGGTCCCCGGCAAGGTGGTGCTCAAGCTCGACCGCCGTTTGATCCCCGAAGAAGACGCGGTGCAGGTGGAGGCCGAGGTGCGCGAACTCATCACCTCCACCGTCGCGCGTTGCCCGGGCATCCGGCTGGAGATCAAGCGCCTGCTGCTGGCGTTGTCGCTGAAGGCATCGCCCAACAACCACGTGGTGGTCGCTGCGCTTCAACGCCACGCCCAGGCGCTGTTCGGCGAGGAGATCCCGGTGTCCGGCACGCCGCTGTACACCGACGTGCGGCTGTACGGCGCGTTGGGCATTCCCTGCGTGATCTACGGTGCCGGGCCGCGCACCGTGCTGGAGTCCAACGCCAAACGCGCCGACGAGCACCTGGTGCTCGACGACCTGAAGCGTGCCACCAAGGTGATCGCCCGCACCGTGGCCGACCTGCTGGCCTGAGTCGGCGGACCCGACCAGCGCCCGCCGCTGATCGCCTTCGGATCAAGCCGGCCGCCGCGCCTGCTTGAGCGCTCGCCTACCCACCGCCAGGCCCGGCAGAGCCTCGCGCGACTCGAGCAGCTGGTCGATCCGGCTCTGGCCGTGCAGGCGAAGGAACTGCTCGAACGCGACGGCCACCTGCGGCAACTGTTTCGAGGGCGAGTGCACCACGAACCATTCGCGCTCGATCGGGTTGCCGGGTATCGGCAGCAGCGCCAGCAAGCCCGCCTTCATCTCGAGAATGCAGGTGTTCAGCGATAGAAACGCCGGCCCGAAACCGGCGATGCACATCTGCTTGATCGCCTCGTTGCTCGAAAGCTCCGAGCCGATGCGCAGGTGCAGACCGGCCTCCTTGAACACGCGTGTCAGCGTCAGTCGCGAGCCCGAGCCACGCTCGCGCACCAGCAGGTTCGATTCGGCCAGGCGCGTCATCGTCAGCCGGCGCTCGGCCATCAGCGGGTGTTGCGGCGCCGCCAGGAAGCCGATCGGGTTGCGCGCGAAATGCGACGCCGCCGGCTTCAGCTCGTCCGGCGGGTTGCCCATCACCGCCACGTCGATCTCCTGGGCCGCGAGGCAACGCACCATTTCCGCGCCGCTGCCCGTGTGCACCTTGACCTGGACCTTCGGGTTTTCGTTGATGAAGGCCATCAACAGGCTCGGCAGCCAGTACTCCGCGGTGGCGACGGCACCGACGCGCAGCGTGCCCGAGAACGCACCGAGCAGGGTGGCCATGCCGTCGCCCATCTCGTTCCACAGGGACAGCAGGCGCTCGGCGTAGTTCTGCAGCATCTCGCCGGCTTCGGTGAGGCGCACGCCGCGGCCGGTGCGCATCAACAGCGGCGTGCCTACCGCGGCCTCGATCGACGCGACCTGAATCGACACCGCCGATTGCGTGAGGTGCAGTTCGTCGGCGGCTTGCGACACGCTACCCAGCCGCGCCACGGTGTGAAACGCGGCCAGCTGTTTGAGCGTGGCGACCTTGGCCAGGATCACGCTGCGATATTAGTCAAAACCAATTACTTCGTCAAAAAATTCAACTTCGCTTTCTTCCGACGGCTGCATACATTCGCCACGCACTGAGGCCCCTTCGGGCGTACGGACGAATTCGTGCACGTACTGGCGGTTCACGTCCATCAACAACAGGAGACGTCATGACGGAGAAGATCGACTCATCCAAGAGGGAATTGCTCGCGCTCACCGGCAAAGCCGGGTTGACCACGCTGACCGCACAGGCGATCGGCGTCAATCTCGGGCTGGTCGGCGTGGCCGCGGCGCAGGGCTCGAAGGTCGAGCCCTTCCGATTCGCGATCATCAGCGACCCGCACCTGTACAGCCAGAAGGACCATGTCTTCGACAAGCAGCTCGAAGACGCCGTCAGGCAGGTCAACGGGCTGGCCAAGCAGCCCGACTTCGTGCTCATCACGGGTGACGTCGCCCACCATGGCGAGCAGGATCAGATGGACAAGGGCAAGGCCATCCTGTCCAAGCTGAAGGCGCCGATCCGTTCGATCCCCGGCGAGCACGACTGGTACCTGGATATGGGCGCGGCTTGGCGCGCCGCCTTCGGCGACGAGAACTGGTCATTCGATCATAAGGGCGTGCACTTCATCGGCATGAACTCGATCCTCGTGCCGGACTTCTGGACCAAGGCCGGGCTCACGCCCGCGCAGCGGCGCGACTGGTTCATGCCGTTGAACAGCCCGGTGCCGGGCCTGTGGGGTTGTGGCGAGAAGACCCGCGCCTGGCTGACCAAGGACGTGGCCAAGGTTTCCGCAAGCACCCCGGTGGTCGTGTTCACGCACTCGCCGCTGTGGGACTACTACCCGCGCTGGAACTTCCAGGTCTCCGACAGCAAGGAGATCCGCCAGATCCTGAGCAAGTTCACCGCCGTCACAGCCTTCCATGGCCATGTGCACCACACCGTCTACAACAAGATCGGCAACCTCACCTCGATGGGCACGATGAGCACGTCGTGGCCCTGGCCCTATCCGCCGATCAAGCTGCCCTACCCGGAGTACCAGCAGTACCGCGCCGATCCGGCCAATACCGCCGACGGCATGGGTAGCGCCTCGATCGACCTCGATGCCGGCGGTCGTGCCTTCGTGCAGTACCAACCATTCGCGGACTCGTTGGGACCGAAGATGAAGGACGGCTTCAAAGCCTGACCCACCGAACACGAATAGGAGACCAAAATCATGCACAGCAAGCTCATTCGGCGCCTGGCGGTGCCGCTGGCCGGGGTGGCGGTAATCGCCACCGCCACGATGGTGACAGCGCGCGAGCCGTTCACCGCCGCCGAACTGAAGGCGATGGACGAAAAATTGACGGAGTCGGCCAAGCGCGGTTACGACATGTGGTACGGGGCGCGCGCCGACATGGCGAACAACGGCCTGGCCTGCGCCAACTGCCATCCTGACGCAGCGGCAACCAATCCGCACACCTTTCCGAAGTTCATGCCGCAGACCGAAAAGGTGATGGCCTACCGCGACATGGTGAACTGGTGCATCGAGAACCCGCAGGGCGGCAAAGCGCTGGACCCCAACAGTCCCGACATGGTCGCGCTCGAGGCCTACTCGTTCAAGCTGCACCAGGGCGTGCCCATCCAAACCGGCCTGCAGACCCGCCAGACCGCGGGCCCGACGCCCAAGAGTGCACGCGGCCTGAACGTCAAGGGAACGGGGATCGGCTTCGACAAGTGAGCTTGCGGGCCGCCGCGGCGCTGGCCATGGGGGTCGGCTTGTCTTTCGCGGCGGGCGTCGCGGCCCAGCAGCAGTGCGACGGGCAAACGTCACTGCCGTCAGGGCGCTTCCAAGACAACGGCGACGGCACCGTGACCGATACGAAATCCCAGTTGATGTGGATGCGCTGCGCCGGCGGCCAGCAATGGCTCGGCCAGCGCTGCGTCGGCGCACCGCAGGTCTATGCCTGGGCCGACGCAAAAGAGCACGCCGAGAAGGTGAGCCGCGATGGCACCGCCTTCTTCAACGATTGGCGCGTCCCCGCGCTGCCCGAGTTGGCCACGATCACCGACCGCAGTTGCCAGAACCCGCGCACCAACCTCGCTGTCTTTCCGGACACGCCTGCGGCGCCGTTCTGGTCGTCGACGCCGCGGCCCGGGGAGCGCACCGGCGAGCGCGCGTTGAGCTTGAGTTTCGGCAGCGAAGGCGTGTTGGTCGCCCGCCGCGACGAGCGCTTTCACGTACGGCTTGTCCGAACGGGGCCGTGACGGGCTTTGATCGAGGCCGCCATGCCCACGCTTGCTTCCCGTTCGATTCAGCGCCGGCGCCTGCTCCAAGGCGCCGGTGTGATGGCGTCGCTGGGCATGGCGGCGCGAGCCGGTGTGGCAGCGGACGCAGCCGACCCTTTCTCTGCACAGTCGTTCGCCGAGTTGCTCGGCGCACTCGGCGGGACGCCTCGGCCGAGCCCGCTCATACGCCTCGATGTGCCGCAGATCGCCGATAACGGCGCGGTCGTGCCCGTCACCGTGTCGAGCGCGCTGCCCGGCACACGCGAGATCCTGCTGCTGGTAGACGTCAACCCGCAGCCTCTGGCGCTGCGCTTTGCGGTCCCGGCCGGCACCGAGCCCTTCGTCGCCACACGCATCCGCATGGCGGCCAGCGGCACGGTCTATGCCGCGGTGCGCACCGATCAGGACTTCTACGGTGCGGCACGCGCCGTCGAGGTACTCGTCGGGGGCTGCGGCTGACATCGTTCGGCCCGGGAGCCGCCTTGATCCAGCCCGCTTACCGCACCCCGATCCGACGGTGTACGCCATGAAGGCCCAGCCGATCCGCATCCGCGCCCGCTTGCGCGAGAGGGTTACCGAAGTCCAGATCCTGATGCCGCACCCGATGGAGACTGGCCTGCGCGTCGACGAGGCCGGCCAGCTGGTACCGCGGCATCACATCACCGAGGTGAACGTGACGCTCGGTGCGCGCACCGTCTGCGCGGCGCGTTTGAGCTTCGCGATGTCGCGCGACCCGTTGCTCGTCTTCCGCTTTGACGGCGCAGAGGTCGGGCAACGCCTGCGCGTGACCTGGACCGACAACCGTGGCGAGCAGCGCAGCGACGAAGCCGTGATCGCTGCTGCCTGACCCGCAAATGGCGGGTCTCGGGTGGCAGGCCGCACCCTGTACGCTCGCCCGCTTCGCGGCTGCCAGCATCCTCATCGTGCATAGCGACGATCGACCAAATCGATTTGCGCGCTCGAGGGTTCCCTGAGAACATCCGCGCAGCCGGAGCAGCCCGGCAAGACAACAAAGGGACCCGCATGCACTCGTTGAAGTTCAGCTTTCTCCCGACAGTGGCCCTTTCAGCCACGCTCGCGTTCGCCAGCTTCACGGCCATGGCGCAGGCGCAGAAGTACGAGGTGGCCCCGGTTGCCGGCGGCGGCAAGATCGAGGGCAAGATCACCTTCCTCGGCGAGGTGGCGATCAAGAAGATCGTTCCCAACAAGGACGTCGAAACCTGCGGCGGGCCGCGCGACGAGGTGCAGATCACCGTCGGCGCCGACAAGGGCGTGAAGGACGTGATCGTCTACCTGAAGGGTGTGGCCAAAGGCAAGGCTTGGCCAAAACTGGACAAGCCGGCGACGATCGACCAGGAGAAGTGCATTTTCAAGACGGCCGCACAGGTCATGCACCCGGGCGAACTCAGCGTCGTCAACTCCGACCCGGTGCTGCACACCACGCACGGCTACTACGGCGGGCGCAACGCGTTCAACATCGCGATTCCGGAAAAGGGCATCACGGTCAAGCGGGCGCTGCCGCTCCCGGGGCTGATCCGCATCCAGTGCGACACGCACAACTGGATGCACTCGCAGCTGCTCGTCGCCGAGAACCCGTACTACGCGCTCACCGGCGCCGACGGCGCGTTCAGCATCGGCGACGTGCCGCCGGGCACCTACACCCTGGTCGCGTTCCATCGCCACACCGGCCCGCTCGAGACGTCGGTGACGATCAAGGGTGGCGATGCGGTCAAGCTGCCGATCGAGCTGAAGAAGTAGCCGCGCCGGCTGTTGCGCTTGCGCTTCGATGGACCTGCGCTCGGGCCTGGCCCGCATCTCCCGGCGCGGTTGGTTCGCGATCGGCGCAGGCGCCGTCGCGGCAGCGCTGGCCGCCGCCTGGTTCGGGGTCCCGCTGCGCCCGCCGCCCGAGCGCGCGCAGCGCTACCTGGAGGTGGCGCGCGGCACGTACCTGCTGCCCAAGCCGGATGCCATCGCCGACTTCACGCTCGTTCGCCACGACGAGACGCCGTTCGGCCCCGCCGCGCTGAAAGGCCGCTGGACCTTCCTCATCTTCGGCTACACCTCGTGCCCTGACTTCTGCCCGACGACGCTGGTCGAATTCCAGGCGCTGCACCAACGGCTGGAGCAATCCGGCGACGGCACACGCGATGTGCAGTTCGTGATGGTCAGCGTCGACCCCGAGCGCGACACGACGAAAGTGCTCGCCGCCTACGTCGGGCACTTCAACCCCGCCTTTATC
>DATDJF010000381.1:0-7155 GCA_036520715.1 Burkholderiaceae bacterium | reverse complement strand
GATGCTGCATGCGCTGAAGGCACGATCCCAGCGCATCGCCGTGGCCACCGGCAAGGCACGGCGCGGCCTCGACGCCGCGCTCGAAACGGTGCAATTGAAGGCTCTGTTCGACGCCACACGCACCGCCGACGAGACGGCAAGCAAGCCCGACCCGCGCATGCTGCTGGAGCTGATGCGCGAGTGCGGCACCACCCCCGAGCGCACGTTGATGATCGGCGACACCACGCACGACCTGCAGCTGGCGGTCAACGCGGGCGCGCCGTGCGTGGCCGTCAGCTACGGCGCCCACGAGCACGCGGCCCTGCTGGAGTTCGAGCCGCTGTTCGTGGCGCATTCGACCCGCGAGCTGCACGACTGGCTGATGCGCCATGGCTGAACCCACCGAGGCGCAAGCCCTGTGCGCGGCCGGCGAGCTGCTCGAGCGCGGCCAGGCGATCGTGTTCGACGTCATGCTGTGGCGCGCCCCGGCGCGCGCCTTCGCGCTGCGCTTCGACGGCAAGGTCGTGGCCTACATCAACCGCTGTGCCCACGTGCCTTCGGAGATGGACTGGCAGCCCGGCCAGTTTCTCGACATGGACAAGCGCTGGATCCTCTGTTCGGTGCATGGCGCCGCGTACGAGCCGGCCGACGGCCAGTGTGTGGGCGGCCCCTGCGGGCGCGGCCGCCTGATGGCCATCACCACCGAAGAGCGTGAGGGCACCGTGTATTGGTATCCTTCCCGCGACATCCAACCGGTCGTCTTCGACGACGCGGGGCCGGGCGATGGCGCGACCCCTGAAAGCACGCCATGAATCCGCAAGAACCGTATCTGCCTTCGTCGACCCTGCCCCCGGACGGTGCAGCGCCGATGCCCGCGCCGCCGCCGCCGCGCGGGCCCTCGAGCTTCGAACGCGGCATGTCGCGCTTCACCGACGAGTTGCTGCGCGAGCGGCGCGCCGACCGCCGCTGGCGGGTGTTCTTCCGGCTCGCCTGGCTGATCCTGTTCATCATCATCGCGTGGTCGCTGCTGGCCGGGCGCGGCCACGGCGGCGCGCCGAGCGGTCCGCACACGGCGTTGATCGAGGTGCGAGGCGAGATCGCCGTCGACGCCGAAGCCAGCGCCGAGAACCTGGTGGCCGCATTGAAGGGCGCTTTCGAGGATGCCGAGTCGCAGGCCGTGGTGCTGCGCATCAACAGCCCCGGCGGCAGCCCGGTGCAGGCCGGCATCATCAACGACGAGATCAAGCGCCTGAAGGCCAAGCACAAGAAGCCGGTGTACGCCGTGGTGGAGGAGATGTGTGCCTCGGGCGCCTACTACATCGCGGTGGCGGCCGACGAGATCTACGTCGACAAGGCCAGCCTGGTGGGATCGATCGGCGTGCTGATGGACGGCTTCGGCTTTGCCGCTGCGATGGAGAAGATCGGCATCGAGCGGCGGCTGCTGACCGCCGGCGAGAACAAGGCCATGCTCGACCCGTTCACGCCGCAGAACGAGAAGCACAAGGCCTATGCGCAGGCGATGATCGAGCAGATCCACCAGCAGTTCATCAAGGTCGTCAAGGATGGCCGCGGCAAGCGCCTGCGCGAGAACGACACCACGTTCACGGGCCTGTTCTGGAACGGCGAGGAAGCGGTGCGCCAGGGCCTGGCCGACAAGCTCGGCAACCTCGACTACGTGGCGCGCGAGGTCGTCAAGGCCGAGGAGGTGGTCGACTACACGCCGAAGGAAAACCTGGCCGAGAGGCTGGCCAAACGAATCGGCACTTCCATGGGCGAGGGCGTGGTGCGTGCGTTGCGCGCGCTGGCGCCGCTGCGTTGAACAAGGGGCCGCACGTGCTGACCCTCTACTACGCCCCCGGCACCTGTGCGCTGGCGTCGCACGTGGCTTTGGAAGCCGCCGGTGCCGACTACCGCGCGCTGCGGCTCGACTTCAAGGAGCAGCAGCAGCGTTCGGCCGAGTACTTGCGCATCAACCCCAAGGGCCGCGTGCCGGCGCTGGTGAGCGAGCGCGGCATCCTCACGGAGACGCCGGCGATCCTGCAGTTCATCGCGCAGACGCACCCCGCTGCCAACCTCGCGCCACTGGACGATCCGTTCGAGATGGCGCGCATCAACGCCTTCAACAGCTACCTGTGCTCGACGGTGCACGTCGCGCATGCGCACCGCGTGCGCGGCTACCGCTGGGCCGACGACCCGGCGGCCATCGAGGCGATGAAGAAGAAAGTGCCGCAGAGCGTGGCCGAGTGCTTCGACCTGATCGAGCGCGAGTATTTCGCCGGGCCGTGGGTGATGGGTGCGCGCTACGGCATCAGCGACATCTACCTCTTCACGCTGACGCAGTGGTGGGAAGGTGACAGCGTCGACCCGGCTCGCTTCCCGAAGCTGCAGGCGCATCGCGAACGTTTGCGCGCCGACCCGGTGGTCAGCCGGGTCCTCGCGCTGCACGCCACCGCGGGCTGATCAGGCCGGCGGAATGCGCAGCAACTGCCCCGGATAGATCTTGTCCGGGTGCGTCAGCATCGGCTTGTTGGCCTCGAAGATCTGCGGGTACTTGTTGGGCGTGCCGTAGAACTCCTTGGAGATCTTCGACAGGTTGTCGCCCTTGACCACCGTGTAGTACTTCGACTCGTCGGCCGGCGTGGCCACGGTCATCAGGTCGCTGACCTGCGACACACGCTCGACGTTGCCGCAGCACAGCACCACCTTCTCCTTGGTGGCCTGATCGGCCGCCACCCCCGACACCGTGACAGTGCCGGTGGTGCCGTCGAATCCGACGTCGAGGCTGTCGACCTTCAACCCCATCGCGCCGATGTAGGTGGCGATCGCGTCGCCGGCGGTGCGATTGAGCCGCTCCAGGTTGGCCGCACTGGCTTCGCGCTCCGCGGCCTCCTGCGCTGCCTTGGCCTCGCCCTTGCCGAACAGCTTTTCGCCGGCTTCCTTGATGAAACTGATCAGGCCCATCGCGACAACTCCTTCAAGGCTGAAATGAGAGGGAGGTGGATGGTACGCCGGCGCTTCGACCGTTGCGCCTCAAGGGTCACGTGCCCTGGTCCGCTGCGCCGTGGCGCTGGTACGCCACCACGTGGTCGAGTTCCAGACGAATGCCGATGCGCTCGCCGATGGCATGGTTGTGGTGGGACGGCACCAGCGACAGCACCTTCGCACCGCTGGGCAGCATCAGCGTGTACAGGAACTCCGCGCCGCGAAACGCCTTGCCCAGCACCTGTGCGGTCACACCGCTGGCATCGTCGTGCACCACGTCGTCGGGGCGCAGCAGCACGTCGACCTCGCAGCCGCTGGGGCAGACGTCGCCTTGCTCGGTGCAGCGCACCGGCGAGTGGCTCTCCAGCACGCCCAACTCCATGCGCACGTGGCGGCCGTCGAGCACGACGCCGGGCAGGAACACGCCCTGGCCGACGAAGTCGGCGACGAAGCGGTTGGCCGGCTGGTGATACAGGTTGTAGGCACTGTCCCATTGCTCGATGCGGCCCTCGCGCATGACGCCGATCTCGTCGGCGATCGCGAACGCCTCGTGCTGGTCGTGCGTCACCATCAGCGCCGTGATGCCGCCGCCCTTGAGCAGGGTGCGCACCTCGGCGCCCAGGCGCTCGCGCAACTCGACGTCGAGGCTGGAGAACGGCTCGTCCAGCAACAGCAGCCGCGGCGCCGGCGCCAGCGCGCGCGCCAATGCCACCCGCTGCTGCTGGCCGCCCGACAACTCGTGTGGATAGCGGGCCGCAGCGTGCGACAGCCCCACCGTCTCGAGCATGTGGGCAACCCGTGACTGCGCGCCGGCCGCGCCGCGCAGGCCGAAGCCCACGTTGGCGGCCACCGTGAGGTGCGGAAACAGCGCCTGGTCCTGGAACACCATGCCGACGCGCCGCCGCTCCGGTGCCAGATGCTGGTCGCGGCGGCTCAACACGTCGCCGTCGAGCCGGATCGTGCCCGACGCCACCGGCTCGAAGCCGGCGATGGCCCGCAGCACCGTGGTCTTGCCGCAGCCCGAGGGCCCGAGCAGGCAGCCGATCGCGCCGCGCGGCAACGCGAGGTTGAGCGCCGAGACCACCACCTTGCTCCCATAGGCGAGCGTGACCTCGTCGAGCTGCAGCCACGGCGCGCCCGCCATCGCGACGGGATCGGACGGTGAGGATCGTGCGCCGGTGATGTCCATCGTGCGTCGGCCGCGGTGGGTGTGCGGCGGGCCATGATAATCATCGCCATGCAACGACCGGCGCGTGCGCCCTCGGTGAACGGGCTGCTGATCGGCGCGCTGCTGGTGGCCGCGATGGTGGCCGCACCGTTGCTGTCGGTGGCGCTGAGCGCGTTCACCGGCGGCACTGCAGCCACCTGGTCGCACCTCTCCACCACCGTGCTGCCCGACTATGTGTCGAGCACGCTGGTGCTGTGCGCCGCGGTTGGCGTCGGCGTGGCGGCGGTCGGTGTCGGCGCGGCCTGGCTGGTGACGCGCCACGAGTTCGCCGGCCGCTCGAGCTTCGAGTGGTTGCTGGTGCTGCCGCTGGCGATGCCGGCCTATGTGATGGCCTACGCCTATACCGACCTGCTGCAGTACGTGGGGCCGGTGCAGTCGGCGCTGCGCCGCGCGTTCGGCTGGTCGCGCGCCGACTATTGGTTTCCCGACGTGCGCAGCCTCGGCGGCGCGGCGCTGATGTTCACGCTGGTGCTCTACCCGTACGTCTACCTGCTGGCGCGCACGGCATTCCTCGAGCGCGCCGGCGGCATGATCGAAGTGGGGCGATCGCTGGGCTTGACGCCGTGGCAGAGCTTCGTTCGGCTGTCGTTGCCGCTGGCGCGGCCGGCCATCGCCGCCGGCGTGGCGCTGGCGCTGATGGAGACGCTGGCCGACTACGGCGCGGTGTCGTACTTCGGCGTGCAGACCTTCACCACCGGCATCTATCGCGCCTGGTTCGCGCTCGGCGACCGTGCCGCGGCGGCTCAACTGTCGCTGGCGCTGCTGGCGTTCGTGGTCGCGGTGCTGGCGCTGGAGCGCGCGAGCCGCGGCCGCTCGCGATACGCCGATGCGTCGCTGCGCAGCCGCACCGAGCAGCGGCTGCCGCTCACGGGCTGGCGCGGCGCGCTCGCCACCGCGGCGTGCACCTTGCCGCTGCTGCTGGGCTTCGTGCTGCCGGCGCTGGTGCTCGCGCTGCTCGCGACGTCGACCGAGCCGTTGCCGGTGCAGCGCTTCGCCACGCTGGCGCGCAACAGCGTGGCGGTGGCCGCGCTCACCGCGGTGGCGGCGGTGGCGGCCGCGCTGCTGATCGCCTACGCCTCGCGCGCACAGCGCGGCGCGGCGATGCGGGCGGCCCATCGGGTGGCCGGCTTCGGTTATGCGCTGCCGGGCTCGGTGATCGCGGTCGGCGTGCTGATCCCGGTGACGCGGCTGGATCATCTGCTGGCGCACACGCTGCGTTCGTGGGTCGGCGTCGACCCGGGCCTGCTGCTCACCGGTGGCATCGCGGCGCTGGTGTACGCCTGTCTGGTGCGTTACCTCACCGCCGCGCTGCAAAGCGTGGATGCCGGGCTGGCGCGCATCACGCCGAGCATGGACCAGGCGTCGCGCAGTCTCGGCCTGGGCGCCGGGCAGACCCTGGCGCGGGTGCACCTGCCGCTGCTGCGCGGCAGCGTGCTCACCGCCGCGCTGCTGGTGTTCATCGACGTGATGAAGGAGTTGCCGGCCACGCTGGTGATGCGGCCTTTCAACTTCGACACGCTGGCCACCACCGCCTACACGCTGGCCAGCGACGAGCGGCTGGCCGAGGCGGCGACGCCGGCGCTGGCGATCGTCGCCGTGGGCCTCGGGCCGATGGTGCTGCTGTGCCGCCGCATCGCGCGCGCGGCACCCGCAGCGGCAGCCTGACGGCGACTACTTCCAGCCGGCGCGGTCGAATGCCTTCTGTGCCGCGGCCACGTTCTTGGCGAGGTCGCCCACCGGCAGCGCGTCGGACTTGAAATCGCCGAGCGACTCCAGCTCCTTGTTCTTGGCGACCGCCGACTTGACCACCGGCCACTCGTTGTTGCCGTTGGCGAAGTAGCCTTGCGCCTCGTCGCTGGCCAGGTACTCGAGGAACTTGATCGCCGCGTCCTTGTGCGGCGCGTTCTTCAGCACGCCGGCGCCCGACACGTTGATGTGGGTGCCCCACGTGCTCTGGTTGGGCCACATGACCCCCAACGCCTTCATCGCCTCCTGGTCGCTCGGCTTGGTCGAGCGCATCAGGCGCACCAGGTAGTAGCTGTTGGAGATCGCCACACCGCACTCGCCGGCTGCCACCGCGAGCAACTGGTCGGTGTCGCCGCCCTTGGGTGCACGCGCGAAGTTGGCCACCAGGCCGCGCGCCCATTCTTCGGTCTTGGCCTCGCCGTCGTGGGCGATCATCGCGGCGCCGAGCGACAGGTTGTACGGGTGCGACCCCGAGCGCACGCACACCTGGCCCTTGAGCGCCGGCTTGGCGAGGTCTTCGTAGTTCTGCACCAGCTCGGGCTTGACGTTGGCCTTGTTGTAGGCGATCACGCGCGCACGGGTCGAGAACGCAAACCAGGTCGGCGTGCGCAGGCCGGCGGGCACGCGCTGCTCGAGCAGCGCCGACTTCACGGGCTGGAACAGACCGAGCTTGTCGGCCACTTCCAGCCGCGATGCGTCGACGGTGATCAGGATGTCGGCCGGGCCGCTGCTGCCCTCGTTGCGGATGCGCTCGACCAGCTCGTCCTCGCGGCCGTCGAGCCGGTTGATCTTGATGCCGGTGAGCTTGGTGAAGTTGGCGTACAGCGCCTCGTCGGTCTGGTAGTGGCGCGCCGAGTAGAGATTGACGACGTTGTCCTGCGCTCGGGCCGCGGTCGTCGCCGCGACGATGCAAACACCCAGGGTGGCAGAAAACTTCAACAAGCAATTCATGCTGCGTCCTTCCGGTTCCGAAACCGGCGGATCATAACAAGAATCGTTCTTATTTAAGTAGGCGCTCTGTAAGTAGGCGCTCTGGGCTGCCCAGGGTTATCGATGACCAAGGGACGGGCGCTAGCCCAGCTGCACCAGCAGGCCGCGGCGCTCGATGAACGACACCACCTCGGCCAGGCCCTGCTTGGTGCGCAGGTTGCTCATGACGTAGGGCCTGTTCGGCCGCATGCGGCGGGTGTCGGCCTCCATCACCGAGAGGTCGGCGCCGA
>DATDJF010000380.1:0-12163 GCA_036520715.1 Burkholderiaceae bacterium | reverse complement strand
GGCTCCTGGAACACCATGCCGATGCGCCGGCCGCGCAGGCTGCACAGCGTGTGCTCGTCGAGGCCGACCAGCTCGCGCCCGGCGAGCCGGATCGAGCCGGAGACCAACGCGCCCTCGGGCAGCAAGCCCATCAGCGCCAGCGCGGTGATCGACTTGCCGCAGCCGGATTCGCCGATCAGGCCGACGGTCTCGCCGCGCTCGACGGTGAACGACACGCCGCGCAACGCCTCGCCGGGGCCGCGGGCGGTCTGCAGCGTGACGCCGAGGTCGCTGACCGCGAGCAGTGCGCTCATGCGCCGGCCAACAGGTCGAGGTAGGCACCCGCGATGCGCGGCGCGGTGGCCAGGCCGAGCTCGTGCATCAGGCGATCGGCGATGCGCACGCCGTCGCGCTCGTGCTGGTCGTCGCGCAGCACGACCTCGAGCTCGATGAACTCGCCGAGTTGCTCCACGCGGTCGAGGTGGATGCGTGTGGCGCCCACCATCAGCAGCAGGCGCTGCTTGCGCACGCGGCCGATCGTGCCCAGCGCGCGATCGAGTGCTTCGCGCATCGTGGCGGGCAACGGCACCGGCGTGCGCACGTAGTCCGACAACTTGGCCTGCGGGGTGTCGGCGCGCTGGTACTGGATCAGCTCCGCACTGCCGTCACCGAACTCGCGCAGCTTCAGGCGGCCCTGCGGCACACGAAAAAAGGTGTCGTCCTGCACCAGCGGCTGCGCATCGCCACCGGCCAGCGCACGTGCGCGCGGCAGCAGCGCCTCGATGCCGGCGATGCGCGCCTTGATCTCGACGTTGCGGGCCAACTCAGGCTTCCTGCTCGGCGATCTGTCGCAGCGCCTGCTCGAACACCTCGGGCGGCTGGCCGCCCTGGATCAGGTGGCGATCGTTGATCACGATCGACGGCACCGAGTGGATGCCGGCTTGCTGCCACATCGCCTCGGCGGCACGCACCTCGTCGGTGTAGCGGCCGCTGTCGAGCACCTGGCGCGCGGCCTCGACGTCCAGGCCCACCGCGCCGGCGAGATCGAGCAGCACGTCGTGCGCGCCCGGGTTGCGGCCGTCGCCGTGATAGGCCTTCAGCAGCGCGTGCTTGAGTTCGCGCTGCTTGCCCTGCAGGCCGGCCCAATGCAGCATCCGGTGCGCGTCGAAGGTGTTCCACACGCGGGCGCGGTTGCCGAACGCGAAGCCGACCTCGGCGCCGCGTGCGCGGATCGCCACCTGGTTGCGCCCGATCTGCTCGGCCGTGATTCCATACTTGTTCGACAGGTACTGCACCGTGTCGGCGCCCTCGGCCGGCATCGTCGGGTTGAGCTCGAACGGCTGGAAGTGCAGATCGGCCGTCAGCTCCGGCCCGACGCGCTCGAGCGCGCGTTCCAGCGCGTGGAGCCCCACCGCGCACCAGGGGCACGCGACGTCGGACACGAAATCGATCTTCAAGGTCTTCATGAATTCCCCCGGTTCAACGCTTGCGCGCCAGCTTCGGATCGAGCAGGTCGCGCAGCCCGTCTCCCATCAGGTTGAGGCCCAGCACCGCCAGCACGATGGCCATGCCGGGGTAGACCGCCAGCATCGGCGCCTGGAACATCTGCGTCTGCGCCTCGTTGAGCATGCGGCCCCAGCTCGGCATCGGCGGCTGCGTGCCCAGGCCCAGATAGCTCAGCGCTGCTTCGGCAATGATGGCGGTGGCGAACTGGTTGGTCGCCTGCACGATCAAGGCGCTGGCGATGTTGGGCACCACGTGGTCCCAGGTGATGTGCCAGCGGTTCTTGCCGGCCGCGCGCGCCGCCAGTACGTACTCGCGTGTCCAGATGGCGTTGGCGGCGCCGCGCGTGACGCGCGCGAACACCGGGACGTTGAAGACGCCGATCGCCACGATGCCGGTGACCAGCCCGGGGCCGTAGATGGCGCCCAGCAGGATGGCCGACAGCAGCGCCGGAAACGCGAACGTGAAATCCGACAGGCGCATCACGCCTTCTTCGACCCAGCCGCCACGTGCCGACGCCAGCAGTCCCAGCGCGGTGCCGATCGAAAAGCCGATCAGCACCGCGAACACGCCGACCAGGATCGACGCGCGGGCACCGACCAGCAATTGCGACGCGATGTCGCGCCCGAGGCTGTCGGTGCCGAACCAGTGCGCGGCGCTGGCGCCTTGCAGCTTGTTCGGAATGTCGATCTCCGCGGGCGGGTAGGGCGACCACAGCAGCGACAGCGCGGCCGCACCGAGCAGCAGCAGCGTCAGCACGGCGCCGATGGCGAAGCTCGGATGCCGCAGCGCCCGCGCGACGAAGCCGGCCGACGGCGCCGGCGCGCTCAGCACGGCACTCAATCGAAAGCCCCCTTCACGCGTCGCTCGCCTTCAGCCGCGGATCGACCACCGCATACAGCACGTCGACCACGAAGTTGACCACCACCACCATCGCCACCAGCAACAGCACGACGTCGCGCACGACCACGAGGTCGCGGTTGGCAATGGCCTGGAACACCAGCCGGCCGATGCCCGGCAGCACGAAGACGTTTTCCACCACCACGGTGCCGCTGATCAGGAACGCGAACTGCAGGCCGAGGATGGTGAGCACCGGGATCATGGCGTTGCGCAGCACGTGCTTCCACAGCACCGCGCGCCGGCTCAGGCCCTTGGCGCGCGCGGTGCGCACATAGTCTTCGCGCAGCGTCTCCAGCACCGACGAGCGTGTCCAGCGCGCCAGCACCGCGGCCTGCACCGCGGCCAGCGCGATCGCCGGCAGCAGCAACGCCGTCAGGCCTGCCCACAGGCCGCCGCCGTCGTCTTCGCGCCAGCCGGGAAAGCCGCCGGCGCTGACCCACTGCAGCTTCACCGCGAACAGCAGGATCAGCAGGATCGCGAACCAGAAGCTCGGCACCGCGATGCCGAGCTGGCTCAGCGCCATCACGCCGACGTCGCCCGCCTTGTTCTGGCGCGCCGCGGCGTAGATGCCGAGCGTGATGCCGATCAGCACGGTGAACATCATCGCCATCAGCGCCAGCGGCAGCGTCACCTGCAGCCGCTCGGCGATCAGCGTCGCGGTGGAGGTGTCGTACGAGTGGCTGAGCGCCGTCTGGCCGCGCAGCAGGCCGCCCACCCAGTCGATGTAGCGCACGTGCGTCGGCCGGTCCAGGCCGAGTTTCTTTTCCAGCGCCGCGATCGATTCCGACGTCGCGGTGTCGCCCAGGATCACCTGCGCCACGTTGCCTGGCAGCACGTCGAGCACCGCGAACACCAGCAGCGACGCCACCAGCAGCGTGGCCAGGAAGGTGGCCAGACGCTTGAGCAGGAAGACGCTCATCGATGCACCCTTCGCGCTGCGCGCGTTCCCGCCGAGCGGGAATGAGCCCCTTCGGGCGGCCGGGCGGGGCTCATGCCTCGGCAACCACGTTGCGGCGCCGGCACGACAACGCTGGCAACACGAAGCACGAGTGGCGGGGCATCGGACTATCATGCCGCAAAGCGATTGGCCGACCCGCCCGGTGAGTGCGTTGACGCGCCGGGCCCCGGCGCGGAGCGCACATGGAATCGATCGACTTCGACACCCGCGCCGTGTTCATCGGCGGGCTTTGGCAAAGCGCATCGTTCGGCCGCACGATGCCGCTGATCAATCCATCCGACGGCTCCGAGCTGACGCAAATCGCGCGCGGCAGCCCGGCCGAAATCGATGCCGCGGTGCACGCGGCGCAGGCCGCGCTCGACGGCCCCTGGGGCGTGATGAGCGCCGCCGAGCGCGGCCGCATCCTGCTGCGCATGAGCCTGCGCGTGGCCGAGCTGGCCGACGTGCTGGCGCGCATGGAGGCGCTCGACGTCGGCAAGCCGGTCAAGCAGGGCCTGGCCGACGCCAACGCGCTGGCGCGTTACCTCGAGTTCTACGGCGGCGCGGCCGACAAGGTGATGGGCGAGACGATCCCCTTCACGGCGGGCTACACCGCGCTCACCTTGCGCGAACCGCACGGCGTCACCGGCCACATCGTGCCGTGGAACTACCCGATGCAGATCATCGGCCGCTCAGTGGGCGCGGCGCTCGCGATGGGCAACGCCTGCGTGCTCAAGCCGGCCGAAGAGGCCTGCCTCACCGCGCTGGCGTTTGCGCGCATCGCGCACGACTGCGGGCTGCCGGCCGGCGCGCTCAACGTGGTGCCCGGCCTCGGCGAAGAGGCCGGCGACGCGCTGGCGCGCCACCCCGGCGTGCAGCACCTGTCGTTCACCGGCTCTGTGGCGGTGGGCCAGCAGGTGCAGGCGGCTGCAGCCAAGAACACCGTGCCGGTGACGCTCGAGCTCGGCGGCAAGAGCCCGCAGATCGTGTTCGACGATGCCGACCTCGACGCGGCGCTGCCGTTCCTCGTCAACGCCGGCGTGCAGAACGCCGGGCAAACGTGCTCGGCCGCATCGCGCATCCTGGTGCACGCCAGCATCTTCGACGACGTGGTGGCGCGCATGGCCGCGCGCTACAAGAAGCTGGTGGTCGGCCCGGCGATCAACGACCCCGACGTCGGGCCGCTGATTTCGGCACGCCAGCGCGAGCTGGTGCAAAGTTATCTCGCGGCCGCGCGCGACAGCGGCCTCAACGTCGCGGCGCAGGCGACGTTGAGTGGCGACCTGCCGCGCAACGGCTGCTACGTGGCGCCGACGCTGTTGGCGCCGGTGCGCAACGACCACCGCCTGGCGCAGGAAGAGATCTTCGGCCCGGTGCAGGTGGTGATCTCGTTCGACGACGAAGCCGATGCCGTCGCGCAGGCCAACGGCACGCCGTTCGGCCTGGTGGCCGGTGTCTGGACTCGCGACGGCAGCCGCGCGCTGCGGGTGGCGCGGCGGCTGAAGTGCGGCCAGGTGTTCGTCAACAACTACGGCGCCGGCGGCGGCGTCGAGCTGCCGTTCGGCGGCGTCAAGCAGTCAGGCCACGGCCGCGAGAAGGGCTTCGAGGCGCTGTACGGCTTTTCGACGCTGAAGACGATCGCCATCAAGCACGACTGAGCGGCGTCTCGCAGGTCTGGTCGTAGGCGCTGGCACGCGCCGGCTCGATCGGGCCGATCTCGTAGCTCAAGCCGTAGGCCAGGCACGGATTGCGCGACGCGATCTCGGCCGCCTGCTGCAGGCTGGCGGCGACGATGACCCAGTAGCCGCCGATGATCTCCTTGGTTTCGGCAAACGGGCCGTCGACCACGCCCCGCCGCGACACCGTCTTGCGTTCGGGCGCGAGCCGCTGGCCGCGCTTGATCGTGCCCTGCGCCACCAGCCGCTCGTACCAGAGGTAGAACTGATCGATCGCGGCCTGGATGTCTTCCTTCGAAGCGTCGGCGTCCCATTGCCCGCACGACAGCACGAGGTAGTCGGAGAGTTCGGTCGGGTCGGACATGGGGGCACCTTCGGGGTTGGGCGTGGCCGCCAGCGTAGCCCACCCCGGACACGCGCACGACGCCGCGGGCACGCGGCGAACACGTACCCGCGCCACGACGGCTCAGCCGCCGCGAAATCGACAGCGCGGCGGCGAGCCGCCGACCTCAGGCCGCCGCTCGGCGCACCCCCTCGGCCATCTCGAGCACCCGCTCCGACGCCACGTCGCGCGCATCGGCAGCGCGCTTGAGCGCGTCGTCGGTCAGCACCGCGCGCACCGGCGCGAGGTCGCGCGCCTGGCCCACGGGTTCCCAGCCCTGCTCGCCGCGCATCAGCAGGCGCAGCACGTCGGGCCGTGCGTAGTGCCCCATGGTGTCGACGATCGCCTTGGTGGCCTTGATCATCCACGCCTCGAGCTCGGCATAGACCATCGCCTCGCCGTAGGTCGGGCCGGCCAGCGCGATGCCCAGCGGCGCGATGACTTCGCTACCGCCGTTGGCGTAGCCGATGTTCATCTTGCCCTTGTAGGGAAAGTCCGCCGCCACGTCGTCGTCGTTGATCGCGGCGCAGGCCGAGACGACGAAGGCGCCGGCCTCGAAGGCGTGGGCGCGCACTTCGAAGTGGCCCCAGAAGCAGCCCGCCTTCTCGGGCTCCTCGAGCTGCGGGCCGGTGTGCAGCTCGAAAGCGCCGGGGAACGCGGCGATGTGGATGTCCTCGCCCTGCGCGATCATCGACGCACGCACCAGGGTCATCAGGTGCTCGCCGCAGATCAGCCCGCCCAGGCGGCCGATGTCGGTGTCGAAGACCACCAGGTCGCTGGCGTCGCCCTGGCCCCAGAACAAACGCTCGGTGAAGGTCGGCATCAGCTTGCGGTGGCGTCCCATCACCGAGCCGTCGGGCGCGAAGAAGATCAGGCTGTTGTAGATCGTGCTGACCGCGGGTCGCGGGTCCATCTCGTTGCAGCCCAGCACGACGTAGACGCCGGCCTTGCGGGTGGCGTGCGCGATGCGCTCGGCATGCTCGCCGGGCACCACCAGCGCGTTGTCGCGAAACAGGATGCGGCCACCGGCCCACTGCGGCAGCACCGAGTCCCAGCCTTCGGTCCAGTACGGATAGCCGGCCAGCCAAGCCTCGGGAAACACCACCAGCTGCGCGCCGTTGCGGCCGGCCTCGCCGATGAGGCCTTCCGCACGTTCGACGCTGGCGTCGAGGTTCATGAACACCGGGGACTTCTGCGCGATCGCGACCTTCACTTTGTCGCGGCCACCGAGCACGGGCTTTGCGGGTTTGACGGGCATGACGTTTCCTTTCAACGGCAGTAGAGTGAATTCACCGCAGTCGCCGTTGCTGCAGCGGTGCAGCCGATGCTAGGTGCGGCGCAGCCGGGCGGATGTGCATGGCGCGCCAACCCGCTTTGCCGGCCGCGCCAAGGGGGAAGCCATGAATCTGCAGTTCGATACGTCGCGGGTGGATCCCCGCGAGCGGGCCGGCTTCTGGCGCGAAGTGGTGTGCTCGGTGTACGTGCCGATGAACGCCGAGCCGCTGCTGCGGCAGGCGTTTCATGCCCGCATGGACGTGCGGGCGGCGCACGGCCGCGTGTACTCGGCCGTCGACGCAGGGCCGCAGCGGGTCAGCCGCGATGCCGCGCAGATCGCGCGCGACGACGCACCCGACATCTACACCTTCATGGTGCAGCGCGCCGGCAGCTGCGGCGTCGAGCAAGCCGGCGCCCATGCGCTGCTGTTGCCCGGCGACATGCTGCTGTTCGACAACTCGCAGCCGTACCGGCTGCTGTTCGACCAGCCGTTCCGCCAGACGGTGATCCAGGCGCCCCGTGCCTGCTTCGGTGCGATGGCAAACGACCTCGAGCGGCGGCTGGCACGACGGCTGCCGTCCAGCGGTGGCTTCGGGCGCCTGCTCGCGGGCTTCGTGAAGGGCCTCGACGAGGCGCTGCCCGACACCGACGACAGCGAAGCCGCGGTGCTGGTGGACGAACTGTTCCACCTGCTGGCCGCACACAGCGCCGCCACCCGGGCAGCGGACGGCGGCGGCGCGGCCCCGCAGCGCGCGCTGGTCGAGCGTGCACAACGCCATGCGCGTGAACGCATCGCCGACCCGGACCTGAACCTGCTGGCGATCGCGCGCGCGCAACGGGTGTCGCCGCGCACGCTGCAGCGCGCCTTCGCCGGCCACGGCACCGGCGTCATGCGCTGGCTGCGCGACGAACGGCTCGCCCGTTGCGCGGCGGCGCTGGCCGACCCCGCGCTCGCGACCCGCGGGATCGCCGACATCGCCATCGCCAACGGCTTGCGCGATGTGCCCGCGTTCTGCCGCAGCTTCAAGGCGCGCTACGGCCGCACGCCCGGCGATTGGCGGGCCGGCAGAGGGCTGCACCGGTAGGCCGGGTCTACGGGTTTCCAGACAGTTGCAAATGCACATAACTCGCGGTACGGTCGCGCCATGGCCCGCCAACAGCCCGAGCGCTTCGATCTCGAGCAGCACGTCTTCTTCTGGTTGACGCAGGCGATCGGCAGCCGCGACCGGCGCCTGACTCAGGAGCTGCGCAGTTTCGGCTTGCGCGTGCCCGAGTGGCGCGTGCTGGCCACGCTGTGTGCGCGGCGCCGCTGCTCGATGAGCGAGCTGGCCGACCTGGCGACGATCGACCGCACGACGCTGACGCGCACGGTCGATCGCATGGAGCAAGCCGGCTGGGCGGCGCGGCTGAGTGATGCCACCGATCTGCGCGTCACGCGGCTGGCGCCCACGGCCAGTGGCGAGCGCTTGTTCGCGCGCATCTGGCCGACGGTGCAACGCCTCAATCGCATCGCGGTCGAAGGCCTGCCCGCCGGCACGGTGGACCTGCTGCGCCGCACGCTGGAACGCATGAAGGCCAATCTCGACGAACTGCCCGCTGCCGACGAGCGGGCCGCCTGAGCGAAGGAATCACCATGTCTGGAGAAGCAGTCCTCGACCTCGCCCGCTGCGTCGAGCCCGATCGGGTGCACAAGCGGGTGTACACCGACCAGCAGATCTTCGACCGCGAGATGACGCGCATCTTCGAGCGCGTCTGGGTCTATTGCGGTCACGAGTCGCAGGTGCCGAACAAAGGCGACTACGTCGCGGTGACCATCGGCCGCCAGCCGATGATCATGGTGCGCAGCGCCGACCGCGCGATCCACGTGCTGCACAACCGCTGTGCGCACCGCGGCGTGCAGCTGGTGGGCAACCTGCAGGGCAACACCGGCGACGCCTTCGTCTGCTCGTACCACGCCTGGAGCTACCACCTCGACGGCAAGGTGCGCGCGATCCCGCTGGCACGCGGCTACGAAGGCACGCGCATGGACCGCAGCAACCCCGACTGCAACATGAAGCACGCGGCGCGGGTGGACAGCTACCGCGGCTTCGTGTTCGCCAGCCTCGCGGCCGAGGGCCCTTCGCTGCTGGAGTTTCTCGGCGAGGCCAAGGTCGCGTTCGACGACATGTGCGACCGCTCGCCGGCGGGCGAAGTCGAGGTCGTGCCGGTGTGCCACCGCGTGATCCAGCAATCGAACTGGAAGTTCTTCATGGAGAACCAGCTCGACGCGCTGCACCCGTCGGTGACGCACCAGAGCACCGGCATCGCCGCCGGCCGCGTCGAGCGCAGGCTGAAGGAGCAGAAGGGCTCGGCGCCGCTGTACTACCACTACCTGTCGGCGTTCGCCTCGAGCTTCGAGCAGTGGGACAGCGTGCAGACCATCAACTACCCGCAGGGCCACGGCATCCTCAAGGCCTACATGGGCCTGCGCCCGCAGGACAAGGACACGCTCGAGCACGAGGCGATGCTGAAGAAGGCGTATGGCGAGGACAAGGCCGAGGAATACCTGTCGCGCAGCATCCACCACGTGCTGGTGTATCCGTACCTGTCGGTGCAGTCGCCTCTGCAGCAGTTGCGCTGCCTGCGCCCGATCTCGCCGGACAAGACGCTGTCGGAGATCTGGCACTTCCGCCTGAAGGGCGCACCCGAGGCGATCTACCGCAGGAGCCTGTGGTACTACAACCTCGTCAATTCGCCGGCCACGATGATCAACGCCGACGACCTGGAGAACTGGACCAAGGGCCAGTGGGGCTTGCAGTCCGACGGTGGCGACTGGGTGAGCTTCCACCGCAACCACGGCGGCGACCGCATCGAGAACGGCGTCGCCTATTCGAACCACGGCACCTCCGAGGTGGTGATGCGAAGCCAGTTCGCTGCCTGGTCGCGCTACATGCAGGAGGGTGCGTGATGGCTGCCGACACGAAGAGTCGGGCCATCCCGAGCGCGGGTCCCGACATGCGGCACCTGCTCGACCAGGACGTGGTGATCGCGGGCGACAGCGCGCAAGGCCCCACCGGCGCGCAGGCGATCGAACCGACGCACTCGCCGCGCACGCCGCACAAGGCCGGCGAGTTGCCGGCCGCGGTGCTCACCGCGGGCGCCGCCGACCTGCAGCGCGACGTCGAACAACTGCTGTACCGCCAGGCCGAGCTGCTCGACGCCAAGCAGTGGCAGGCGTGGATGGACCTGTTCGCCGACGACGGCGTCTACTGGATGCCAGCGCGCGCCGAGCAGACCGAGTGGGAGGGCTCGCCGTCGATCTTCATCGAAGACAAGATGATGATGGAGATCCGCAAGGGCCGCGTCACGCACCCCAACGCGTGGTCGCAGGCGCCGCTGTGGGAGACCAATCACATCGTCAGCCACGTCGCGATCGAAGAAGCAGCTGGCGCGCGTGTCGTCGTGCGCTCGCGCTTTCACATGATGGAGCTGCGGCGCGACTCGATCCGCCACTTCGGCGGCCGCTATCGGCACACTCTGCAGCGGGCAGCCGACGGGCAGTGGAAGATCCAGCTGCAGCGCGTCGACCTGTTCAACGCGCAGGCACCGTTCGACTACGTGATCCAGATCTGGGTTTGATGATGAACAGCAACAAGGGCAAGCACACCATGACCGTGACACTTCCATCGGCGCTGCGGCTGGCCGCGCTCGTTCTGGCGACCACATTGGCCGGCGCGGCCGCTCACGCCGCCGACAAGGTGAAGGTCGGCTTCGTCAGCACGTTGTCGGGGCCGTCGTCGGCGCTGGGCGTCGACATCCGCGACGGCTTCCTGCTGGCGGTCAAGCTGAACGGCGGCAAGCTCGGCGGCCTGCCGGCCGACGTGCTGGTCAGCGACGACCAGTTCAAGCCCGACGTCGCCAAGCAGCTGTTCGAGAAGAACGTCAAGCGCGACCGCGTGGACTTCATGACCGGCGTGGTGTTCTCCAACATCATGCTGGCCGCGTTGCCCGAAGCGTTCGACAGCAACACCATCTACATCAGCGCCAACGCGGCACCGTCGTCGCTCGCCGGCAAGGACTGCAACCCGCTGTTCTACGCGGTGAGCTGGCCCAACGACGCGTACCACGAGGCCGCCGGCCAGTACGCCAACACGCGCGACCTGAAGAGCGTGTACCTGATCGCACCCAACTACCAGGCCGGCAAGGATTCGCTGGCCGGCTTCAAGCGCATGTTCAAGGGCCAGGTGGTCGGCGAGAACTACACCAAGCTCGGCCAGCTCGACTACGCAGCCGAGCTCGCCGAGGTGCGCGCCGCCAAGCCGCAGGCGCTGTACATCTTCCTGCCCGGCGGCATGGGCATCAACTTCATCAAGCAGTTCGTCGGCGCGGGCCTGGGCAAGGACATCCAGCTCGTGCTGCCCGGCTTCTCGGCCGACCAGGACGTCATCAACCCGGTGGGCCCGGCGATGTCGGGCCTGTTCAACACCGCGCACTGGTCGCCCGACTTCGCCAACGCGGCGAACCAGAAGTTCGTGGCCGAGTTCGAGAAGGAATACAAGCGCATCCCGACGCTGTACGCGTCGCAGGGCTACGACGCCGCGTTGCTGATCAACGCCGCGGTGCGCGACGTCAAGGGCAAGCTCGACGACCGCGACGCCTTGCGCAAGGCGCTGAAGGCGGCGCGCTTCGACTCGGTGCGCGGGCCGTTCAGGTTCAACAGCAACCAGTACCCGATCCAGAACTACTACGTGCGCACGGTCGGCTCCGACGGCAAGGGCGGCCTCGTCAACAAGTCGTTCAACACGCCGATCCTCAAGGACCACGGCGACGCCTACGTCGGCGCCTGCACGATGAAGTGATACACGCTGCGCGCATGCCGGCCGCCGCGACGTCCGACCCGAGCGACCGCGCATGCCCACGCTGCTGATCGTCGAGCAGCTGCTCAACGGGCTGCAGTTCGGCCTGATGCTGTTCCTGCTCGCTGCCGGGCTCACGCTGGTGTTCGGCGTGATGGACATGATCAACCTGGCGCACGGGTCGCTGTACATGGTGGGCGCGTTCGTCGCCGCCTGGCTGGTGGCCAAGACCGGCTCGTTCGTGTGGGGCGTGCTCGGTGCGATCGGCTTGACCGCGCTGTTCGGCATGCTGCTGGAGATCACGCTGCTGCGCACGCTGTACGCGCGCGACCATTTGTCGCAGGTGCTGGCCACGTTCGCGCTGATCCTGATCCTCAACGACGGCGTCAAGATGGTGTTCGGCACCGACCTGCCGCTGTCGGCGCCCGATGCGCTGGCGGGTCCGGTTCAGCTCTTGCCGGGCCTGAGTTATCCGGCGTACCGGCTGCTGATCCTTGCGGTGGGTCTGCTGGTCGCGATCGTGATGTACGTGGGCGTGGCGCGCACGCGCCTGGGCGCTCTGGTGCGCGCCGGTGCCTCCAACCGCGTGATGACCGAGGCGATGGGCGTCGACGTCAAGCGCCTCTTCACGGTGGTGTTCGGCATCGGGGCCGGCCTGTGCGCGCTGGCCGGGGCG
>DATDJF010000379.1:0-12839 GCA_036520715.1 Burkholderiaceae bacterium | reverse complement strand
GAACCGAGCAACCCGGCGCCGCTGCTGATCCGGCGCGCGCAGCGCCTGATGAACAAGAATTTTCTGGAGATCATGCGCGACCTGGCTCCCGAGGGGGTGAACCAGATCGAGCTCATTGCCGGGTCGCAGGCCCAGACCTGATTCCGCCAAGCCGACACTAGGAGCACGCCATCATGGCCAAGACCAGCAGTCAGAAGTTCATCGCCCGCAACCGCGCGCCGCGCGTGCAGATCGAATACGACGTCGAGCTCTATGGCGCCGAGAAGAAGGTGCAGTTGCCCTTCGTGATGGGCGTGCTGGCCGACCTGTCGGGCAAGCCGGCCGAGCCGCTGGCGCCGGTGGCGGACCGCAAGTTCCTCGAGATCGACGTCGACAACTTCGACGCCCGCATGAAGTCGATGAAGCCGCGTGTGGCCTTCCAGGTGCCCAACCACCTCACCGGCGAAGGCAACATCGCGGTCGACATCACCTTCGAGAGCATGGACGACTTCTCGCCCGCCGCGGTGGCCGCCAAGGTCGACGGCCTGAAGCAGCTGCTCGAGGCGCGCCAGCAACTGGCCAACCTGATCACCTACATGGACGGCAAGACCGGCGCCGAGGAGCTCATCTCCAAGGTCGTCAAGGACGAAGCGCTGCTCAAGTCGCTGGCCGCCGCCAAGGCACCCGACAAAGGCAGCGCCTGAGCAGGCGCCGCTGAAGTTCATCGCATCCACCCGAAGAGAGCCCCACCATGGCCGAAGAAACCTCCGCCTCATCCGCTCCCTTGCAGGGCGTCACCTTCGAAGGCAACGACTTCGCGTCGCTGCTGAACAAGGAGTTCAAGCCCAAGAGCGACGAAGCCAAGTCGGCCGTCGAGTCAGCCGTGCTCACGCTGGCGCAGCAGGCGCTGGCGAGCACCAAGCTGATCGGCAGCGACGTGCTGATCTCGATCGAAGCCATGATCGCGGAGATCGACAAGAAGCTGTCTGCGCAGGTCAACGCGATCCTGCACAACGCCGACTTCCAGCAGCTCGAAAGCGCCTGGCGCGGGCTGCACTACATGGTCAACAACACCGAAACCGACGAGATGTTGAAGATCCGTGTGATGAACATCTCCAAGGGCGAGCTGGCCAAGACGGTCAAGCGCTACAAGGGCACGGCCTGGGACCAGAGCCCGATCTTCAAGAAGGTCTACACCGAAGAGTACGACCAGTTCGGCGGCCATCCGTTCGGCTGCCTGGTGGGCGACTACTACTTCGACCACACCGCGCCCGACGTCGAGCTGCTGGGCGAGATGTCCAAGATCGCGGCGGCTGCGCATGCGCCGTTCATCGCCGCGGCCTCGCCCATCGGCATGCAGATGGGCTCGTGGCAGGAACTGGCCAACCCGCGCGACCTCACCAAGATCTTCAGCACGCCCGAGTACGCAGCCTGGCGCTCGCTGCGCGAGTCGGAAGACGCGCGTTACGTCGGCCTGGCGATGCCGCGCTTCCTGTCGCGCCTGCCCTATGGCGCCAAGACCAACCCAGTCGAAGCCTTCGACTTCGAAGAAGACACCGGCGGCGGCGACCACACCAAGTACACCTGGGCCAACTCGGCCTATGCGATGGCCGTCAACATCAACCGCTCGTACAAGCTGTACGGCTGGGGCACCAGCATCCGCGGGGTCGAGGCCGGCGGCGCGGTCGAGGGCCTGCCGGCGCACACCTTCCCCACCGACGACGGCGGCGTCGACATGAAGTGCCCGACCGAGATCGCGATCAGCGACCGCCGCGAGGCCGAGCTGGCCAAGAACGGCTTCATGCCGCTGATCCACCGCAAGAACAGCGACTTCGCCGCCTTCATCGGTGCGCAGTCACTTCAAAAACCGTTTGAGTACGACGACCCCGATGCCACGGCCAACGCCAACCTGGCGGCCCGGCTGCCCTACCTGTTTGCCTGCGCGCGCTTTGCGCACTACCTGAAGTGCATCGTGCGCGACAAGATCGGCTCGTTCAAAGAGCGCGACTCGATGGAGAAATACCTCAACAACTGGATCATGAACTACGTCGACGGCGATCCCGCCAATTCGTCGGACACGGTCAAGGCGCAAAAGCCGCTGGCCGCCGCCGAAGTGACCGTCGAAGAAGTGCCCGGCAATCCCGGCTACTACACCTCCAAGTTCTTTCTGCGACCGCACTACCAGCTCGAAGGCCTGACCGTGTCGCTGCGGCTCGTATCCAAGCTGCCGTCACAAAAACAGGCGTGATCCCGTCGTTGGCCCATCCGCGGACATCCACCCGCATCTGCATCTGACAGCCGATTTCCCAGGAGATCTTCAACATGGCATCGATAGACACCCATCTCAAGCTCGCCGGCGTCGAAGGCGAATCCACGCACAAGGACCACAAAGGCGAGATCGAGATCTTGTCCTGGACCTGGGGCGTGGTGAACGAAGGCTCGATCGCCGGCGGCGGCTCGGGCAAGGGCAAAGCCACGCCCGGCGACTTTCATTTCACCCACATGTACGACAAGGGCTCACCGGTGATTGCGAAGTACTGCGCATCGGGCAAGCACTTTGCGGACGCGACCCTGACCTCGCGCAAGGCCGGCGAAGGCCAGAAGGACTTCCTGGTCGTCAAGTTCAAGGAAGTGTTCATCCGATCGGTGCAGCCCAGCGGCAGCTCGGGTGGCGACATCGTCGAGAGCGTGACCCTGAGCTACAAGCAGATCGACTTTGCCTACAAGCCGCAAGACGACAAGGGTGGCCTGGGCGGCGAGGTGAAGTTCGGCTGGAACAACGCCACCACCGAGATCACCTGAGCCGCGACACCACATCTGCCGCACGGCCTTGACGCTGCCGCGTCGGGGCGTGCCGGCAGTGCTCCGGGGTTTCTCGAATCCGGCCCGCCAGCGGGCCGTTGTCGCCAGCCGAACGCAAGAGGATCCGTATGCCCAGCACCGTTCGATCAGACGCATCGCTGGCCGGCAGCGACATCTTCCTGCACGTGCAGACCAAACGCGCCGGCAAAGTCAAGGGCGAGGCCGTGTCGCCGGGCCATGAGGACGACATCGCCATCCGGGCGTGGCATTGGGGCGTGACGGCGAACTCGGCGATCGGCTCGACGCAGGCCACCGCGCGGCGTTCGTATCGTGGGCTCACCGTGGTCAAGCTGATCGACAGCGCCACCACGGCGCTGATGGCGGCATTGGCCACCAACGACGAGGTCAAGGAGGCCAAGCTCACGATGCGCAAGCCGGGCTCCGAGCAGGTGGACTACTTCCTGGTCACGCTCAACAACGCCCGCGTCTCGACGATCGAGCATGCCACCGATGCCGAGGGCAACACCTTGGAAACCGTGACCCTGGTGTTCACCAAGGTCGAGGTCGAGTACCGGCCGCAAAAGAGCACGGGCGGCCGCGGCGGCTCGTTCACGTTCCAGGACGAAGTGATTCCGTCGGCATGAGATGAGCACCGCTGAACAATTGCTCGCCGGCGGCGACCCGGCTGCTGCCCTCAAGCTGCTGCAGCAGCAGGTGCGCGGTGCCGCGGCCGATGCCAAGCTGCGCGTGTTCCTGTTCCAGCTGCTCGCGGTGCTGGGGCAGTGGCAGCGCGCGCTCGATCAGCTCAAGGTCTGCGGCGACCTCGATGCCGGTACCCTGGCGATGGTCAACACCTACGGGCCGGCGTTGCAGTGCGAGGCGGTGCGCGAGGCGGTGTTCGCGGGCAAGGCGACGCCGCACGTGTTCGGCCCGCCCACGGCTTGGGTGGCGCTGCTGGCCCAGGCCCTGCAAGCCGACGCGTCGGGCCAGCCGGCCCAGGCCGCGCAGGCGCGCGCCGACGCGCTGGAGCGGGCGCCGGCCAGCGGCGGCCAGCTCAACGGCCAGGCCTTCGAGTGGATCGCCGATGCCGACTCGCGCCTCGGCCCGGTGCTCGAGGTCATCATCAACGGGCGCTACGGCTGGCTGCCTTTCGTGCACCTGAGCGCACTCACCATCGAGCCGGTGGCCGACCTGCGCGACCTGGTGTGGGCGCCGGCGCACATCACCTTCGCCAACGGCGGCGACACGGTGGCGCTGCTGCCGGTGCGTTATGCCGGCAGTGCGGCCAGCGGCGACGCGGCCTTGCAGATGGCGCGCCGCACCGATTGGCTGAGCCTCGACGGCGACCAGTACCGCGGCCTCGGCCAGCGTGTGCTCGCCACCGACACGGCCGAGCACGGTGTGCTCGAGGTGCGCGAGATCGCCTTCGCTGCCGCCGGCGATGCCACGCCCGGGGCCGCTGCCTAGGCCCGCACGCGCACCATGGCCACGCCCGACCTGCGCGACCGCCTGCAACCTGCCCTGCTCGACCGCCTCACCGACGACGCGCCGTCCGAGCGCAAGGAGTCCGAGGAAAAGCGCCTGATGTCCAAGGCGCAATTGCGCCAGGCGGTGCTGCGCGACCTCGGCTGGTTGTTCAACGCCACCCAACCCAACCCCGATTGGGCCGAGTCGCACCCCGAGCTGGCGCACACCGTGCTGAACTTCGGCCTGCCGCCGCTGGCGGGCCAGCGTGTCTCGCGGCTGGACGTGACCCAGCTCGAACGCACGATCGCCCAGGCCATCCACCGCTTCGAGCCGCGCATCCTGCCGCACACGCTGAGCGTGCGCGCGCTCGAAACCGACAGCGTGCTCGACACCCACAACATGATCGAGTTCGAGATCCGCGGCCACCTGTGGGCGCAGCCGGTGCCGCTGGAAGTGCTGCTGCGCACCAAGCTCGATCTCGAAGCCGGGCAGGTGGAGGTGCGCGACGCCTCCAGCAGCGCGCCGGTGCGGGTGGCGTGATGGACCCGCAGTTCACCCGGCAGTACCAGGACGAGCTCAACTACCTGCGCGAGCTGGGCGGCGAGTTCGCGCGCGAGCATCCCAAGATCGCGGCCCGCCTGGGCCTCGACGGCATGGAAGTCGCCGACCCCTATGTCGAGCGCCTGCTCGAGGGCTTTGCGTTCCTGGCTGCGCGCGTGCAGCGCAAGCTCGATGCCGAGCAGCCGCAGCTGATCGCCCAGTTGCTCGACTCGATGGTTCCGAATTTCCTGGCGCCGGTGCCGTCGATGATGGTGGCGCGGCTGACGGTCGATGTGAACGACCCCAACCTGGCGCGCGGCTATGCGGTGCCGCGCGGCACCGCGGTGCAGGCGCTGCTGGCGCGCGGGCAGGACACCACGTGCGAGTTCCGCACCGCGATGGCGGTGACGCTGTGGCCGCTCGAGATCGCGCGCGTGCAGTACTTCAGCCATGCGCCAGACCTCGGCCTGGCGCACCTGCCGGCCGCGCGCCCGGCCAAGGGCGGGCTGCGCATCCGCCTGCGCGCCGGCGGCGGCTTGACCTTCGACCAGTTGGGGCTCGATCGCCTGACCTGCTACATCAGCGCACCCGACGACGTGGCGCTGCGCCTGCACGAGCTGGTGCTCGGCACCGCGCTCGGCAGCCTGGTGGCCGACGGCAGCGCCATCGGCGAGCGCTGGCGCGGCGACACCAGCGTGCAGGCGCTCGGTTATGCCGACGACGAGGCGTTGCTGCCCGAGTCGCTGCGCACCTTCTCCGGCCACCGCCTGATGCAGGAGCTGAGCGCGCTGCCGCAGCGGCTGCTGTTCTTCGAGATCACCGACCTCGCACGGCGGCTGGCCGGCGTGCGCCGCAACGAGGTCGACCTGGTGCTGCTGTTCGCGCGCGGCGACGCTGCGCTGGAGGCGCTGGTCGACGAGGCCAGCCTGTCGCTGCACTGCGCGCCGGCGATCAACCTGTTTCGCAAGCGCCTCGACCGCGTGGTGCTGGGCCCGGGCAACTGGAACTACCACGTGGTGCCCGATCGCACGCGGCCGATGGACTTCGAGGTCCACAGCATCGAGACGGTGATCGGCCACGGCGCCGAAGGGCAGCGCGAATTCAAGCCGCTGTACAGCTGGCACCACGAGCCGCCGGCCGCCGGCCACGGCTACTACAGCGTGCAGCGCACGCCGCGCCAGCCGTCCGACCGGCAGCGCCAGCAGGGCGCGCGGGTGCCGTCGTACCTCGGTGAAGAGGTGTTCCTGTCGTTGGCCGACCCCAACCACGGCCCCTACCGCGAGACGCTGCGCCAACTCTCGGTCACCGCCTGGGTGACCAACCGCGACCTGCCGGCCCTGCTGCCACCTGGCCTCAACGGCGGCGACCGCGCCTGGCAGCTCGACGCGCCGGGGCCGGTGACGGCGGTGCACTGCCTGCGCGGCCCGACGCGGCCGATCTCGCGGCAGCCGGTGGGCGAGATCGGCTGGCAGCTCGTCACGCTGCTGACCCAGAACCACATCGCGCTGGGCGACGACACGCGTGCCAACACACAAGCGCTGCGCGAGATGCTGCAGCTTTGGGGACCACCCAATGATCTGGCGTGGTCGCACCAGGCCGACGGCGTGCGCGCGCTGCAAGCGCGCACGGCCGTGCGCCGCCTGCCGTTCGCCGGGCCGCTCAGCTTCGGCAGCGGCGTCGAGCTGCTGCTCGAGGTCGACGAGCAAGGCTTCCAGGGCGCGAGCGCCTTCATGCTGGCCAGCGTGCTCGAGCGCTTCTTCGCGCGCCACGCCGCCATCAACAGCTTCCTGCAGCTGACGCTCAAGAGCGTGCAGCGCGGCGTCATCAAGGCCTGGCCACCGCGCGTCGGCAGCCGGCCGGTCGTGTAGGCATGGCGGCGCCATCGGACACAACGCCCGGCAGCGACGCCGGCGGCCGTGCCGAGCGGCTGCAGGCGCTGCTCGAGCGCGTGCGCAGCGAGCCGTGGGCGCATGACTTCTTCGCGCTGCTGCGGCGCATCGACGCGCTGCGGCCCGACTCGCCGCGCACCGGCCAGGCGCTGCGCCCGAGCCAGGAGGTGTTGCGCCTGGCGCAGCAGCCCGAGCTCGACTTCGCCCCCGCCGCGCTGGCCGGGCTGCAGCCGCGCAGCGGCCTGGCGCCACGCCTGAGCGTGCGCTTCTTCGGCTTGTTAGGGCCGCAGGGGCCGATGCCGCTGCACTTCACCGAGCACGTGCGCGACCGCTCGCACCAGCACGGCGACCCGACCGCGGCGCACTTTCTCGACCTCTTCCACCATCGTGCGCTCGGGCTGTTCTACCGCGCCTGGGCGCAGGCACAGCCCACGGTGCACCTCGACCGGCCCGGCGACGACCGCTATCGCGTTTGGCTCGGCGCCGTGGCCGGCCTGCCGCCGGCGCCGCAGGCGATCCCCGCCAACGCGCTGGCCTTTCACGCCGGGCTGCTGGCCGGGCGCAGCCGTCACCCCGAAGCGCTGTGCAAGGTGCTGCGGCACTACTTCGGCGTGCCGGTGGCGGTCGAGCAGCACGTCGGCCAGTGGCTGCGCGTCGACGCTGCCGATCAATCGCGCCTGGGTCACGCGCCCAACCGCATCGAGCGCGGCACAACGCCGCCGGCACAGCTCGGCCGCAGCGCCAACGCCGGCTCGCGCGCCTGGGACCGGCAATACCGGTTTCGCCTGCACCTGGGCCCGCTGAAGCTGGCGCAGTACCAGGCGTTCCTGCCGGGCGGCTCTTGCTGGAAGCCGCTCAAGGAATGGGTGCGGCTGCTCGCCGGCCCCGACCTGCGCTGGGAGCTTCAACTCACGCTCGAGCCCGGCGTGCGGCCGGCCGCACGCCTGGACCGCAGCGTGCGGCTGGGCGTGACGAGCTGGCTCGCGCGCCGCGGCGGCGCTGCAGTCCCCGTGCGGCAGCACCTGCGGGTGCGCCCAGGCACCTCGTTCCTTCAGCGTGGCATCGGAGCTTGAACATGGCTGACATCTCGCGCACCGCGTCGTTCGGCAAGCTCTCGCCGCTGGCCTACAAGGCCATCGAGGGCGCCACCGTGTTCTGCAAGCTGCGCGGCAACCCGTTCGTCGAGCTGCAGCACTGGCTGTTCCAGATCATGAATGCGCCCGACAGCGACCTGCACCGCATCGTGCGCCACTACGAGCTCGACGCCGCCGCGCTGGCGCGCGACCTGACGCAGGCGCTCGACCGCCTGCCACGCGGCGCCTCGTCGATCAGCGACATCTCGAGCTTCATCGACACCGCGGTCGAGCGCGGCTGGGTCTATGCATCGCTGCTGTTCGGCGAGACCAAGGTGCGCAGCGGCCACCTGCTGGTGGGCATGCTGAAGACCGCCTCGCTGCGCGGCGCGCTGATGGCGGTGTCGCGCCAGTTCGAGCGCGTCGATGCCGACGACCTGTGCAAGCGTTTCGCTTCGTTGCTCGCCGAGTCGCCCGAACAAAGCGCCGGACCCAGCGAATCGGGCGCCGCGCCGGGCGAGGCGAGCGACGCCATCGCTCCGGCGGCGATGGGCAAGCAAGAGGCGCTCAAGCGCTTCACCAGCGACCTCACCGAGCAGGCGCGCGGCGGCAAGATGGACCCGATCGTCGGCCGCGACGACGAGATCCGCCAGGTGGTCGACATCCTGATGCGGCGGCGCCAGAACAACCCGATCCTGGTCGGCGAGGCCGGCGTCGGCAAGACGGCGGTGGTCGAAGGCTTCGCGCAGCGCATCGCACGCGGCGACGTGCCGCCGTCGCTGAAGGAGGTGGAGCTGCGCGTGCTCGACGTCGGCCTGCTGCAGGCCGGCGCCAGCATGAAGGGCGAGTTCGAGCAGCGGCTGCGCTCGGTGATCGACGAGGTGCAGGCGTCGCCCAAGCCGATCATCCTGTTCATCGACGAAACCCACACACTGGTGGGCGCCGGCGGCGCGGCCGGCACCGGCGACGCCGCCAACCTGCTCAAGCCCGCGCTGGCGCGCGGCCAGTTGCGCACGATCGGCGCCACCACGTTTGCCGAATACAAGAAGCACATCGAGAAGGACCCCGCGCTGACGCGGCGCTTCCAGTCGATTCAGGTCGACGAGCCGACCGAGCCGAAGGCGACGCTGATGATGCGCGGCGTCGCCTCGACGATGGAAAAGCACCACCAGGTGCAGATCCTCGACGAGGCGCTGGAAGCCGCGGTCAAGCTGAGCCACCGCTACATCCCGGGGCGCCAATTGCCCGACAAGTCGGTGAGCCTGCTCGACACCGCCTGCGCGCGCGTGGCGGTGAGCCTGCACGCCACACCGGCCGAGGTGGACGACAGCCTCAAGCGCATCGAGGCGCTGCAGACCGAATCAGAAATCATCGGCCGCGAGGCCGCGATCGGCATCGACACGCGCGAGCGCGAGGCCGTGGTGGCCGAGCAGATGAGCGCCGAGCAGGTGCGGCAGGACGCGCTGCAAACGCGCTGGCAAGGCGAGAAGGCGCTGGTCGACAAGCTGCTCGCGTTGCGCGCCAAGTTGCGCGCCGCCGGCCAGCCGGTGGAAGGCACCGGCAGCAAGCTCGAGAAGAAGGCGGCCGAAGCGGCGGCCGCCACTGCGCCGGCAGCACCAGCAGCGCCGGCACTCAGCGACGCCGACCGCGCGGCCGCGTTGGCCGAGCTCAAGCAGGTGCAGCAGGAGCTGACCACCCTGCAAGGCGAGAACCCGCTGATCCTGCCCACCGTCGATCATCAGGCGGTGTCGGCCGTGGTGGCCGACTGGACCGGCATCCCGGTCGGGCGCATGGCCGCCAACGAGATCGAGACCGTGCTCAAGCTGCCGCAGTTGCTGGCGCAGCGCGTGATCGGCCAAGACCATGCGATGGAGATGATCGCCAAGCGCATCCAGACCTCGCGCGCCGGCCTCGACAACCCACAAAAGCCGATCGGCGTGTTCATGCTGGCCGGCACCTCGGGCGTGGGCAAGACCGAGACCGCGATCGCGCTGGCCGAGGCGCTGTACGGCGGCGAGCACAACCTGATCACCGTCAACATGAGCGAGTACCAGGAGGCGCACACGGTGTCGTCGCTCAAGGGCGCGCCACCCGGCTACGTGGGTTACGGCGAGGGCGGCGTGCTGACCGAGGCGGTGCGCCGCAAGCCGTACTCGGTGGTGCTGCTCGACGAGGTGGAGAAGGCGCACCCCGACGTGCACGAGATCTTCTTCCAGGTGTTCGACAAGGGCTTCATGGAAGACGGCGAAGGCCGCTTCATCGACTTCAAGAACACGCTGATCCTGCTCACCACCAACGCCGGCACCGAGCTGATCGCCAACCTGTGCAAGGACCCGGACCTGATGCCCGAGCCCGAGGGCATGGCCAAGGCGCTGCGCGAGCCGCTGTTGAAGGTGTTCCCGCCGGCGCTGCTGGGGCGGCTGGTGGCGATTCCCTACTACCCGCTGAGCGACGAGATGCTCGGCAAGATCGTGCGGCTGCAACTGGGCCGCATCAAGAAGCGCGTCGAGGCAAGATACAAGATCCCGTTCGAGGTCGACGACGCGGTCGTCAAGCTGGTGGTGTCGCGCTGCACCGAGAGCGAATCGGGCGGCCGCATGATCGACGCCATCCTCACCAACACCATGCTGCCCGACATCTCGCGCGCATTCCTCGAGCGCCTGCTCGAAGGGCGTCCGATCGGCGGCGTCAAGGTCGGCGTGGCCGACGGACAGTTCAGCTACACCTTCGCCTGACCGCGGGCGGCGACCACACGGAGACCCCATGCCCTATCTCAAAGGTGCCGGCAACGATTTCGAGCGCGCGATCAATCGCGGCATCGGCCACTTCCGCAGCAGCGAGCTCGATGCCGCCGTGGCAGCGATCCATGGCTACATCAAGAGCCCGTCGGCCGACAACGTCAAGAACGTTCGCGACCGGCTCGCGGCCTGGGAAAGGCACCATCCGAAGGAGTACGCCAACCGTGGCCAACCGATCCACGACGCGCTGAAGGCCGAGCTGAAAAAGGAGTGTTCGCGCTGGCACGTGCCTGCGGAACCGGGGAGCATCGCGCCGGCCGCCAAGTCGAGCGACCCGCGCACCTGGGTCGGCGAGGTGCGGCAGCAGCTCGACAAGCTCGGCAGCTACGCATGTGCCGATGCCTACTTCGGCTGCGAATACGACAAGGCGACCGACAAGTACAACTACAACACCGGCTTCGCACGCTGCATTCCGGCCTCCAAGCGTGCGCAGGTCGAAAAGCTCTATCGGGACATGAAGAAGCGGGGCGCCGGCGCCACGACGCCGGGCGACGCGATGTACACGCCGGGTGGATCGTGGAAAGGCCACAACTACGGACTTGTCTACCAGACGGTGACCGGCGCCCGCGCCGGCATCTGCACGCAGTTCGCGAAGGCGGCGGCGCACGTGCTGACCGCCACCCGGCCCAAGGGTCCGCGGGTCGAGATCGTCGCCTACAAGAATCACGTCTATGTGCTGGTCGGCCGCAGCGGCGGCTACAGCCAGGGCCACGTGGTGCCGTCGAGCTGGACCAGCGATCCCCGCCTGGTGATCGTCGATGCCTGGGCCGGCTCGCTCGGCAACCCGACGGTCTACGAAACCTACGCGAGCTATCCGCTCAAGGGCATGGTCAATCCGATCGTGCTCGTCGCCGAGCGGCCGGCAAGCTGACACCGAGTGGCTGCGCGCAAGCCGTCGCACGCCAAGGCGCTGCACGACGCGCTGCGGCAGGCGATCGGCGCGCTGCGTGAGGAGCGGCTCGACGAGGCCGAGCTCGCACTGAGCGATCTGCTGCGTCGCTGGCCCGGGCAACCCGATGCGCTGCATTTTCTCGGCGTGCTTCGGCATGTCCAGGGCCGCACCAGCGAAGGCGTGGCGCTGATCCGCCAGGCGCTGCAGCAGGTGCCCGGACATGTCGGCGCCTGGAACAACCTGGGCAACGTGCTGCTGGAGAGCCAGCAACTGACGGAGGCGATCGATGCCTACCGCAGCGGCGTGGCCGCTGCGCCTACCGACCCGGCCGCAGCCGATGCATTGAGCAACCTGGCGGTGGTGCATCGCAAGCTGCTGCAGTGGCGCGAATCCGAAGCGGCGTGCCGCGAGGCGCTGGCGCTGCGGCCCGACTTCGTCGAGGCCTGGTACAACCTGTCGCTGGCGCTGATGGGCCAGGGCAAGCTGCACGACGGGTTGCTCGCCAACAGCAAGGCGATCACGCTGTCGCCGCGCCACCTGCAGGCGCGCGAGCAGGTGATCCGCGCGCTGATGCTGCAAGGCGAGCGCGAGCAGGCTGCCCTGCTGTACCGCGAGTGGCTCGCCGAGGACCCAGACAACCCGGTGGCCCGGCACCAACTGGCCGCCTGCCTGAACGAGAACCAGCCCGAGCGGGCGAGCGACGCCTACATCGAGCTGATGTTCGACAGTTTCGCGGGCAGCTTCGACGCCAAGCTCGAGAAGCTGGGCTACCGCGCGCCGCAGTTGGTGGTCGACGCGCTGCGCCAGGTGGCGGGCGCGCCACAAGCCGCGCTCGACATCGTCGACGTGGGTTGCGGCACCGGCCTGTGCGGCCCGCTGCTGCGGCCGTGGGCACGCCGGCTGGCCGGCTGCGACCTCTCGGTGGGCATGCTCAGGCAAGCCAGGTCGCGCGGCGTGTACGACCAGCTGCACAAGGCCGAGCTGGTGTACTACATGGACACGCAGCCGGCGCAGTTCGATGCCGTGGTATCGGCCGACACGCTGTGCTACTTCGGCGCGCTGCAGGCACCGGTCGCGGCAGCAAAGCGCTGCCTGCGCAGCGGTGGCTGGCTGATCTTCACCGTCGAGGCGCTGCCCGACCGTGATGCGACACCGCACAGGCTGCAGGCCAGCGGCCGCTACAGCCATGGCAGCGCTTATCTGCGCGCGACGCTGACCGACGCTGGCTTTCACGAGGTGGAGTTGCGTGCCGAGGTGTTGCGCCAGGAAGCCAGTCTGCCGGTGGCGGGCTGGCTGGTGACCGCGCGTCGCGAGTGATCGGCCGCGGCCGCGGGGCGCGGTGGCTGGGCCCCTAGGTTCTCGGCATGACTTTCGGCGCTGTCGCCGCGGCCGCCTTTTC
>DATDJF010000378.1:0-3766 GCA_036520715.1 Burkholderiaceae bacterium | reverse complement strand
CGCACCAGTGGGCCGGCGTCGTGCCCGACGTGATGCCGATGGCCAAGGGGCTGGGCTCCGGCGTGCCGGTGGGCACGGTCGTCGTCGGGCCGCGCGCCAAGGACGTGTTCGGCCCGGGCAACCACGGCACCACCTTCGGCGGCAACCCGCTGGCGATGCGCGCCGGGGTCGAGACGATGCGCATCGTCGCCGAAGACCGGCTGCTCGACAACGCGGCGCTCGTCGGCGAGCGCATCAAGAGCGGCCTGCAGCGCGAGTGGTCGGGTATCCCGGGCGTGGTCGAGATCCGCGGCCAGGGCCTGATGCTCGGCATCGAGCTCGATCGCCCGTGCGGCGACTTGCTCAACAAGGCCGCCGACGCGGGCCTCTTGATCAGCGTGACCGCCGACACCGTGATCCGCCTGCTGCCGCCGCTGATCATGACGCCGGCCGAAGGCGACGAGGTGGTGCGCATCCTGGCGCCGCTGGTGCGCGAGTTCCTGGCCGCCAAGGCGTGAAGCCCGGCGACCGCCTGATGAAGCACTACCTGCAGTTCAAGGACCTGCGGGCCGAGGAATACGCCTACCTGTTCGAGCGCGCCCGCATCATCAAGACGCGCTTCAAGAACTACGAGAAGTACCAGCCGCTGGTCGACCGCACGCTGGCGATGATCTTCGAGAAGGCCAGCACACGCACCCGCGTGAGCTTCGAGGCCGGCATGTACCAGATGGGCGGCTCGGTGGTGCATCTCACCACCACCGACAGCCAGTTCGGCCGCGACGAGCCGATCGAAGACTCTGCGCGCGTGATCAGCCGCATGGTCGACATCGTGATGATCCGCACCTATGAGCAGGCCAAGATCGAAGCCTTCGCTGCGCATTCGCGCGTGCCGGTGATCAACGGCCTGACCAACGAGTACCACCCGTGCCAGATCCTGGCGGACGTGTTCACCTTCATCGAGCAGCGCGGCAGCTTGAAGGGCAAGGTGGTGGCATGGGTCGGCGACGGCAACAACATGGCCAACACCTGGCTGCAGGCGGCCGACATCCTGGGCTTCACGCTGCACGTCAGCACGCCGCGCGGCTACGAGATCGACCCGCAGCGCTCCGGCGTCAACAACCCGGCGTGCGTGAAGTCGTTCAAGAGCCCGTTCGCCGCCTGCGAAGGCGCGCACCTGGTGACCACCGACGTCTGGACGAGCATGGGCTACGAGGCCGAGAACGAAGCACGCCAGAAGGCCTTCGCCGACTGGTGCGTCGACGCACAGATGATGCAGCTCGCGCAGCGCGACGCCCTGTTCATGCACTGCCTGCCCGCGCACCGCGGCGAAGAGGTCGCCGCCGACGTGATTGACGGCCCGCAATCCGCCGTCTGGGACGAAGCCGAGAACCGAATGCACACGCAGAAAGCCTTGATGGAGTATTTGCTGCTCGGGCGCATCGGGTGATCCGCGCCGCTTGATCGATGCGTGGCGTCCATCTCACGGCCGATCTGCTTGGCTGCCGCGATCCCGCCAACCTGTTGCGGGACGGCGCGTCGCTGGCGGCGCTGTGCGAGCAGTTGGCCACGCAGGCCGGCCTGACGGTCGTCGCGCGTCAGTTCCACGCCTTCTCGCCGGCTGGCGATGCCGGCCACACCGGCGTGCTGCTGCTGGCGGAGTCGCACCTGGCCGTGCACACCTGGCCCGAGCTGCGCGCGGTGACGCTCGACGTCTTCGTCTGCAACGTCGCCAGCGACAACACGCGCAAGGCCGAACATCTGCTCGACGCGCTGGTGGCGCGCTTCGATGCCGAGCGCGTCAAGCGCCAGCAACTGGCGCGCGGGCTGCCACCTTGAAAACCGCGCTCGTCACCGACCTGCACGCCAACCGCGAGGCCGTCGAAACCGTGATGGCGCATGCGCGCGAGCAAGGCGCGCAGGCGTGGGCCTTCCTCGGTGACTTCGTCGGCTATGGCGCCGACCCCGCCTGGGTGGTCGATCTGGTGCGCGAACACGTCGCGTTGGGTGCCGTGGCCGTGCAGGGCAACCACGACCTGGCCACCGTGCTCGGTGCCAACCCGATGATGCGCATCGAGGCGCGCGCGGTGATCGAGTGGACACGCGCCCAGCTCGACGAGTCGCAGTTGGAGTTCCTGCGCACGCTGCCGATGAGCCAGCGGCGCGACGAGCGTCTCTACGTGCACGCCAATGCGTATGCGCCCGATCAGTGGGAGTACCTGCTGAACGCCAATCTGGCACTGCGCAGCATGCTGGCCACCGAATGCCGCTACACCTTCTGCGGCCACCTGCACGAGCAGCGCCTGTTCCATGCCGGCGAAACCGGCCGCGCCGGCGAATACGTGCCCAGGCCGGGCGCGCCGATCATGCTGCGCGACGACCGCCGCTGGCTGGTCATTCCCGGCTCCACCGGCCAGCCGCGCGACGGCAACCCGGCGGCCGCCTACGCGCTGTTCGACGACACCGAGAAAAGCATCACCTACCACCGTGTGGCCTACGACCACACGCAGGCGGCCGACAAGATCCGCGCCGCCGGGCTGCCGCTGCGGCTGGCCGCGCGGCTGTTGACGGGGCATTGAAGAGCCGCGGGCTCTGCCCTAGCGCAACGCCTTGCGCACCACCAGCTTCAGCCCCGACCAGGTGGCATTCACCGCGCACACCTTGACGTCGACATAGCCCATCGGCAGCGCGATGCGGCGCACCGCGTTCTCGTCGACATCGCTGGCCACGTCGGAGCTCTTCTTCGGCCACGACACCCAGACCACGGCGTCGGCCGGCAGCCGCGCGCGCAGCGTCGTCAAGGTCTTTTCGAGCTTCGCCGAGTCGCTGCAGAACAGGTGCACGAGCTGCGTGCCCGCCGTCGTGCGCGCAACGAATTGCAGATCGACCGGCAAGTGCTCGACGAAACGTTCGTACGGCATCGGCGCATCGATCACCTGCACGATCATGCCGGGCTGAATGCCGAGCTTCCTGACCAGCGGTGTGCCCGAGTAGCCGGCGCTCGTCGAGGCCATCGCGGCGCGCGTGCGGATCAAGCCGCCGATTGCCGCAGCCGGAAGCGCTGCAGCTTGCCGGTCTCGGTGCGTGGCAGCTCGCTGCGAAACTCGATCGCCCGCGGGTACTTGTACGGCGCGATGGTCTGCTTGACGAAGTCCTGCAGCGCCTTGGCGAGCGCCTCGCCGGCCGCGTGGCCGGCGTGCAGCACGACGAAGGCCTTGACGATCTGCCCGCGCTGCTCGTCGTCGGCGCCGATCACCGCACACTCGGCCACTGCCGGGTGCAGCAGCAACGCCGACTCCACCTCGGGGCCGGCGATGTTGTAGCCGCCGCTGATGATCATGTCGTCGGTGCGCGCCTGGTACTCGAACTGTCCGTCGTCGCCGATGCGGTAGGCGTCGCCCGTCAGGTTCCAGCCATGTTGCACATAGGTGGTCTGGCGTTCGTCGGCCAGGTAGCGGCAGCCGGTGGGGCCCTTCACTGCCAGCCGCCCCACCTCGCCGCGCGGCAGCTCGTGTCCCTGGTCGTCGAGCACGCAGGCGCGATAACCCGGCACCACCACGCCGGTGGCGCCGCCGCGCGCCTGGCGCTCGGTGGCGGAGATGAAGATGTGCAGCAGCTCGGTCGAGCCGATGCCGTCGATCAGCTCGATGCCGGTGGTCTGCTGCCACAACGTTCGGGTGGCCGACGGCAGCACCTCGCCAGCCGACACGCATTTGCGCAGGCTCGACAGGTCGTGCGCGGGCGCCTGCGCGGCCATCGCGCGGTACGAGGTCGGCGCCGTGAAGCACAC
>DATDJF010000377.1:0-19417 GCA_036520715.1 Burkholderiaceae bacterium | reverse complement strand
CGCTCGGCCTACAACACCGGCATTCCGGTGCGGCGCACGGTGGCGCTGTGCTACGTGGCCGGCGGCGTGCTCACGTCGGTGGCCGGCATCTTCTTCGCGTCGCGCCTGGCCACCGCGGGCGGCGACATCGGCGTCAGCCTCGAGGTGACCGTGCTGACGGCGTGCGTGCTCGGCGGCATCAGCCTGGGCGGCGGCAAGGGCTCGGTAGTGAAGGCGCTGGTCGGCACGCTGATCGTGCTGCTGATCATCAACGGCCTGACCACGCTGTCGCTGCACGGCGGCTACAACCGCATGGTGCTGGCGACGATCCTGCTGCTGGCCGCGATGATCGACATCCGCTGGCTGAAGAACAAGGACCGCATCGTCAACAAGGTCTACGTCAGCCCCACCTACCACGGCATGCCGCCGGCGCCCTCCACCGCGCCCGGCAGCGGCACGCCGTGGGTGCTCAACGACAAGCTGAAGAACGTCAAGGTGATCGGTCTCGGGCAGGTCGAAGGCCCGGAAGATGTGATCCTCGACCGCGACGACAACCTGTACGCCGGCTCGCGCCACGGCGACATCGTGCGGTTCTTCCCGCCCGACTACCAGCGCATGGAGATCTACGCCCACATCGGCGGCACGCCGCTGGGCATGGCCTTCGACAGGCACGACAACCTCTACGTGTGCATCGGCGGCATGGGGCTGTACCGGGTGACGCCCGAGCGCAAGGTCGAGAAGGTCACCGACGAAACCAACCGCAGCTATTCGTCGGTCAACGACGACAGCCGGCTGCGCCTGGCCGACGACCTCGACATCACCGACGACGGCCGCATCTTCTTCTCCGAAGCCACGGTGCGCTACGAGATGCACGAGTGGGCCACCGACGGCCTGGAGGCGCGCGGCAACGGCCGCATCATTTGCTACGACACCCGCAACGGCAAGACGCACACGGTGCTGCGCGACCTCAAGTTCCCCAACGGCGTGTGCATCGCCAGCGACGGCCAGTCGTTCCTGTTCGCCGAGACCTGGGGCTGCACGGTCAAGCGCCACTGGTTCGACGGCCCGAAGAAGGGCACCACCGAGCTGGTGCTCGACAACCTGCCGGGCTTTCCGGACAACATCAACAACTCTTCCGACGGCCACTACTGGACGTCGCTCGTGGGCATGCGCAGCCCGGCGCTCGACCTGGCGTGGAAGATGCCGGGCTTTCGCCGTCGCATGGCCAAGCGCGTGCCGCGCGACGAATGGCTGTTCCCCAACATCAACACCGGCTGCGTGCTCAAGTTCAACGAGCGCGGCGAGGTGCTCGAAACGATGTGGGACTTGGGCGGCGAGAACCACCCGATGATCACCTCGATGCGCGAGCACCGCGGTTATCTGTACCTCGGCGGCATCATGAACAACCGCATCGGGCAGTACAAGATCGCAGGCGCCGACCCCACGTTCGTGCAGTACGAGCGGCGCTGGAAAAAATCATGATCGACGCGATCAAGCAGTGGACCGAACGCCTGCTCGGCCGTGGCGACGCGGCGATCAGCGTGCCGGTGCTCGATGGCGCACTGCGCTCCAACCGGCTGATCGAGGACGCCGAGGTCGTGGCCGAGCTCGACGCGCCGGAAGACCTGGCGAGCGACGGCCGTTCGCTGTTCGTCGCCGACGGCGCGCGCGTGTTGCGCGTCGACGGCGCCGGCGCGATGGCCGTCGAGCACACATTCGAGCGCGCGGTCAGCGCGTTGGCGTGCCTGCCGGGCGGCGGCCTCGCCGTCGCGCTCGGCGGCGGCGAGGTGCGCGTGGTCGGTGGCCCGCGCGACGGCCTGCGCTTCGACGCCGCCGGTGGCCGCCGCCTGAACGCCGTGAACGCGCTCGCTGCCACGACGAACGGCCGCCTGCTGGCCAGCGACGGCTCGCAGATCAATCCTCCCGAGCGCTGGAAACACGACGTGATGGAGCTCGGCCGCAGCGGCCGCCTGGTCGAGTTCAACCTCAATGACGGCAGCACGCGCGAACGCGCCGCGGGGCTGGCCTATGCGTTCGGCGTTGCCGCCCTCGGCGACGACGCGGCGTGGGTCTGCGAGAGCTGGCGCCATCGGGTGGTGCAGGTCGGCGGCGCCGCGTCGGGCCGCGGGGCCCAGACTGGTGGCGCGTCCTCCGGCCGCGGGGCCGAGGCTGGTGGCGCGTCCTCCGGCCGCGCCGTGGTCGACGGCCTGCCGGGTTATCCGTCGCGCATCGCGCCGGCGCAGGGCGGCGGCTGGTGGCTGACCTGCTTCACGTTGCGCACGCAACTGGTGGAGTTCGTGCTGCGCGAGCCGGTGTTCCGCAAGCGCATGCTGAAGGAGATCGATCCGCGCTACTGGATCGCTCCGGCGCTGACTTCGGGCAATACCTACCTCGAGCCGATGCAGGGCGCGCACTTGAAGACGATGGGCGTGGTCAAGCCGTGGGCGCCGCCGCGCTCGTACGGCCTGGTGATCCGGCTCGACGAGCAGGCGCTGATCCGCTACTCGTTGCACAGTCGCTTCGACGGCAAGCACCACGGCATCGTCGCCGCCGTCGAGCGCGACGGCTGGCTCTACCTGCTGTGCAAGGGCCGCGGGCGTCTGCTGCGGCTGTCGGTGGCTGCAGCGCAAGCGAGCCTGGCGGCATCATGAGCAGCGTTGCCACACCCATCCTCGCGCTGCGCAAGGCGACCAAGAAGTACGCCGGCGTGCCGGCGATCGAAGACGTCGACTTCGAGCTGCTGCCCGGCGAAGTGCACGCCATCGTCGGCGAAAACGGCGCCGGCAAGTCGACGCTGACCAAGGTGATGGCCGGTGTGGTCAACCTCACGTCCGGCGAGATGCTGATCGAGGGCCGCAGCGTCAACGCGCGCACGCCCACCGAGGCGCGCGAGCTCGGCATCGCGATGGTGTTCCAGGAGACCAGCCTGGTGCCGACGATGACGGTGGCGCAGAACCTCTACCTCGGACGCGAGCGCTTCTTCAACCGCCTGCGCGGCATCTACATCGCCGCGCAGCAATTCATGCAGTCGCTGCAGTTCGACGTCAACCCCACCGCGGTCGTGAGCAAGCTCGGCGCCGCGCAGAAGCAGATGGTCGAGATCGCGCGCGCGGTGCTGCACAACGCCAAGGTCATCATCTTCGACGAGCCCACCGCGAGCCTGACGCCGGAGGAGAAGAAGTACTTCTTCGATCTGATCGCCAACCTCAAGCGGCGCGGCGTCTCGGTGATCTTCATCTCGCACGCGCTCGAAGAGGCGCTGCAGGTGTCCGACCGCATCACCGTGCTGCGCGATGGCAAACACGTGGTCACCGACGAGACGCGCCGCTTCGACCGCGCGCGCATCGTGCAGGCGATGGTCGGCCGCGACCTCTCGCAGACGCTGTATGGCCAACGCAAGACCAGCGTGCGGCCGCAGGGCCGGCGTGTGCTGTCGGTGCAGAACCTGCGCATGGCAGCGATGGTGAAGAACAACTCGCTGTCGGTGTTCGCCGGGCAGATCACCGGCGTGTTCGGCCTGGTGGGCTCGGGGCGCACCGAAACCTTCAAGGTGGTGGCCGGCATCGCCAAGCGCGACTTCATGCACGGCGGCGAGGTGCTGCTCAACGGCCGGCCGGTGCGCTACTTCGTGCCGGCCCCCGCTGTGCGCGACGGCATCGTCTACGTCACCGAGGAGCGCAAGATCGAAGGCTTCTTCGAGACCCAGTCGATCGCCGGCAACATCTACCTCGGCCTGCTGGCCAAGCTGCGCGGCCAGCGCACGCTGGTGTCCAAGAGCGAAGCCGCGACGGTGGGTGAGCAATGGATCCAGCGGCTCAACATCCGCGCCATCAGCAAGGACGTCAAGGCCATCGAGCTGTCGGGCGGCAACCAGCAGAAGGTGGTGATTGCCAAGTCGCTGGTCCAGGAGCCGGAGCTGATCATCTTCGACGAGCCCACACGCGGCGTCGACGTCGGCGCCATCAGCGAGATCCACCAGCTGATCAACCGCCTCGCCGACGAAGGCAAGGCGGTGGTCGTGATTTCGTCGTACCTGCCCGAGGTGATGTCGCTGTCCGACCGCATCCTGGTGCAGCGCATGGGCAAGGTGGTCGAGGAGTTCTCGGCGCTCGATGCGACCGAGGAGAAGATCATGTACGCGGCGATCCACTGACATGACAGCCCCCACGCTTGTCGCTGCGCGACTGCGCTGCCCCCCGAGGGGGCGCAGTCCGGCTTGGGGCGGCCCTGCGCCGGACTGAGAGCTGCGGATGGCCACCACGCGCGAGCCGATTCACTTCTACTTCGACTTCCTGTCGTCGTACGGTTACTTCGCCAGCCTGCGCATCGAGGCACTGGCGGCGCGCCACGGGCGCAGCGTGCGCTGGCACAGCATGCTGCTCGGCGTGTCGGTGATGAAGACGATGGGCTTGAAGCCACTGCTCGACACGCCGCTGAAGGGCGACTACGTGCTGCGCGACACCGCGCGCTACATGCGCCGCCACGGCTTGCAGCTGCGTCGCAAGCTGACCGACCCCTTCATGGACCCGCGGGCCGCGGCGCGCGGCTTCTACTGGGTGCGGCGCCATCGGCCGGGGCAGGAAACGGGGTTCGCGCAGGCCGTGTTCGACCGCTACTGGCGCGAAGGGCACGACCTCGGCGCACCCGCGCAGGTGGCGGCACTGGGGGCTGTGATCGGCGTGGACCCGGCCGCCATGCTCGCAGGCATCGAGGGCGACGAGGCGCGCAGCGACCTGCGCGATGCCGTCGCCGCCTCGCTGGCGCGCGGCGTGTTCGGCTCGCCTTTCTTCTTCGTCGACGGCGAGCCGTTCTGGGGCAGCGACCGGCTCGAGCAGCTCGACGACTGGCTCGGCTCGGGCGGCTGGTGAAGGAGCAGAGGGTGAGCACACGAGCACTCCCGCTGGACGGCATCACCGTCGTCGACATCACCCGCGTGGTGGCCGGGCCGTACTGCGCGCAGATGCTGGCCGACCTGGGCGCGATGGTGATCAAGGTCGAGCACCCCAGCGACCCCGACTACGTGCGCAGCTTTCCGCCGCGCCTGCACGACGCCGAGGGCCGCGACGCCGGCAGCGCCTACTTCGCGCAGTACAACCGCCACAAGCTCGGCGTCAGCCTCGACCTCAAGCACCCCGGTGGAAAGCTGCTGCTGCGCGAGATGGTGGCCAAGGCCGACGTGCTGATCGAGAACTTCCGCCCCGGCACGATGGACAAGCTGGGCCTCGGCTGGTCGGTGCTGAAAACGATCAACCCGAGGTTGATCTACACCTGCATCAGCGGCTACGGCCACGAAGGGCCGCACTCGCTGCGCCCGGCGTACGACAGCACGGCGCAGGCCGCCGGCGGACTGTGGTCGATGAACGGCGAGCAGGGCCACGCGCCGCTGCGGGTGGGCAGCATCATCGGCGACCTGGCGGCGTCGTTCTACGCCACCATCGGCACGCTGGCGGCGTTGCGCGACGTCGAGCGCAGCGGGCTCGGCCAACGTGTGGACATCGCTCAGCAGGACTCGGTGGTCACGCTCACCGAGAGCGCCATCGTCAACTACACGGTCGATGGCAAGGTGGCCGAGCCGCTGGGCAACGACCATCCGTTCGCCCGGCCCTATGGCCAGTACGCGTGCAAGGACGGCCACGTCTTCTTCGGCAGCTACACCGACAAGCTGTGGCGCGAGAGCTGCGCCATCTTCGGCGAGCCGGAGCTGGGCGACGACCCGGAGATCGACACCATGGCCAAGCGCTTCGACGAGGCCACCTACCAGCGCCGCGTGAAGCCGACCATCGAGCGCTGGTTCGCCAACCGCACCAAGGCCGAGCTCGAGGCGATGGCGGGCGACCGCATCGCGCTGACGCCGATCAAGCGCATCGACGAGGTGGTGAGCGACGCTCACCTGCGCGCGCGCCAGATGTTCGTGCAGGTGCCGTTCGGTGAGGTCGATGTCGAGGTGTTCGGCTCGCCGATGAAGCTGTCGGGCACGCCGCCGCGAACCGCGGGCGCGGTGCCGCAGCTCGGCCAGCACAACCGCGAGGTCTATGTCGACTGGCTGGGCATCGACAGCGCGCGCTTCGATGCGTTGCGCAGCGCCGGCGTGATCTAACGTCCTTGTCGGCCGCCGAGCGGCGCGCGGTCGCGGTCACCGCCGAAAGGCTTCTTCTTGCCGAAGGCCTTCTTGCCGAAACCGGGCTTGGGTCCGAATCCAGGCTTGGCGCCGAAGCCCGGCTTGCCGAACGGCTTCTGACCCAAGGGCTTGGTCTGCGACTGCGGCTCGGGGCGTTTCGGCTCCAGGCCCTCGACCACCGCCGCGGGGATGCGCTGCGTCGTGAAACGCTGGATGTGGTGGATCATCGCGGCGTCGCGACGCTCGGCCAGCGTGACCGCCAGGCCGGCGCGGCCCGCGCGGCCGGTGCGGCCGATGCGGTGCACGTAGTCCTCGGCCTTCATCGGCATGCCGTAGTTGATGACGTGGCTGATGCTCGGCACGTCGAGTCCGCGCGCGGCCACGTCGGTGGCCACCAGCACGCGCAGGTCGCGTGTGCGCAGGCCGTGCAGCACGCGGTTGCGCTGGCGCTGCGGCATGCCGCCGTGCAGCGAGGCCACACGGTGGCCGATCTCGTGCAGGCGGTCGGCCAGGCGGTCGGCGTCGCGTTGCGTGCTGGTGAAGACCAGCGCCTGGTCGACGTTGCGGCCGGTCAGCAGATGGTCGAGCAGCGCATTCTTGTGCTGCAGGTCGTCGGCCCAGTGCAGGCGCTGCTCGATGTCGGCATGGGTGTCGGTGTGCGAGGCCACGTCCACACGCTGCGGGTCGCGCAGCAGCGATTGCGCCAGGCGTCCGACGTTGCCGCCGAAGGTGGCGCTGTACATCACGGTCTGGCGCGTGGGTGGCAGCGCCTGGCCGATGAACTGGATGTCGTCGATGAAGCCCATGTCGAGCATGCGGTCGGCCTCGTCGAGCACCAGCATCTCGACGTTCGCCAGCATGGCCTTGCCCGAGCGCATGTGGTCCATCAGGCGGCCGGGCGTGGCGATCAGGATGTCGAGCGGGCCGCTGAGCTGGCGAAGCTGCAGGCCGTAGGGCACGCCGCCGACCACGGTGGCGACGCGCAGGCCGCGCACGTGGCGGCCGTAGGTCACAGCAGCCTTCGAGACCTGGATCGCGAGTTCGCGCGTCGGCACCAGCACCAGCACGCGCGGGCCGTGCGGACCGTGGTTCGGGCCCTTCAGCGGTCGTTGCGCGGGATCGTTGCGCGCCGCGAGCACGCGGGTCAGTGCCGGCAGCACGAAGCTGGCGGTCTTGCCGCTGCCGGTGCTGGCAGAGACTGTCAGGTCGCGGCCCTCGAGCGCCGGCGGGATCGCGCGCTGCTGCACCGGGGTGGCCACGGTGTAGCCGGCGTCGCGCACGGCGGCGAGCAGGGCTTCGTGCAGGTTCAGGGAATCGAAACTCATCAGACTCTTTCGCAAGCGGCGCGCACAAAGGCGCGCCCGAGCGGCCCGAAGGCGGGACGCTCAAGTGAAGTCACCGGGAGATCAGCTCGCGTCGAGCACCGGGCACGTGGCCGGTGCGGCGCTACGGGAACAGTCAGGGCGACGGCATCGCCGCCGACCGCACCGCATGCGGCGCCACGGGCTTCAAGGGCGCGTGGCAAAGGTCAGAGGGGATGAACGAAACGGCTGGACGTGTGCCCGGCCGAGGGGTGCAGTATAGCCGGTCGGCCGATGGTGCTGCCTGCTGCAGGTGTGCCGCACCCTGCTCCCGCTATGCTGAGCCCATGTCCGCCGGCGACGTCGCGCTCTGGATCCTCAGCATCGGGCTGATGGTCGCTGGCCTTGCGGGCGCGGTGCTGCCGGTGATGCCGGGCGCCGCACTGGTGCTCGCCGGCGCCGTGCTCGGCGCATGGATCGATGGCTTCGAGCGGGTCGGCGGCTGGACGGTGGGCGTGCTGGTGGCGCTGGCCCTCTTGTCGTGGGTGCTCGACTACGCCGCGGGCGTGCTCGGCGCCAGGAAGGTCGGCGCCAGCAAGCAGGCGCTGGTCGGCGCCGCGGTGGGCACGGTCGCCGGGCTCTTCCTCGGCTTCGTCGGCGTGCTCGTGCTGCCGTTCATCGGCGCGGCGGCCGGCGAGTATCTGGCGCGGCGCGACCACCGTGCCGCGGCGCGCGTGGGCGTTGCCACCGGCGTCGGGCTCATCGTCGCGTTGGTCGCCAAGGTGGTCATCGCGTTCGTGATGATCGGGGTGTTCGTGGTCGCGCTGCTTTTCTAGCGCCGCCGAAACGGCGATCGACCGGTCGTTAAACCCGCTTCGCGTCTGGCGTGAGCGAAGCGCTCGAGGCCGCTTCACCGTGCAACCAGGAAAGGAATGCCTCCACCGGCGGCCGCTTGGCGTGGCGCGCCGGGTAGACCGCGAAGTGCGCCTTCACGCGGATCGATTTCTCCATGCCCAGCACCGGACGCAGTGTGCCTTCGGCCAGGTGCTTGCCGCCCGTTGTCGTGCTTTCCAGCGCTACACCGAGACCCTGCGCGGCGGCGTCGAGCGACATGTTCGCGCGGTCGAAGCGCAGCGTGAAGCGCTCGGGCGCACGCTTGTCGGAGAACGCGGCGAACCAATCCGACCACTGCACGACGCTGACGTTGCTCTGGATCAGCGGCACGCGCAGCAACTGGTCGGCGCGCTTGAGCCGATGCTCGCGAATGAACGCGGCACTCGCCAGCGGCACGATCAGCTCTTCGAACAGCGGCTCGACGACGACGTTAGGCCACTGCGGCACGCCGTAGCGGATGTCCATGTCCACCTGACCGAGCGCGAAGTCGCTGTGCGTGGGGGCAGCCGACAGGTTGAGCGAGATGTCCGGATGGGCCTGTGCGAACCGATGCAGGCGTGGCATCAGCCAGAGGGTGGCCAAACTCGGCGAGCAGTGCACGTACAGGCTGTTGCTGACGCCCTGGCGCATGTCGTCGGAGGCCGCCGCGATGGCGGCCAGCGCTCCCGCCACTCGCGACAGGTATTGCTCGCCCGCGGGACTCAGGCGCACGCCGTGCGCGCTGCGCTCGAACAGCTTGATCGCCAAGTGCGTTTCGAGCCTCGCGATCTGGTGGCTGATTGCCGATGCGGTGAGGTGCAGTTCGGCGGCCGCCAGCGCAAAGCTGCGGCGCCGCGCCACCGCCTCGAACGCCAGCAGGTTGGTCATCGGTGGGAGCGTGGCCATGGGCGACTCCGCAGGTAAGTTGACGAATCGTCATCTTAGGCTGAAGAAGTATCGCTTGCCGTCAAGCACCTGCCTCGCCACCATTCGCGGCACTGAACCACCCCGCACAGGAGACGATCGAGATGCTGCTCAAGGACAAGGTTGCCGTGATCACCGGCGGCGCCGGCCCCAACGGACTGGGATTCGCCACCGCCAAGCTGTTGGCCGAACACGGCGCGCGTGTGGCCGTGCTCGATCTGGAGCGCGCCGAGCCCGCCACCGCCGCCGCCAAGCTGGGCACCGCCCACATCGGGGTGGTGGCCGACGTCACCGACAAGGCGTCGTGCGACGCCGCGATCGCGGCGGTGCTCAAGACCTTCGGCCGCATCGACGTGCTGATCAACAACGCGGGCATCACGCAGCCGCGCAAGACGGTGGACATCACGAACGCCGACTACGACGCGATCCTCGACGTCAGCCTGCGCGGCACGCTGCTGATGTCGCAGGCCGTGATCCCGCAGATGCAGCGCCAGAAGAGCGGCTCGATCGTCTGCATCTCGTCGGTGTCGGCGCAGCGCGGCGGCGGCATCCTCGGCGGCCCGCACTACTCGGCGGCCAAGGCCGGCGTGTTGGGCCTGGCGCGCGCGATGGCGCGCGAGCTCGGCATCGATTCGATCCGCGTCAACTGCATTACCCCCGGGCTGATCCAGACCGACATCCAGAAGGGCAAGCTCAGCGACGAGCGCAAGGTCGAGATCGCGAAAGAGATCCCGCTCGGCCGCCTCGGCGTGCCGGCCGACGTGGCGGGCGCGTGCCTGTACCTCGCCAGCGACCTGTCCAGCTACTGCACCGGCATCACGCTCGACGTGAACGGCGGCATGTTGATTCACTGAACCTCACAACGATCCGGAGACAAACCATGCAACGCAAGACATTCAATCGCACCCTGTTGGCACTGGCTGCTGCGGCCGTGCTACCGCTGGCTGCACACGCGCAAACCACCAAGCTCACGCTCGGCCACGGCGCCGCGCCGGGCAACCCGCGCCACGAGGCAGCGCTGAAGTTCGGCGAGGTCGCCAAGGCCAAGAGCAACGGGCGCATCGAGGTGCAGGTGGCGCCGTCGGCGCAGCTCGGCGACGACGCGGCGATGGTCACCGCCATGCGCACTGGCGCGCTCGACCTGTCGGCCAACTCGCAAGGTGCAGTCGCCAACGCGGTGCCCGAGTACGCCGCCTTCGGCATGCCGTTCCTGTTCTCCACCGCTGCGCAGGCGTTCAAGCTGCTCGACGGGCCGCTCGGCAAGGAACTGGCCGACAAGTCCGCCGAGAAGGGCCTGATCGTGCTCGGCTACTGGGACAACGGCATCCGCCACATGACCGACAGCAAGCGCCCGATCACCAAGGTCGAGGACATGAAGGGCCTGAAGATGCGCACGCCGCCCGACACGGTGCTGGTGGACATCATGCAGGCGCTCGGCGCCGAAGCGCAGCAGATCAAGTTCGCCGAGCTGTACGTCGCGCTGCAGCAGGGTGTGGTCGACGGGCAGGAGAACCCGGTGATGAACATCCACGCCAGCAAGCTCTACGAGGTGCAGAAGCACCTGGCCCTCACCAGCCACCAGTTCCAGATCACGCCGTTCCTGATGAGCAAGCGTTCGTGGGACCGCCTGTCGGCCGACGACAAGAAGGCCGTGCAGGAGGCGGCGGCCGAAGCCACCGCGCTGCAGCGCAAGCTGTCGCAGGAATCGGAAGACAAGCTGCTCGCCGACCTCAAGAGCAAGGGCGTGCAGGTGACCACGGTCGACAAGGCGGCCTTTCAGAAGGCCACCGCCCCGGTGGTGGACAAGTGGCTCGCCGCGCCGATCGGCCCGTACGTCAAGAAGGTCGTCGCCGCCGCGCAGAGCCACTGAGCTGAGTGACACCCCAGGCGCCGGGGGACGGCGCTAGGTTCGAGGAGACAACCATGAACTGGATCGAACGCGCCGTGGGCGGCATCTGCCGCGCGGTGCTCTGGGTCAGCACGTCAGTGATCTTCGTGATCCTGTGCGGCAACACCGTGCTGCGCTACGCCACCGGCGCCAGCCTGCAGTGGGGCAACGAAGTGCCCGAGCTGCTGTTCCCCTGGCTGGTGATGGCCGGCGTGGTGCTGGCGGCCCAACACGGGGCCCACATCACGACCACCTTCCTGATGGAGAAGCTGCCGTTCGCGGCGCGCCGCCCGCTCACGGTGCTGGCGTGGCTCGGCGTCGCGGTGCTGTACGCCGTGCTCGCCGTGCAGACCTTTCGCATGCTCGAGGTGGTGCACGACGAGAAGTCGCCGATCCTGCAGATCCCGGGGTCGGTGACCTACGGCTGCGTGATGGGCGGCATGGCGATGCTCGCGGTGCTGGCGCTGTTCTCGGCGTGGCGCGTGTGGCAGACGAGCGAGCAGCCGGTCGAAAGCGGCGAGTTGCACGTGCCGCAGGCGCACTGGTAGAACGAAGGAGACACACATGACCGCATTGATCCTCGTTGTCTTCCTCGGCGCCGCCGTGATCGCGATTCCGATCGCGCACGCGCTGCTGGTCGCCGCGATGGCCGCCGCCGCCACCTCCGACCGCATCCCGCTCGATCTGCTGGTGCAGCAGATGGTGGCGCAGGTGCAGAGCTTCCCGCTGATCGCGATTCCGTTCTTCATGCTGACCGGCACCCTGATGATGGGCGGCAAGCTCGGCGAAGCGCTGATCGGCGTGCTGTCGTCGCTGATCGGCCGCTTCCACGGCGGCCCCGGCCAGGTGGGCGTGTTGTCGTCCACCATCTTCGGCGGTGTCTCGGGCTCGGCCGTCGCCGACGCATCGGCGATCGGTTCGCTGCTGATCCCGTGGCAAAAGCGCCTGGGCTACCCGCCTGCGTTCTCGGCGGCCACGCTGGCCGCGGCGGCGACGATCGACATCCTGATCCCGCCGTCGATCCCGTTGATCCTGTTCGCGCTGGTGAGCAACACCTCGATCGCGGCCCTGTTCGTCGCCGGCATCCTGCCGGGCCTGATGATGTGCGCCGGCTTCATGGCCGTGTGCTGGTGGGTGGGCCGCCGCCGCAACTTCCCGCGCGAGACGAAGAAGCTCGACTGGCCGGTGTTCCGCAAGCAGCTGGTCTATGCGTCGCCCGCGCTGATGCTGCCGGTGCTGATCGTGATCTTCCTGCGCTTCGGCATGGCCACGCCCACCGAAGTCGCGGTGCTGTCCACGCTGTTCGCGGGGCTGGTGTCGGCGCTGATCTACCGCGACCTCGGGCTCAAGCGCCTGCACGCCGCAGTCACCGAAGCGGGCCTGGCCACCGGCGTGGTGCTGCTGGTGATCATGGCGTCGGCGGCGATCGGCTGGCTGCTTACCTTCGACCGCATGCCCGACGGCGTGGTGGCCTGGGCACAAGCCAACCTGTCCAGCGGCTGGACTGTGATCCTGATGATGAACGTGCTGATGCTGGTGTGCGGCATGTTCATCGACCTGCCTGCGGCCGTGTTGCTGCTGACCCCGGTGTTCGTGCCGCTGGCCAATGCGATCGGCATGGACCTCACGCAACTGGGCATCATGATGACCGTGAACCTCGCGATCGGCCTGTACACGCCACCGGTGGGCACCACGCTGTTCATCACCAGCGCGATTGCCAAGGTCAAGGTCGGCGAGACGGTGCGCGAGCTGGGGCCCTTCTATCTGATGGCCTTCCTGGTGCTGTTCCTCGTGTCCTACGTACCGGCCACGATCATCAAGTGACACGATCCTGCAAGGAGAAAACCCGATGACGACAACGACCAACCACCTCGCCACGCTGGCGCAGTGCGCCTACCGCATCCGGCGCTTCGCGCTGCGCATGGGCGAGGTGCAGGGCCAGGGCTACATCGGCCAGGCGCTCGGCTGGGCCGACGTGCTGGCGGTGGCCTACGGCCACGCGATGAACCTCAAGCCCGACGATCCCGAGTGGGAAGGGCGCGACCGCTTCCTGCTCTCGCACGGCCACTACGCGATCGCGCACTACGCCGCGTTGATCGAAGCGGGCATCGTGCCGGAAAGCGAGCTCGAAACCTATGGCAGCGACGACAGCCGCCTGCCGATGTCGGGCATGGCCACCTACACGCCCGGCATGGAGATCTCCGGCGGCTCGCTCGGCCAGGGTCTGGCGATCGGCGTCGGCATGGCGCTGGGCCTCAAGCAGAAGAAGAACCCGGCTTTCGTCTACAACTCGATGTCCGACGGCGAGCTCGACGAGGGCGCCACCTGGGAGGCCGCGATGGGTGCGGCCCACCACGGCCTGGACAACCTGATCTGCCTGGTCGACATCAACAACCAGCAGGCCGATGGCCCGTCGGGCAAGGTGCTCGGCTTCGAGCCGCTGGCCGACAAGTGGGCCGCGTTCGGCTGGCACGTGCAGCGCGTGAACGGCAACGACCTGGCCGCCGTGCTCACCGCGTTCGACAACGCCCGCACGCTGAAGATCCCGAAGCCGCGCGTGATCCTGTTCGACACGCTGATGGGCAAGGGCGTGCCGTTCCTCGAGACACGCGACAAGAACCACTTCATCCGCGTCGACCCGCCCGAGTGGCAGCAGGCGATCGAGGTGCTGGACCAATCACAACCCTATATGCAGCCTGAAGGAGCCCCGGCATGAGCAGCACTGTTGCAGAGAAGAAGCCGCGCCTCACCACCTCGGCGATGATCGCCTCGATCGCCTCCGAGGGGCAGCGAGTCAAAGCGGCGCCGTTCGGCAAGGCGCTGGTCGAGTACGCGGCCACGCGGCCGGAGATCGTCGGCCTGACCGCCGACCTCGCGAAGTACACCGACCTGCACTTGTTCGCGCAGGCCTATCCGGAACGGTTCTTCCAGATGGGCATGGCCGAGCAGCTGCTGATGGCCGCGGCCGGCGGCATGGCCAAGGAAGGCCTGGTGCCGTTCGCCACCACGTATGCGGTGTTCGGCACACGCCGCGCCTACGACTTCATCCACCAGGTGATCGCCGAGGAAAACCTCAACGTCAAGATCTGCTGCGCGCTGCCGGGCCTGACCACCGGCTACGGGCCGAGCCACCAGGCGACCGAAGACATCGCGATGATGCGCGGCATCCCGGGGCTGACGATCGTCGATCCGTGCGACGCGCTCGACATCGAGCAGGCCGTGCCGCAGATCGCCGCGCACAAGGGCCCGGTGTACATGCGGCTGCTGCGCGGCCAGGTGCCGCTGGTGCTCGACGAGATCGAGGGCTACCGCTTCGAATTGGGCAAGGCCAAGCTGCTGCGCGAAGGCGCCGACGTGCTGGTGATCTCCAGCGGCCTGCTGACGATGCGTGCGCTCGAGGTCGCGCAGGACCTCGCCGCCGACAAGGTGGGTGTGGCGGTGCTGCACTGCCCGACCATCAAGCCGCTGGACGAAGCCGCGATCGTCGAAGCCGTGCGCTACAAGCACCGTTTGGTGGTGGTGGCCGAGAACCACTCGGTGATCGGCGGCCTCGGCGAAGCGGTGGCGAGCACATTGCTGCGCCATCGCGTGCAGCCCGCGGGCTTTCAACTCGCCGGATTGCCCGATGCCTTCCTCGACGCCGGCGCGCTGCCGACGCTGCACGACCGTTACGGCATCAGCCGCGAGGCACTCGGTGCGCGCATCAAGGGCTGGCTCGGTTGAAGTCACTTCGTTCAAAGGTTTGTGATGTCTGAACCCTCTGCGACGCGGCTGGCCAACGCGATCCGCTTTCTCGCCATCGACGCCATCGTGCGCGCCGGCGAAGGCCACCAGGGCGTGCCGCTCGGCATGGCCGAGATCGCGACCGCGCTTTACACGCGGCACCTCAAGTTCGACGCCAGCGATCCCACGTGGCCCGACCGCGACCGCGTGGTGCTGTCCAACGGCCACGGCTCGATGCTGCTCTATGCGCTGCTGCACCTCAGTGGCTATCAGCGCATCGGCACCGAGCAGGTGAGCACCTTCCGCGACTTCGGGTCGCGCTGCGAGGGCCATCCGGAAATCGACATCACCGCCGGCATCGAGGTCACCACCGGTCCGCTGGGGCAGGGCATTGCCAACGCCTTCGGCATGGCGGTGGCCGAGGCGTACCTCAACGCGCGCTTCGGTGACGGCGTGGTCGACCACCGCACCTACGCCTTCGTCGGCGACGGTTGCCTGCAAGAGGGCATCGGCCAGGAGATGATTTCGCTGGCCGGGCACCTGCGCCTTGGCAAGCTGACCCTGCTGTGGGACGACAACCGCATCACCGACGACGGCTCGACCGGCCTGTCGATCAGCGAAGATGTCGCCGCGCGCTTTCGAGTTGCCGACTGGCACGTGGTCGAAGTCGACGGGCACGACCTCGAAGCCGTGTCGGCGGCGATCGGCGCCGCCAAGGCCGACCCGCGGCCGTCGCTCATCGCATGCCGCACGGTCATCGCCAAGGGCATCGCGCGGCTGCAGGGCCAGCGCGGCGGCCACAGCGCCAAGCTGTTCCCCGAAGACGCCACCGCCGCGCGCGAGCAACTGGGCTGGACGTCACCACCGTTCGAGCTGCCCGCCGACGTGCTGGCTGGCTGGCGCCACGCCGGCAGCCGCGGCCGCGCGGAGCGCGACACCTGGCGCGCCCGTGTGGCCGCGCTGCCGCAGGCCGAACGCGCCGAGTTCGAACGCATCGTCGCCGGCGAGCTGCCCGAAGGCTGGCGCGACGTGCTGCTCGACTACAAGCGCGGCGCGATCGGTCGCGAGCCGCTGGCCAGTGGCATCTTCATCTCCGCCGAGCTCAACGATCTGCTCGTGGATCGCATGCCTGAGCGCATGGTGGCTTGCGCCGACCTCGAGGCGCCGACGAACCATAAGCGGCGCCTGACCGCCTTCACGGCGCGCGATCGCAGCGGCGCCTACGTGCACTGCGGTGTGCGCGAGCACGTGATGGGCGCGATGGCCAACGGCATGGCCGCGCACGGCGGCGTCGTGCCGCTGGCGGTCACCTACCTGGCGTTCTCCGACTATGAACGCCCGGCGATGCGCATGGCCGCGCTGATGGGGCTGCCGGTGAAGTTCGTGTTCAGCCACGACTCGATCGGCATCGGCCGCAACGGCCCGACGCACCAGCCGGTGGAGATCCTGGCCTCGCTGCGCGCCATGCCCAACATGCTGGTGCTGCGTCCGGCCGATGCCGTCGAGGCGGCCGAGTGCTGGGAGATCGCGTTCGAGCATCGCAGTGGCCCCTCGACGCTGGTGTTCGCGCGCCAGACCTTGCCGCACGTGCGCCGCATGCACACCAGCGCCAACCTGTCGCGGCGCGGCGCCTACGTGCTCGCAGAAGCCGACGGCGGCGCGCGTGAGGTCACGCTGCTGGCCACCGGCTCCGAGGTCGCGCTCGCGCTGGCCGCGCGCGCCACGCTGCAAGCAGCAGGCACGCCGACCGCGGTGGTGTCGATGCCGAGCTGGGAGTTGTTCGCCGCGCAGGACGCCGGTTACCGCTCGAGCGTGCTCGGCGCGGGCACCGTGCGAGTGGCTTGCGAAGCGGCGCTGCGCTTCGGCTGGGACCGCTGGCTGGGCGAGCGCGGCGGCTTCGTCGGCATGACCGGCTTCGGCGCCTCCGGCCCGGCCGAGGTGCTATACAAGTACTTCGGCATCACGCCCGAGGCCATCGTCGCCGAGGCGCGCCGACTGCTTGCCACCCAACCCGAGAGCATCACTGTATGAGCCACCGCATCGTCTTTCTCGACCGCGCCACGATTGCGCCGCAGATTCGTGTCCGCCCGCCGTCGTTCGCGCACGAGCTGATCGAGCACGCCGAGACGCGGGCCGATCAAGTGGTCGAGCGCCTCGCCGGCGCGTCGATCGCCATCACCAACAAGGCGCCGATCACCGCAGCGACCCTCGAGCGGCTGCCGGCGCTCAAGCTGATCGCGGTGGCCGCCACCGGCACCGACTGCGTCGACAAGGCGGCCTGCGCCGCGCGCGGCGTGGCCGTGAGCAACATCCGCGGTTATGCGATCAACACGGTGCCCGAACACGCCTTCGCGCTGATCCTCGCGCTGCGCCGCAACGTGGTGGCGTATCGCGAGTCGGTGCTGGCCGGGCGCTGGCAGCAGTCGGGGCAGTTCTGCTTCTTCGACCACCCGATCCGCGACCTGCGCGGCTCGCGGCTGGGCATCATCGGCGAAGGTGTGCTCGGCCAGCGTGTGGCCGAGCTCGGCAAGGCCTTCGGCATGTTGCCGATGTTCGCCGCCCACAAGGGCAGGAGCGGCCTCGGCCCGCTGTACACGCCGTGGCAGGAGGTGATCGAGACCAGCGACGTCATCTCTCTGCATTCGCCGCTGACGCCGGAAACGCGCCACATGATCGCCATGCCGGAGTTCGAAGCGATGAAGCGCAAGCCGCTGATCGTCAACACCGCGCGCGGCGGCCTGGTCGACGAGGCCGCACTGGTGCGCGCGCTCGACGCCGGGCTGATCACCGGCGCCGGCTTCGACGTGGTCGACGGCGAGCCGCCCAAGCCCGACAACCCGTTGATGCGCGCCGCCAAGCGACACAACGTGATCCTGACGCCGCACGTGGCGTGGGCGTCCGACGAAGCTCAACAGACACTGGCCGACCAGTTGGTCGACAACATCGAGAACTTCGTCGCCGGCCGACCGAGCAATCTGGTCGAGGGCGCCTACTGACGCCATCGGGTGGCGCGCACGGTCGGCGCGCCACGCCGCCGGCTCAGTGCCAGTTGCTGATCTTCAGATCGTCGGGTGCCGGCTTGCCCTGGCCGGTTTCCACCAGGTCGCGCAGGCTCAGCAGGAACGTCGCCCACTTGGTGCTGCAGTGGGCCATGAACTCCGCCTCCTTGCGCCACTTGCGATGGCCGAACATGACGACCGTGTGCTCGTCCTGGCGGGACAGGTTGAACTCGATGTCCGTGCCCACCCATTCGGCGGGGCCGCCCTTGACGCGCCAGCGCACCTTCTGCTCCGGCACCAGCTCGAGCACGTCCATGTCGAAGCCGCCGATTTCCTCGCCGCTCGGCTGGTGGAAACGGAAGGCGATGGTTTCGCCGACCTTCGAGGTGCCGGTGGTGGCCTTGGTCCACCAGCCTGCCAAGCCGTCGATGGTCGACAGCGCTGCGTACACCTTCGCGGCGGGGGCCTTGATGCCGACTCTTTGAACAATGTCCACCATGCTGATCTCCGATTGGGTTGAAACGGTGTCGGCAATCTAGGGGAACGGCGGAAAAGCCGGGAGTAACAAGATCGTCGTGAATCGCGCTGGCGGGGCTGGCGCAGGCCGTGTGAGCCGAGATTGGGACGGCCGCGTGCAGGCACGGCACTTGCCGTGTTGCAGCGCGATGGACGGCCTTATCGACCTGTTAGCAGTCCTGGCGCCGGCGGCCATCGGCGTGGTGTCGCTCTTGCTGGGTTCGTGGTTCTCGAAGCCTGACAAGGGGTGATCGCGCCGAAGCGCGGCTCTTCGACCCCGCCGGGGGCCGATGCCCTTGATCGCGCCGTTTGGCGGGTCAGTACAACCGGACGGCGCTGTCGAAGTACCAGGTGCGGCGGATCTCGACCACGTCGACCTCGCGGGCGAGCGTGGGCGGGAAGGGCTGGTAAGGCTTCTGGCTTTCGATGATGCGCCGGATCGTTTCGTCGACCTCCGCCACGCCACTGGAGATCACGAAGGTCACCGACTCCACGGAGCCGTCGCTGCGAATGGCCACCGTCACCATGGGAGTCGTGTGAGGGCGCTTGACCACTTCGCGGACCACTTCGACAGCCGTGTTGAACTGGATCTTGCGGGCCCACGCTTCCGCGTACTGAATGAGTTCGGCGTTGGGATCGGTGCGCCCCCACAGCCTGACACGGCGTGCGGTGCTCAACGAGGGCGGTAGCGGCGAGGGTGGGCGACCAGCGGTCGCGGGTGCGTCGCGCCGGGCGGCTTCCTCGTCGAGCTGGCGTCCCATGGCCCGGCGCACCGCTTCGCGCCTAGCCGCCTCTTCCTGTTCGGCTGCGGCACGCGCGGCCTCTTGCCGCGCCGCGGCTTGCCGTGTGGCCTCCTGGCGCTCGGCTTCCAGTCGTGCGGCTTGCTGGCGCTCGGCTTCCAATCGCGCGGCCTCGGCGCGAACGGCTTCCTGACGAGCGGCCTCCTGACGCTGCTGTTCCAACTGTGCTGCCGCCAGTCGTACGGCTTGCTGGCGTTCTGCCTCCAGTCTTGCGGCTTCGGCACGAGCCCCTTCCTGACGAGCGGCCTCTTGACGTTGCGCTTCCGCTTGTGCCGCCGCCAGCCGCGCGGCCTGCT
>DATDJF010000376.1:0-17129 GCA_036520715.1 Burkholderiaceae bacterium | reverse complement strand
AGCGCCAGGCGCCGGCGGCCAACGATGCGCCGGCGCTGCGCCAGCAGCGCAACACCACGCGCCGCGCCGCCGAGCGCGGCGCCGAGCAGACGGTACAGGCGTATCTCACCGGCAAGCTCGAGGCCAGCGTCGATGTCACGGGCACCGGCCGCTCGACCGCCGAGATCCTGTCCACGCTGGAGGGGCCGATCACCGTGCTGCTGCACGACGGCACGATGTCGCACCTGGTGACCGAGGCCATGGGCATCGACCTCGCCGAGGCGCTCGGTGTCGTGGTCAAGGGTGACGACGTGCTGCCGCTGCGCTGCGCGCGCCTGGACTTCGCAACTCACAACGGCGTGATGCGGCTGACGCGCGGCGTGCTCGACAACCCCGACACCACCATCCGCGTGGCCGGCCAGCTCGACTTGCGCAGCGAGCAGCTCTCGCTCGTCGCGCGGGCGCGACCGAAGGACGTCTCACTGGCCTCGCTGCGCTCGCCGGTCATCGTGCGCGGCACGCTGGGCTCGCCGCAGGTGAGCATCGAGCCCAGCCGCCTGGCAGCGCGCGCGGCCGGGGCGGTGGCGCTCGGTGCCCTCGTCGGCCCGCTGGCTGCGCTGATCCCGTTGATCGATCTTGGCGACAGAGAGGCTGGCGACCCGTGTGCGGCGCCCGGCAATGGCGCCGACGCTGCTGCCAAGCCGGCGGCCTCCGCTGCATCGCGCAGCGCGGCCGTGCGCGGTGAGCGCAGACCGTAGGCGCCGCGCCCCAACGGCAGTTTCGGGTACGGCGTTTGCTGCCTGGAGTCCACCACCTCTCACTGGACACACTGCCATGCATCCCACCGTTGCCCACCACGGCGCCGCAGCGTCGAAGCCGCTGGCCCGCCTGACGATGCTCGTCGCCCTCGGAGCGCTGTTGAGCACGAGCTGGCGATGCCTGCGCGAAAGTCACCACAAGCGCATCGCCGACCGCCCGAACACGAAGCCCGAGAAGCTGCAGGTGTGGGAAGACGAGGGCGGCCAGAACCAGATGCCCGACAAGCCTGCGCCATGAGCCGCGCGCCGGCTGGTCGAGCCGCGGCCGCATCCAGCAAGCGCCGCCAGCCCGAGCAGGTGACGGTGGCGCGCGATCAGGCCGCGGAGCCGCGGCTGCCGCACGAGCACGACGAGTCGGCCGACAGCCAGGCGCGCGATGTCACCCAACCCGACGCGATCGGCCGCAAGGCATTCGACGATGTGATGGCCGGGCGCGTCGACACCGATCGCGGCCCGGTGCTCGAGGAGCTGGCTCGCACGAGCTTCCAGCCCGCCGCGCCTGTGGCCCCCCGCAAGCGCCCGCGGCGGCGTTGAGGCCGCGGGCGCACTTCAGGTGCCGCGCGAGCGCTCCAGCCGCCGGCGCGGCAGCAGCAGCGAGCGCAGGCTCGGCACCGGCCGATGGGCACCCTCGAGGTAGGCGCACCACAGCCGCAGCGATCGTGTGCGCTTGCAGACGGTGCGCAAGCCGACCAGCAGCGGCACCGCCAGCATTGCGCCGGCAACGCCCCACAGCCAGCCCCAGAACATCACCGATAGAAAGACGAACCGGCCCACCCGCAATGGATGTCCATCCACGGCATGCGGCTTGCCGATTCATTCTTGTCGGCGAGCGCCGGTCAGGCGCGATCCGAACCCCTTCAACGCTTCAGAGGAGATCGATCGATGGACCTGATCATTTGGCTGATTGTCGGTGGCATCATCGGCTGGCTTGCCAGCGTGCTGATGCACACGGATGCCCGTCAGGGCATCCTCCTCAACGTGATCGTCGGCATCGTCGGCGCGGCGTTGGCGGGCTTCTTCATCTCGCCGATGGTTGGCTTGCCCACCATCAACCAGGGTGTGTTGAGCTTCGGATCGTTGGTGGTATCGCTGTTCGGCGCGGTGATCCTGCTGGCGGTGGTGAATCTCGTGCGCCGCGGCACGGCGCGCTGAGCGCCTCGCAAAGCACGACGGCGGCGGGCCTTGCGGCTCGCCGCCGTCTTTCATCCAGCGTCGTTCAGTGCTGGGCTTCGAGTGCAACGTCGCTCGTTTCGTCGTCGGTGATCTCGCGAGGCTCGAGTTCGACGCTGCGCCGCAGCGGCGGCGAGTGCAGGACCCCGAGATCCTCGGCGAGCGCGGCTCGGCAGCCGATCATCTGTCGATGCAGGCTCTCCCAATCGATCGACACGCACGACAGCATCGGAAACAGCTCGCCTTCCTCATCCTCGACGTGGCGCCGCACGTATTCGCCGAGGGTGCGAAACCGCCTCCAGTACCGGTCGTCGTCGGGATCGATGCCCTCGAGCTCGGCGACCACGCGCCGGATACAGGTGTGCTCGATCTGGCTCTGCTCGATCAGATCGGTGCCGCCGAGCGCCTCGTGCACGGCCGGGTAGAAGATCCGCTGCTGGACCTCTGCCAGCACCTTCAACTCCGCCAGCGTGCGCTGCACGACGCGCTGGCTGGCCTGGTTCGCCCGCAGCGCTTGCAGGCGTTCGAACTCGCGGAACTCCTGCATGACGCGCCGGTGATCGGCCTGCAGCAGCCGGATCACGTCGTGGCGAGCGGAAAAGCCGGGGTTGTCGATGCGGAAAGTGGCCATCGGGCGCTCCTCGATTTGGTGTTCGTCGAACGGGCTGCGAACGGCCCGTACTGCAGTGGGGGCAATTGCCGTTCCGTCCTGTGGGAGCGGCAACAGCCTTGACACCTAGTGGCTGCCGTCGCGATCGTCGTCGGGCCGATCGCCGCCCGGCTCGCGCGGACCCTCATGGCGCCGCGTCTTGCGCATGCGCTCGCAGTCGGGTCCTTCGTGCCACAGCGCGTCGTCGTGCACCAGCGGCGGCCGGCGCTCGGTGCTGCGGCGCAGCCGCGGCTCGCGGGTCGGCGCCCGGGTCTGGTCTGCACGCGGGCTCCAGGGGCTGGCTTGGGCGTGGCGTTTGGCGCAGGGCCGCTTGCGGGAGGGCAGTTGGGGGAGCATCGAGTGTGGCCCGACATTCAATGGGAATGCCGGTGCGCTCGAATGCGGCAATCCGTGTGCCCGACCTGCGCAGAGCCGCGCCACGGCAGCGCCCTCGGGGCCGGCGGCGTTGTTTCCGCAAGTTCTGCCGCGCGCGGAGTGCGCGGCGCTTGCGGGGTTCAGCCGTCGCCCAGCGCCGGCCAGGCCCCGACGGTGGCTGCTTGCTGGGCGCCGTGCCCGGGCTTCGAGCCGCCGGGGGGCACCACGGTGGCGGCCGCCTCCTCCGTGCGCAGTTCCCGCACCAGGACCATCAGCACCACCATCAGGGGCACCGCGAACAGCACACCCAGCGCGCCGAACAGCAACCCGAACACGAGCACCGAGATCAGGCCGAGCGCCGGTGGCAGCGCGATCGCCCAGCGCTGCACGAACGGCTGGATGACGTAGCCCTCGAAGTGCTGCACGAAGACGCACACCAGCACCGCATAGCCTGCCTGCGCGGCGCCCTGCGAGAAGGCCACCAGCACGGTGAGTGCCCCAGCGGCGATGGCGCCGAAGAACGGCACGAACTCCAGCAGGCCGGCGATGATGCCCAGCGGCACCGCCAGGGGCATGCCGATCAGCGCCAGGCCGGCCGCCGTCAGCGCGCCCACCAGCACCATGGCGACGGCCTGCCCGAGCAGCCAGCGCGACAGGCCGTGGCCGGCTTCGGCCAATGCGCGCTCGGCGCTGGCCCGCTGGCGCTGCGGCAGCAGCCACAACAGGCCGCGCCGGTACAGCGCCGGGTCGGCCGCGAGATACAGGCCCACCACGAGCATCAGCAGCGCCCCGCCGAGCGCGCCGACCATGTTGCCGGCGAGGCCGGCCAGCTTGGTCCACTCGACGGCGTCGTTGGCCTCGCTCCACCATGCCAGCAGCCACAGGCCGATGGTGTGCGAATCGAGCCAGCGCACGGCCGCCTCCAGCGCGGCGGGCAGCGTCTGCCCGAGCGTTGCGAATTGCTCGCCGATCGGATCCCCGAGCAGCACCACGCCGGTGGTCAGCAGCGTCGACGTGCCCAGCACCACGGCTGCCAGCGCTGCCGAGTCGCCCCAGCCGGTGACGCGTCGCAGGGCGTGGCTGCCGGTGCGCAGTGCCACCGCCACGACCACGCTGCCGAAGGCCAGCACGATCACTGCGCGCAAGTACACCGCGAGCGCCACCAGCGCGACGATCGCCACCGCGAGCATCACGCGGGCGGCATGGGCTTGCCGCTCGGGCTGCGACAGCGGTGCGCCCGGACGCGCATGCGGCGATTGGTCGGACAGCATGACCCAGCTACAGGGCAGGGCCCGTGCCCGGCGTCGCGCCGCGACTCAACTTCTTGCCCGGGACTGCGGATTGCTGCCGCCAACGAAAGGAGTCCGCACCATGACACACCCGATCTCGCATCGTCGTCGCGCCCTGTGTGTGCTGGCTCTCGGCGGCATCGCTGGTTGCGGCGACACCGCCCGCTTGCCGCCTGCCGCCAGCGAGGGCGCGTACCCGCAGTTGCCGGCACCCACCAAGCATCTGCTGCCCACCGTGCACATCGCGCCGGCCAAGGGCTGGCCGGAGGGCCAGGCGCCGCTGCCGGCGGCTGGATTGCGCGTCGATGCATTTGCCAGCGGACTGCAGCACCCGCGTTGGCTGCTGGTGCTGCCCAACGGTGACGTGCTGGTCGCCGAGACCAACGCGCCCGAGCGCCCTGAAGACGGCAAGGGCATCAAAGAGAAGGTGCGCAAGCAGCTCATGAAGAAGGCCGGGGCGGCGGTGCCCAACGCCAACCGCATCGTGCTGCTGCGCGACGCCGACGGCGACGGCGTGGCCGAGCAGCGCGTGCCTTTCATCGAGGGCCTGAACTCCCCGTTCGGCATGGCCGTCGTGGGCTCGTCGATCTACGTCGCCAACACCGACGGCGTGGTGCGCTTCCCCTACGCCGCCGGCACGACGCGCGTGTCGGCGTCAGCGCAGCCGGTGGTCGATCTGCCCGCTGGGCCGCTGAACCACCACTGGACCAAGAACATCATCGCCAGCGCAGATGGCACCAAGCTGTACGCCACTGTCGGCTCCAACAGCAACGTCGCCGAGTACGGACTCGACAAGGAAGAGGGCCGCGCCGCGATCTGGGAGATCGACCTGCAACGCCAGAGCAAGCGGCTGTTCGCCACCGGGCTGCGCAATCCCAACGGCATGGCCTGGGAACCGAGCAGCGGGGCCTTGTGGACGGTGGTCAACGAACGCGACGAACTCGGCAGCGATCTCGTGCCCGACTACCTGACCCGCGTGATCGACGGCGCCTTCTACGGCTGGCCGCACAGCTACTTCGGACAGCACGTCGATGATCGTGTCGCCGCGCGGCCCGACCTGGTGGCGCGTGCCAGGGTGCCCGACTACGCGCTCGGCAACCATGTCGCGCCGCTGGGGCTCACGGCACTGAAGGGGGCGCGCCTGCCGGCGCCGTTCGGCGACGGCATGGTGATCGGCGAGCACGGCTCGTGGAACCGCAAGCCGCGCAGCGGCTACAAGGTGGTGTTCGTGCCGTTCGCCAACGGCGAGCCGCAGGGCAAGCCGATCGATCTGCTGACCGGATTCGTCAGCCCCGAGGGCGAGGCCTGGGGCCGCCCGGTCGGGGTCGCGGTCGATCGCCAGGGCGCGCTGCTGGTGGCCGACGACGTGGGCAACACCGTGTGGCGCGTCTCGGCTGCGCGCTGACGGCGCGCTTCTGGCAGAACAACGGCCGCTGAAAGAGCGGCCGTTTTCGCGGTTGCAGGGTTCGCGGCGACGCGCTCGCAGGCCCTCGGCGAAAAGGTGTCAGCCCCGATCGGCGCGCGCGGCGCGGACCGTGGCGTCGGTGTTCATCGAGGTGTCGCCGCTGGTGGCGGGCGGCGTGCTCGACGGATCGATCGACGGGCTGGCCGAGGTCGAAGGCGAGGTGCTCGGCGGTGTCGCCGGGTCCGACGGGAGGGTCGTCGTCGACGGTGGCGTCTGCGACTGCGTCGGCGACGTCTGCGCCGTCGTGGTGTCGCCGGGGCTCGTGGTGGTCGTTGTCGTCGTCGTGGTGGTCGTGTCCGACGGCGTGCCCGCTGTCGAGGGCTCGCTTTGGGTCGTTGTCGCTGTCGTGCTGTCGGTCGTCGACTGGGCTTGCACGTAACCGCCGACCACCGCCGCGGCAGCGGCGGTCCCGACCAGGATGGCGCGAAATCGGTTCATGTGAAGACTCCTGTTGCAAAAGGATGTGGAGGCCAAGCCGGCGGGAGCCGACTCGGGTGATCACGTCCATTTCGGCAATCGCCATGCCCACGGCTGGACCGCAGGGCATCGAGAGCGCCCTGCCTGGATGCGCGGGCCGCCGCGTGCAGCGTCAGTGCGCCGGCGTGTCGGAGTCGGGCGGATGGCCCTCGCGCGTGTCGCCGAATTCCTTCAGGCGGTTGTACAGCGTCTTCAGGCTGATTCCCAACGCGGCGGCCGTGCGCTCCTTGTTGTGGCCGCAGTGCTCGAAGGTGGCCAGGATGAGCTGGCGCTCGGCCTGCGCGATCGACGTGCCCACCTGCACCGTGATGGTCTGGCCGGTGGGTTCGGCGTTGGCCGGCTCGCCGGCTGCCGCCGCGACCACGCCCGAGGTGGGCAGCCATTCGTCGGTGATCATGTCGCCCGCGGTCATCACGAACGCGCGCTGCATGACGTTGCGCAGTTCGCGCACATTGCCCGGCCAGCGATAGCGCTCGAGCTTGGCCACCGCCTCGCGCGACAGCTTCTTGGCCACCCCCTCCGCGGCGCACACCTCGTCGAGGAAGTGCTGCGCCAGCAGGCCGATGTCCTCTGCGCGCTCGCGCAGCGGCGGCAGCGTGATCGGAAACACGTTGAGCCGATAGAACAGGTCCTCGCGCAGCTTGCCGGCGGTCATCGCCATCTCCGGCGGCCGGTTGCTGGCGGCGATGACGCGCACGTCGGCCTCCTGCACCTGCGTCGAGCCGACGCGCGAGAAGGTGCCGTTTTCCAGCACGCGCAGCAGCTTGACCTGCAGCTCCAGCGGCATCTCGGTGATCTCGTCGAGGAACAGCGTGCCGCCGTGCGAGCGCTCGAAGAAGCCCTGGTGCTGGCGGTCGGCGCCCGTGAAGCTGCCTTTCTCGTGGCCGAACAGCTCGCTCTCGATCAGGTTGGGCGAGATCGCGCCGCAGTTGACGGCGGTGAACGGCCGCTTGCGGCGCCGGCTCAGCTCGTGCGTGGTCTTGGCCACCAGTTCCTTGCCGGTGCCGCTCTCGCCGGTGATGAACACGGTCACCGCGGTGCCGGAGACGCGCGAGATCTGCTCGTACACACGCTGCATCGGCAGCGAACGTCCCCACAGGTGGCCGAAGGTGCCGGTGTCCTTCCACTTGGCGCTCATCGTCGCCAGCTCGGCCTTCAGCGTCGAAGGCCGCATCACGCGCGACAGGATGCCGTGCAGTTGTTTGGGGCTCACCGGCTTGACCAGGTAGTCGGCAGCGCCCAGGCGCAGCGCCTGGATCGACGTTTCGAGGCTCGCGTGGCCGGTGATCAGCACCACCTCCGACTGCGACAGCAGCTCGGGATCGTCGAACAGGCTCATGCCGCTGCCGTCGGGCAACTGCAGGTCGAGCAGCACGATGTCGGGCGGCTGCAGCGCCAGCTGGCGCCTGGCGTCGCTGAGCGAATGTGCCGTGGCCACGGTGAAGTTGTCGGCCGCCACCAGGGCGGCCATCATCTGCGCGACGTCGGTGTCGTCTTCGACGATGAGTGCGTGGCTCATGATCTCCTCGTTTCGTCTGCGGATTCGTCACGTCGCGGAGTGCGCCGTCCGGTGTCGCTGTCAGGGGCTGCAGGCGCCACACATCCGTGCCTGCATGGCAACCATTGTGCGGCCATCAGAGTTTCCGGTCGGTTGGTCGGGTGCTCCACCCGGCGCCCGGCCGGGGCTCCCGCGCGCGAGAACGCCAATTGCCGGCCCGGGCGGGCTGCGAAGTTCGTCACGCTCGCTCAGCGGGCTGGCGCCGTTGTCCCCCGATCCGATGGGTCGAATGCGCGCGTCCGTCGCACAGAATCGGGCAATGCAAAGGGGTCACTACGTCTACGGCTATGAGGCCGAACCCGCCGACGAACGCCCCACCGGCTTCGGGCAGACGAACTTCGGGCAATCGGGCCTGGTCACGTTGACGACCATGCCGAGCCCATGGACCGTGAGCGAACATTCGACGTTCGACGAGCCGAGCCGCGTGATCGAGCGGGTTCACGCGTTGCGCCGTCGGCGCAACCTGTTCACCGCAGGCATCGCCGCCGTGGCGCTGCTGGCGGCCGCCGCCGTGGCCACCGTGTTGACGCTGGCGCTTCGCTCGTAGGCCCACCCCCTAGCGGCTGGGTCCGAGCATGTGTGCCGGGTCTGCCCAGCGGTCGAAATCCTCGCCGCTCAGCCCACCCACCGTGAGGGCAGCCTCGCGCAGCGACAGGCCGCTCTTGTGCGCGTGCTTGGCGATCATGGCCGCGCGGTCGTAGCCGATGTGCGGCGTCAGCGCCGTCACCAGCATCAGCGAGCGCTCGAGCAACTCGCGCGTGCGCGCCGCGTTGACCACGATGCCTGCCACGCAGTGTTCGGTGAAGCTGCGCATCGCGTCGCCCAGCAACTGCGTGCTGTCGAGCACGTTGCCGGCGATCAGCGGCTTGTAGACGTTGAGCTCGAACTGGCCCTGGCTGGCGGCGATGGCGAGCGCGACGTCGTGGCCGATCACTTGCGTGCACACCATCGTCAACGCCTCCACCTGCGTGGGGTTCACTTTGCCCGGCATGATCGAGCTGCCCGGCTCGTTTTGCGGCAGCTCCAGCTCGCCCAGTCCGGCGCGCGGTCCGCTGCCCATCAGGCGGATGTCGTTGCCGATCTTGATCAGCGCCACCGCCACGCCCTTGAGCGCCCCGTGCAGGGCCACCAGCGGCTCGTGGCCGGCGAGGGCAGCAAACGGATTGGCAGCCACCGAAAAGGGCGCGCCCAGGCGCTCGGCCAGCCGTGCGGCGACACGTGGACCGAACTGCTCGTGCGTGTTGAGCCCGGTGCCCACCGCCGTGCCACCGATGGCCAGGGCGTGCACCGCGGGCATGGCCTGCTGCAACGTGGCGCCGGCCAGCGCGAGCTGGGCCTCGTAGCCGCCGAACTCCTGGCCGAGGGTCACCGGCGTGGCGTCCTGCATGTGCGTGCGCCCGATCTTGAGCGTGTCCGCAAAGGCGGCCGCGCGCTCGCGCAACGCGGACCGCAGACCTTGCAGCGACTGCGCCAGAGGCCGCATCGCGAGCACGGTTGCCACGTGCATCGCGCTGGGGAACACGTCGTTGGACGATTGCCCCAGATTGACCTCGTCGTTGGCATGCACCAGGCGCTGCTGGCCGATCGGGCCGCCGAGCTGCCGCGACGCCAGGTTCGCGATCACCTCGTTGACGTTCATGTGGCTCTGCGTGCCCGAGCCGGTCTGCCACAACGACAACGGAAACTCGTCGTCGAATTCGCCGGCGGCCACGCGAGCCGCGGCCTCGGCGATCGCCGCTGCCTTGGCAGCGTCGAGCAGGCCCAAGTCGCGATTGACCTCGGCCGCGGCGCGCTTGATCTCGGCCATCGCGTGGATCAGCGGCAGCGGCATGCGCTGCGTGCCGATGCGAAAGTAGCGCCGGCTGCGCTCGGTCTGCGCGCCCCACAGGGCCTGCGCAGGCACGTCGATTGCGCCAAAGCCGTCGGTTTCGGTTCTGCTGGACATGCCGTTGCGCGAAGCCACTGGCCGAGCAGTCTAGTCGTTGCATTCGAAAACGGCGCCAGCTGGGCAACCGCGGGCGGGCCAAGCCGGGGAAACCCGGCGCGGTCGGCGCGAGGGGCGCGCCTAGAATCGTCCAGCGCACCGACAAGGAGCTTCACGCAATGCCAGCGTCCCGCCGGGCGGCAGCCCAGGCCACAGACAACCCGGGGCCGCGCATCCTGAAGAAGTACCCCAACCGGCGGCTCTACGACACGCGCGCCAGCAGCTACATCACGCTGGCCGACGTCAAGCGGATGGTGCTCGACAACGAGCAGTTCGAGGTGCGCGACGCCAAGAGCGGCGACGAGCTGACGCGCAGCATCCTGCTGCAGATCATCCTGGAAGAAGAGACCGGCGGCGTGCCGATGTTCTCCGCCCAGACGCTGGCCCAGATCATCCGCTTCTACGGCCATGCGATGCAGGGCGTGATGGGCACGTACCTGGAGAAGAACCTGCAGACCTTCGTCGACCTGCAGCGCCAGGCGCAGGGCATGTTCGACGCCAAGACCTTCACGCCCGAAGCGTGGTCGCAGATGTTGAGTGGCCAGGCGCCAGGCCTGATGGGCAACTACCTCGAGCAATCGAAAAGCCTGTTCCAGCAGATGCAGGAACAGATGCAAAAGCAGACCGAGGCGCTGTTTCCGGGCATGCCGGGCTTCACCGGCGGCAAACGCTAGCCCCCTTTGCTCGCTTCGCTGCGCCGTCCCCCCGCGCCGGGGCCTTGCGGCAATTGCTCGACAATCGCGGCATGTCCGCCCCTGCAGATGCCGCGCCCACCAGCGCGCCGACCGTCGGCTTCGTCTCGCTCGGTTGCCCCAAGGCCCTGACCGACTCCGAACTGATCCTGACGCGTCTCAGCGCCGAGGGCTACCGCACGAGCAAGACGCTTGCCGGCGCCGACCTGGTGATCGTCAACACCTGCGGCTTCATCGACGACGCGGTCAAGGAAAGCCTGGACACCATCGGCGAGGCGCTGGCCGAAAACGGCCGCGTCATCGTCACCGGCTGCCTGGGCGCCAAGGCCGGCGAGGGCGGCGGCAACCTGGTGCGCCAGGTGCACCCCAAGGTGCTGGCCGTCACCGGCCCGCACGCCACGCAGGAGGTGATGCTGGCGGTGCACGAGCACTGCCCGAAGCCGCACGATCCGTTCGTCGACCTGGTGCCGGCGAAGGGGCCGGGCGTCGGTGTCAAGCTGACTCCCAGGCACTACGCCTACCTGAAGATCAGCGAGGGTTGCAACCACCGCTGCACCTTCTGCATCATCCCGTCGATGCGCGGCGACCTGGCGTCGCGCCCGGTCGGCGACGTGCTCGCCGAAGCGCGCGCGCTGTTCGAGTCGGGCGTGCGCGAGCTGCTGGTGGTCAGTCAAGACACCAGCGCCTATGGCGTCGACGTCAAGTACCGCACCGGCTTCTTCGACGGCCGTCCGGTGCGCACGCGCATGCTCGAGCTGTGCGAGCAGCTGGGCGCGCTGGCCGAGCCGTTCGGCGCCTGGGTGCGCCTGCACTACGTGTATCCGTACCCGCACGTCGACGAGTTGCTGCCGCTGATGGCCAGCGGCCGCTTGCTGCCGTACCTCGACGTGCCGTTCCAGCATTCGCATCCCGACGTGCTCAGGCGCATGAAGCGCCCGGCCAGCGGCGAGCGCAACCTCGAGCGCATCCAGGCGTGGCGCCAGGCGTGTCCCGAGCTGGTGTTGCGCTCGACCTTCATCGCCGGCTTTCCGGGCGAGACCGAAAGCGAGTTCGAACACCTGCTGCAGTTTCTGCGCGAGGCCGAGATCGACCGCGCCGGCTGCTTCGCTTATTCGCCGGTAGCCGGCGCCGCGGCCAACGAGCTGCCCGGCGCGTTGCCGGCCGAAGTTCGCGAGCAGCGCCGCGCGCGCGTGATGGCTGTGGCCGAGGAAGTGTCTACGCGACGGCTGGCGCGCCGCGTCGGCGCCACGATGCAGGTGCTGGTCGACCAGGCGCCCGCGCTCGGCCGCAAGGGCGCCAGCGGCCGCAGCTATGCCGACGCGCCCGAGATCGACGGCACGGTGCGCCTGCTGCCACCGACCAAGGCCTCGACGCGAATCCAGGTGGGCGAGTTCGTGCGCGCTCGCGTGGTGGCCGCGTCAGGACACGACCTGATCGCCCAGCCGCTATAGCCATCCACCTGAACATGACCGAGCCGAGCACCCCGCTGTCGACCGCGCTGATCCACCACGACTACCAGCCGCCGGCGGGCTTCGGCGCCGTGCCGCCCGGCGTGCACAAGGCGTCGACGGTGATCTTCCCCAACGTCGCCGCCTTGCGCGCGCGCGACTGGCGCAGCAAGAACGGCTACACCTACGGCCTGCACGGCACGCCGACCACCTTCACGCTCGAGGAGCGGGTGGCCGCGCTCGAGGGCGGCAGCCACTGCGTGCTGGCGCCCAGCGGCCTGGCGGCCATCGCGATGACCAACATCGCGCTGCTGCGGCGGGGCGACGAGGTGCTGCTGCCCCACAACGTGTACGGCCCGTCGCGCGAAATGGCGCGCACGCTGCTCGCCGAATGGGGCATCACGCACAAGCTGTACGACCCGCTCGACGTGGCCGGCTTCAAGGCGCTGATCTCGGAGCGCACGCGCCTGGTCTGGCTGGAAGCGCCGGGCTCGATCACGATGGAGTTTCCCGATCTGCGCGCACTGGCGCGGGCAGCGCGCCAAGGCGGCGTGCTGAGCGCGCTCGACAACACCTGGGGCGCCGGCATCGCTCTCAGGCCGTTCGAGCTGGGAGAGGGTGCCACCGTGGATCTTTCGATGCACGCGCTGACCAAGTACCCGTCGGGCGGCGCCGACGTGCTGATGGGCTCGGTGGTCACGCGCGACGGTGCGCTGCGCGAGAAGCTGCTGCTGGCCCACATGCGGCTGGGCATCGGCGTGGCGGCCAACGATGCCGAGTTCGTGCTGCGTTCGTTGCCGACCCTCGAGCTGCGTTATCGCGCGCACGACCACGCCGCGCGGCGCGTCGCCCAATGGTTGCAGGCGCAGCCACCGGTGCGCCAGGTGCTGCATCCGGCGCTGCCGGGCGCCCCCGGTCACGAGCACTGGGCCAGCCACTGCCGCGACGCGGCGGGGCTGTTTTCGATCCTGCTCGATCCCGAGCTGCCGGCGGCCAGCGTGGATGCCTTCTGCAACACGCTGCAGCTGTTCAAGCTCGGCTACTCATGGGGCGGCCCGGTCAGCCTGGTGGTGCCCTACGACCTGCGTCTGCTGCGCGGCGACGCCACCCGGCTGAGCGGCCATCTGGTGCGCTTTTCGATCGGCCTGGAGGCCAGCGACGACCTGATCGCCGATCTCGATCAGGCCCTGCAGACGTTGCGTTAGGCCGCTACCCGCGCTGCGCAGCGGACGCTGCGCGAGGCAGCAGCCCCATCGCCAGCGCGGTGCCCGCCAGGATGACGGCGCCGCCGATCAACATCGCCAGGGTGATCGCTTCGTCGAGGAACCACCAGCCGAACACGGCGGCGAATGCCGGGATCAGAAAGGTGACGGCCGCCGCGTTGGTGGGCCCGGTGCGCGCGATCAGGCGAAAGTACAGGATGTAGGCGACGCCGGTGCACAGCACCGCCAGCAGCGCCAGCGCGACCCATGCGGTGGTGCTCGGCAGCGCGGCCGGGCGCAGCCACCACGCCGGCAACGCGAGCACGATCGCCGCCGCCACCTGACTGCCCGTGGCCAGCGCGATCGGCGGCACGCTTCCCAGGTGCTTCTTCGTGAAGTTGCCGCCGTAGCCGTACGACGCGGTGGCTGCGAGGCAGGCCGCGATGGCGAGTGCGGCGCTGACGCCGTGTTCGTTGGCCGTGAATCCGGCCTTGCTCCAGGCCAGCCCGGCGACGCCGGCCAGGCCGATGAACAAGCCCAGCACGCGCGTCGCAGCGAGCCGCTCGCCCAGCCACAGCGCGCCGATGGCGGCGGCCCACAGCGGCGTGGCCGCATTGAAGATCGCCGACAGCCCGGCGTTGATCGCCAGCAGCGCCACGCCGTACAGCGAAAACGGCAACGCCGAGTTGACGACGCCGACCCAGGCGATGGCACGCCAGTGCGCAAGCAATGCCTGGCCGTGCCCGCGCAGCAGCAGGATCGGCAGCAGGAACAACGCTGCACCGAGGCAACGCAGCGCCGCCAGCGTCACCGGGCCGAACTCCACCGCGCCGAGCCGGATGAAGAGGAACGACGCGCCCCACAGCGCGGCCAGCAGCAACAGGTCGGCGAAGTCGCGCGCCTTCACACCAGCAGCGCGCCTTCGTGTTGCAACAGCGCCTCCTTGCGCTTGAGCCCGCCCGCGAACCCGGTGAGCGAACCGTTGCTGCCGACGATGCGGTGGCACGGCACGATGATCGCCACCGGATTACGCCCGATCGCCGCGCCGGCGGCGCGCGAGGCCTGCGGCGCGCCGACCTGCCTGGCGATCGCGCCATAGGTGCTGGTGTGGCCCGGTGGCACGTCGAGCAGCGCGCGCCACACGGCGCGCTGGAAGGCCGTGCCCTGCAGGTCGAGCGGCACCCGGAAGCGCTTCGGGTGGTGCCCGTCCCAGTAGCCGTCGAGTTCGTCGGCGGCGGCAGCGAGCCAACGATGGCTGGGGTTCACCGGCACGTCGAGCTCGGTGTCGTAGTGCACCGGTTCCTGAAACAGGAGGAAGGCCAGGCCCTTGTCGGTGGCCGCCAGGGTGAGTGGCCCCACCGGCGAGTCCAGGCACGCCTGCGCCACCAGCCGGGATGTACTGATCATGCTGTCGTCTCCAGTGTTTGCCACAGCCGCATCACTGCGTAGCTGCGCCAGGGTTGCCATGCTTGCGCTTGTGCCGCGGCAGCGGCGATGTCGCGTGTGCCCATGGCGTTGAGCACGCCGATGTCGCTGGCCGGAAAGGCATCGGGCCAGGCCAGCGCCCGCATCGCGATGACCTGCGCGGTCCAAGGGCCGATCCCCGGCAAGGCTTGCAGACGTTGCAGCGTGTCTTGCAAGGGCGCGGCGCGATGCAGCTCGAGGGAACCGTCGCACACCGCGCGCGCCAGCGCCTGCAGCGCGCCGACGCGTTGTCGCACGATGCCCAGGCTGCCGATCGCGTCGGGCTCGGCGCACGCGATCGTGTCGGCCGTGGGGAACAACCGCCGCAAGTCAGTGAACGGCGTGATCACCGGCGCGCCGAAGCGCTCGACCAGGCGCATCGTCAACGTGCGCGCGGCTTTCACCGTGATCTGCTGGCCGAGCACCACGCGTGCGGCGGTCTCGAAGCCGTCGAACGAACCCGGCAGGCGAATGCCCGGCCTCGCCTCGAACGGCATGGCGGCGAGCACGGTGTCGATGCGGGTCGGGTCGGCATCGAGATCCAGCGCCTGCCGGGTGCGCTGCACCAGCGCGCCGGCCACCGGCGCCAACTCCGGCGATAGCGCCAGCTCGACCTCGTGGCGCTGCGCCGCGAAGCGCCACGCCAGCCAGCCGCCGAGCAGGCGACCGCGATGCGGCAGTGTCATCGTGCGGCGCATGCCCTGGCCGTCGACCGCTTCGATGCCGTCGAGCGCGCGTGCCGCGAAGAAACGCAGCAACGCGTCCTGTTGATAGGGCGGCCGATAGGCCAGGCGCAAGCGCAGCGTGGTCGACGCCGCGCGCTGCGCCTCGTCGTCGCCCGCGATGCGGGCGCGGCGCAGACCGCTCGGGTTCATGCGATAACGCTCCGAGAACGCGGCATTGAAGCGGCGCAGGCTCGCAAAGCCGCTGGCCAGCGCCACCTCGGTCACCGGCATCGTGGTGTCGGTCAGCAGTTGTTTGGCCAGCAGCAGGCGTTGTGTGGTCAGGTAGTCGATCGGTGCCACGCCGACGTGCTGTTGAAAGATCCGCCGCAAGTGGCGATCGGTCACGCCCATGCGTGCCGCCAGGCGCGGCATCGACAGCGTCTGGCCCTCGTGCGCGGCCTGCTCGATGGTGCGCGCCGCCTGCTGGGCCAGCGCCTGCGACGAATCCATCAGCGACAGGCCGGGTGCCAACTCGGGGCGGCAACGCAGGCACGGCCGAAAGCCGTTGGCCTCGGCGAGCGCGGCGTTGTTGAAGAAACGGCAGTTCTCGCGGCGCGGCAGACGCACGCGGCACACCGGCCGGCAATACACGCGTGTGGTGGTCACACCGACGAAGAAGCGGCCGTCGAAACGGGCATCGTGGGTGCTGATCGCGCGGTAGGCAGCGTCGTCGTGCAAGGTCATGTGCGCATGATAGGCGCGCGCCCGCTGCCTACTCGCCGTTTTCGGACCTGTGCCCGGCGTGTTGCGCGCCCCCGGGTGGCCACAGTCGTGTCGGTGCGCTGCGCGGGTGTGGCGCGGCATCGTGGATGCGCTGCCTACAATCGCGCCTTCCCGCAAGCAGGCACAGCCCATGAATCCCGCACCCAGTGTGTTCAAGGCCTACGACATTCGCGGCATCGTCGGCCAGACGATCGACGAGCACTTCGCCGAGCATCTGGGCCGTGCCTTCGGCAGCGAGGCGGTGGCCGCGGGCGAGTGCGCGGTGGCGGTCGGCCGCGACGGCCGGCACTCGGGGCCGGGGTTGTGCGCGGCGCTGGCGCGTGGGCTCATGTCCACCGGGCTCGACGTGGTCGATCTCGGGGCCGTGACCACGCCGATGCTGTACTACGTGGCGGCGACGCGTGGCAGGTACGGCTGCCGCTCCGGAATCCAGGTCACCGGCAGCCACAACCCGAAGGACTACAACGGCTTCAAGATGGTGCTCGGCGGCCGCGCGATCTATGGCGAGGAGATCCAACGCCTGCGCGAGCGCATGCAGCGCGAGGACTACGTCAAGGGCGCCGGGCGCCTGGGCAACATGGCGATCGTGCCCGAGTACACGCGGCGCATCGTCAACGATTGCAAGCAGGCGCGCCGCATGCGCCTCGTGGTCGACTCGGGCAACGGCATCCCGGGTGCGTCGGCGCCGGGCATCCTGCGCGCGCTCGGCCACGAGGTGATCGACCTGTACTCGCGTGTGGACGGTGACTTTCCGAATCACCATCCCGATCCGAGCAAGCTGGAGAACCTCGCGGATCTGATCAAGGTGGTGCATGCCACCGAGGCCGAACTAGGCCTCGCGTTCGATGGCGATGGCGACCGCCTGGGCGTGGTCACACGCGACGGCCAGATCATCTTTCCCGATCGCCAGTTGATGCTGCTGGCGCGCGACGTGCTCACGCGCCATCGCGGCGCGACGATCATCTTCGATGTCAAGTGCAGCCAGCGCCTGGGCGCCGACATCCGCGCGGCCGGTGGCGTGCCGCTGATGTGGAAGACCGGCCACTCGCTGATGAAGGCCAAGCTCAAGGAGGAGGGCGCGCCGCTGGCCGGCGAGATGAGCGGCCACATC
>DATDJF010000375.1:0-6988 GCA_036520715.1 Burkholderiaceae bacterium | reverse complement strand
CGAACGAAGTGAGCTTGGGGGCGTCATTCAAAGCTTGCAAGCACCGTCGGCCATGTAATCGGCGACCTTGATCTTGCCGGCGATGATGTCGGCCTTGGCAGCATCGACCTTGGCCTTCATGTCGGCGCTCACCAGCTTGGCGTTGTGCTGGTCCATCGCGTAGTCGACGCCACCCTCCTTGAGCCCCAGCACCGAGACGCCGGGCGTGCTTTTCTTGGAGCTGTTGTAGACCGCGTTGTCGACCCGCTTGACCATCGAGGTCAGCATGGTGCCGGGCTGCAGGTGGTTCTGGTTGCTGTCGACACCGATCGCCAGCTTGCCGCCATCCTTGGCGGCCTGGTAGACGCCGGCGCCGGTGCCGCCGGCGGCAGCGAACACCACATCGACGCCCTTGGCGAACTGCGCCTTGGCGAGCTCGCCGCCGCGCGTGGGGTCGTTCCAGGCCGCCGGGGTGGTGCCGGTCATCGCGGCGGTCACCTCGACCTTGGGGTTGGCGAACTTGGCGCCCTGCTCGTAGCCGCACTGGAAGCGCCGGATCAGCGGGATGTCCATGCCGCCGACGAAGCCGACCTTGCCGCTCTTGCTGGCCAATGCGGCCATCATGCCGACCAGGAAGCTGCCTTCCTGCTCCTTGAAGACGATCGACTCGACGTTGGGCAGCTTGACCACCGAATCGATGATCACGAAGCTGAGCTTCGGGAACTCCTTGGCCACCTTCTCCACCGACGAAGCCTGCGAGAAGCCGACGCCGATCACCGGGTTGGCGCCGCGTTCGGCCATGCGGCGCATCGCCTGTTCGCGCTGCGCTTCGTTGGCGATCTCGAAGTCGAGATAGGGCTTGCCGGTTTCCTTCTTCCAGCGCTCGGCGCCGTTGTAGGCCGCTTCGTTGAACGACTTGTCGAACTTGCCGCCCATGTCGTAGACGACCGCGGGCTGCGCCCACGCGATCGAGGCCAGCAGGCCGAACCCCAAGAAAGCCGCGCGCTGAAAGTTCATCATGATCGGTGTGCTCCCGCTGAGTCGTCGAGGTGCGGCGCAGGATAACAACGTCGCGCTGCGTGCGCCACCTGGACTACGATGACGCGATGCCTCCTGACCGCGACATCGACGCGCTCGCGAGTGCGCTGCCGAAGGTGCTGCTGCACGATCACCTCGATGGCGGCCTGCGGCCGGCGACGCTGCTGGAGTTGCTGCGCGCGCGCGGCATAACACCGCCGGCGGCCGACGCCGCGGCGCTGGCGGCGTGGTTCGACCAGCGCGCGCACGCCGGCAGCCTGGCCGAATACCTGCGCGGCTTCGCGCTCACCGTGGCGGCGATGGCCACGTTGCCGGCGCTGCAGCGGGTGGCCTTCGAGGCCGCCGAAGACGTGCGCGCCGATGGCTGCGTGCTGGCCGAGTTCCGCATCGCACCGGCGTTGTTCGAGGCCCATGGCCTGCAAGCCGAGGCGGCGATCGAGGCGATGCTGCAGGGCCTGGCGCGTTGCCCGCTGCCCAGCGGCCTGATCCTGTGCGCGATGCGCGAGCGCAGCACCGGCGAGGCCGTGCGCGTCGCGCAGCTGGCGCGGCGCTACCTGGGGCAGGGAGTGATCGGCTTCGATCTGGCCGGTGCCGAGCTCGGGCATCCCCCGGGCGAACACGCGGAAGCGATCGGCATCGCGCGCGACGGCGGCGTGCCGCTGACGCTGCACGCCGGCGAAGCCGATGCGGCGGCGCGTGTGATCGAGGCGGCGCACCTGGGTGCGGCTCGCATCGGCCACGGCGTGCGGCTGGCCGATGCTCTGGGCGCCGATGGCGATGCCGCGCTGATCGACGAAGCGCGCGAACGTGGCCTGCATCTGGAGCTGTGCCCGACCAGCAACGTGCACACCGGCGCCGCGGCATCGATCGCCAGCCATCCGATCACCGCGTTGCACCGCGCCGGCTTGAGCGTCTCGTTCCACACCGACAACCGGCTGATGTCACGCACCACGCCGTCGCGCGAAGCAGGTGCGCTGCTGCGCGACACGCCGCTGACGCTCGCCGACCTGGCTGGCATGAGCGAGCAGGCGGCAGGCCGGTCGTTCCTCGGCGCGGCCGCGCGTGCGCAGGCGCAGGCGGCGATCCGCGCCTTCGCCTACGCGCACGGCCTGCCGTCGAACGCCTGAGCTAGCCGCGTCAGAACAGCGCCTTGAACTGCAGGCCGTAGGTACGCGGCTCGTTGATGAAGCCGGTGAGGTTGTTGAAGTCGATGCCGCCGACCACGCGGATCTGGTTGGTCAGGTTGCGCACGAACGCCGCGGCTTCGTACTTGCCCTTGCCCCACAGGTAACCGGCGCGCAGCCCGCCCTCGGTGAGCGACTTGCCGGTGAACTCCACCGACTCGTAGAGGAAGAAGCTGACCTTGCTGCGGTACACCCAGTCGGTGTAGACGTACCACTCGCCGCCGCCCTCCACCGGCTGGCCGTAGCGCAGCGTGAAGTTGACGGTGGTTTCGGGCGCCTGCGGCAACGGATTGCCGTCGATCAGAGCCTGGCCACCCGCGGTGAGCGGATCGGTCACCGTGCATTGCGCGCACACGGCCACCGCCAGGTTCGGGTCCTTGATCTTGGTCTTGGCATAACCGACGCCGAGCGTGGCCAGCAGGTTGTCGGTGATGAAGGCCTGGCTGTCGAGCTCGAAGCCCTGGCCGACCGACTTCTTGGCGTTGAGCAGGATGTTGGCGTTGTTCGAGCCGCCCACCGCGGTGAGCTGCTGGTCCTTCACCTCGTAGTAGAAGACGTTGAAGCTGACGCGCGCACGGCCGTCGAGCAGGTCGGACTTGACGCCGGCCTCGTACGACGTGTTGGTCTCCGGCCCGGCGACCGACATGGCGTTGAACGCGCCGGCCGCCTGGATGCTGCTGCCCCGGAAGCCGGTGGCGATGCGCCCGTACAGGTTGGTGGTCTTGTCCAGCGCATAGGTGCCGCTCAAGTCCCAGCTCAGGTTGCTGTCCTTCGGGTAGGCATACAGCACGCCATTGGGCTCCTGCGCCGCCAGCTGCGCGAGCGTGCACTTGCCCAGCAGCACGCAAGGCACGAAGGCCGTGGTGTTGTAGTCCTCGACGTCGAGCTTCTTCTGGTCCGAGGTGTAGCGCAGGCCGCCGCGCACGCTGGCCTGCGGCGTCAGTGCGTAGACGACGTTGCCGAACACGGCGAGCGAGTCGTTCTTCTGGTGGATGCGCTCGTAGCCGTCCTGCGCGCTGGCGTTGGGGGTGTCGAAACTGAAGCTCTCGACCTTGTAGTCTTCGTGGAACAGGTACAGGCCGGCCTGCCAATTCAACGGTCCCCCGGTGGTGGACTCGACGCGGAACTCCTGCGTCCATTGCTGGTGCTTGGGCATGCCGTCGGCGGTTTCCGACGAGAACGGAATGAACCCCGGTCCCGACGGCAGCGCAAACTGGTTGCCGAAGCCGCCGTCGATGTCGCCGCGGCTGTAGGCCTTGACGTGCTCGTAGCCGGTGATCGAGTGCAGCGCCACCGGCCCCAGGCCCCAGCGCAGGCGCAGGCTGCCGCCGGTGGTGGTGAGGTTCTGCTCGTTCTTGCCGTCGGTGGAGATCAGGCGCTCGTCGAAGCCGGGCACCAGGTTGTTGCTGCCGGGCTGGATGATGTTGGCGCGGAACAGGCGCGCCGAGCCGTCGAGGTCGCGCACGTGCAGGTTGGCGAGCAGGCTGAAGTCCTTGTGCGGCTCGAAGAGCCACTGGCCGCGCAGCGCGGTGTCGCGGTAGCCCTCGAAATCCTGCGTCAGGCCGCTGGGGATGGTGTTCTTCACCCAGTCGTCGCGCGTCTGGTTGAGCAGCGACAAGCGCAGCGCTGAATCCTGCCCGGTGGGCATGTTGAGTGCGCCCTCGGCATTGATGGTGCTGAAGGTGCCCACCGAGATGCTGCCGTAGCCCTCGAAGTTGCGCGTCGGCCGCACCGAATCGAACTTCACCACGCCGGCCGGCGTGTTGCGGCCGAACAGCGTGCCCTGCGGGCCGCGCAGCACTTCGATGCCGGCGACGTCGAACGCCGGGAAGCCCTTGAGGATCGGGTCTTCCTGCACCACGTCGTCGTACACCAGCGACACCGGCTGCGACGCATTGAGGCGGAAATCGGTGTTGCCGTAGCCGCGGATGTACAGGCGCGGAAAGGCGCGCCCGAACGACGACTCGATGTTCAGGTTCGGCACCCGCCCGGCAAGGCCGCGCAAGTCCTGCCCCCCGGTGTTGATGACGTCGAGCAGTTCGCCGCTGATGGTGCTGATCGAGCTCGGCACGTCCTTGATGTTCTCGCGCCGCCGCTCGGCGGTGACGGTGACGGTGGGCAGCTTGCCGGGCTCGGCCGTCGCGGCGGCATCGGGCGTGGTCGCGGTCTGCTGCGCCGATGCACCAAGCTGCGCACCCAGCAAGGCAGCGGCCGCAGCGACACGGTGCAGCGACACAGGCCCGCGGCGCACGCCCCATCGGGGATCGAATCTCATGAGTCTCCTCCAGTGGTTGGACAGGCACGCCATGCAAGCACCATGCCGCGTGCGGGCCGAGTGCCTATGATTTGCGCCCGATCCCCCTGCTGCCGGCGCGACGCATGCTAAATCCGCTTCAGAAACGGCGCTACCGTGAAGACGGCTATGTGGTGCTGGCGCAATACAAGCCGCCGGACGCATTGAGCGCGCTGCGCCGCCGCGCGCAAGAGATCGTCGAGTCGTTCGACCCGCAGGCCGGCAGCGGCGTGTTCTCGACGCGCAAGGCCAACGCCGACACCTGGTTCCTCGGCTCGGCCGACGGCGTGCGCTGCTTCTTCGAGGAGGATGCGTTCGACGAGCACGGCGGCCTGCGCCAGCCCAAGGCGCTGTCGATCAACAAGATCGGCCACGCGCTGCACGAGCGCGACCCGGTGTTCGCGGCGTTCTCGCACGGCGCCGACTGGGCCGAGCTGGCCGCCGACCTCGGCCTCGTGGCGCCGCAACTGTGGCAGTCGATGTTCATCTTCAAGCAGCCGGGCATCGGCGGCGAGGTGCACTGGCACCAGGATGCGACCTTCCTGCACAGCGAGCCGATCAGCGTCACCGGCTTCTGGATCGCGCTCGAGGACGCCACGGTCGACAACGGCTGCCTGTGGGTGGCGCCCGGCGGCCATCTGGGCCCGCTGCGCCAGCGCTTCGTGCGCGAGGGTGACGCGGTGCGCTTCGTGACGCTCGCCGACACGCCGTGGCCCGGCCCCGACGCGGCGGTGCCGCTCGAAGTGCCGGCCGGCACGCTGGTGTGTTTCCACGGCCTGCTGCCGCACTACAGCGCACCCAACCGCTCGCCGCTGTCGCGCCATGCGTACACGCTGCACGCCATCGACGGCCGCAGCCACTGGTCGGGCGACAACTGGCTGCGCCGCGCCGATCTGCCCGCTGGCTTTTGAGCGGCGCGGCGGCGGGCTGCCCCGATTGACGGCGCGCGCCACCTGCCTGCCAAATGACAATCGTGTGACGGTCCCGGCACGGGACTTGCGTCGCGATTCACTCCATTCACAGCTCAATGCCGGAGGACTCCATGCCCCTGATTCGCCGCTCGACCCTGCTGTTGTGCGCCGCCGCCGCGCTGACGGCGTTTGCCGGCAGCGCCTTCGCGCAAGGCAAGCTCAAGGTCGCCGCCATCTACACGGTGCCGGTCGAACAACAGTGGGTCAGCCGCATCGACAAGGCGCTGAAGGCCGCGGTCGCGCGCGGCGAGATCGAATACGTGTTCAGCGAGAACGTCGCCAACGCCGACTACGAGCGCGTGATGCGCCAGTACGCCGAGGCCGGCAACACGCTGGTGGTGGGCGAGTCGTTTGCGGTGGAGCTCGCCGCGCGCAAGGTGGCCAAGGACTACCCGAAGGTCAGCTTCCTGATGGGCAGTTCCGGCAAGCCGCAGGCGCCGAACTTCGGCGTCTTCGACAACTTCATCCAGGAGCCGGCGTATCTCAGCGGCATGATCGCCGGCGGCATGACCAAGAGCCACAAGATCGGCATGGTCGGCGGCTACCCGATCCCCGAAGTCAACCGCCTGATGAACGCCTTCATGGCCGGCGCCAGGGAAGTCAACCCGAAGGTCGAGTTCATGGTCACCTTCATCAACAGCTGGTTCGATCCTCCCAAGGCCAAGGAGGCCGCCTTCGCGATGATCGACAAGGGCGCCGACCTGATGTACGCCGAGCGCTTCGGCGTCAGCGATGCCGCCAAGGAGCGCGGCAAGCTGGCCATCGGCAACGTCATCAACACGCAGGACAAGTACCCCGACACGGTGGTGGCCTCGGCGCTGTGGAACATGGAGCCGACGATCGACGCCGCCATCAAGGCGGTGAAGGCCGGCTCCTTCAAGGCCGACGACTACGGGCACCTGTCGCACATGAAGGTCAAGGGCAGCGAGCTGGCGCCTTTGGGCACGTTCGAGAAGAAGGTGCCGGCCGATGTGGTGGCCAAGGTGCGCGCGAAGGAGAAAGCCATCCTCGACGGCTCGTTCAAGGTCAAGATCGACGACGCGCAGCCCAAGCCCACCGCGAAGTGAACCTGCCCGCCGGCGTGAGCGTGTGAAGTGGCGCGAGTCGGCGCGCAGGCGACGAACGCTGCACACAGCCATGCCGCGCCGCTGTTGCGGCTGACCGGCATCACCAAGCGCTTCGGCGAGCTGGTCGCCAACGACGACATCTCGCTCGAGCTGCACGCCGGCGAGGTGCTGGCGCTGCTCGGCGAGAACGGCGCCGGCAAGAGCACGCTGGTGTCGATCCTGTTCGGCCACCAGGTGACCGACGCCGGGCACATTCAGATCGACGGCCGCACGCTGCCGCCGGGCGAGCCGAAGGCGGCGCTGGCCGCGGGCGTCGGCATGGTGCACCAGCACTTCACGCTGGCCGACAACCTGAGCGTGCTCGACAACGTGATGCTCGGCACCGAGCCGCTCTGGCGGCCGCGGTCGCATCGTCGCGAGGGCCGATCGCGGCTCGTCGCCACCGCGAAGCGTTTC
>DATDJF010000374.1:0-15448 GCA_036520715.1 Burkholderiaceae bacterium | reverse complement strand
GCACCGGGTAGCGCCCGCCGCGCCGCGCTGAGCCTTCGCAAGCCAGCATCACGCCTCCTTCGCAGCCGGTGCCTTGACCGTCACCGCTACTGCAGCCCCATGCGCACGCACGGCACCGCGCCGGCGCACGCGATAGTGAATCAGCGTGTCGCACGCCAGCAGTGCGAACAGCAGCAGACCCTGGAACACGCCGGTCAACGACTTCGGCAGCCCGAGGCGCGACTGCGCCAGCTCGCCGCCGATGTAGAACATGCTCATCAGGATGCCGGCCAGCACCACGCCCACCGGATGCAACCGGCCGACGTAGGCCACGATGATGGCGGCGAAGCCGTAGCCGACCGGCACGTACGGCGTCAACTGGCCGAGCGGCCCCGCGGCCTCGAGCGCGCCGGCGAGGCCGGCCAGGCCGCCGGAGATCAGCAGCGCCGTCCACAACGCGCGACGCGACGAGAAGCCCGCGTAGCGTGCAGCGGCGGGTGCCAGGCCACCCACCTGCAGCGCAAAGCCGCGGTACGTGCGAAACAGGAACAACCACGCCAGCGCCACCGTCGCCAGCGCGATCAGCACGCCGATGTTGAGGCGAAAGCCTTCGATCAACCGCGGCACCTTGGTGGTGGCGTCGAACGTGATGGTCTGCGGGAAGTTGTAGCCCTTGGGATCCTTCCACGGGCCGTACACGAGGTAGCTCAGCACCATCACCGCCACGTACACCAGCATCAGGCTGACCAGGATTTCGTTGGCATTGAAGCGGTCGCGCAGCAGCGCCACGATGCCGGCCCACACCATGCCGCCGACGATGCCGGCCAGCAGGATCAGCAGCACGATCGCCCGCGGCGTGTCGGCACCCGCCTGCATCGCCACGCCGCTGGCGAACACCGCACCGATCACGTACTGGCCCTCGGCGCCGATGTTCCACACGTTGGAGCGGTAGCAGATCGCCAGCCCGAGGCCGATCAACACCAGCGGTGTCGCCTTCACGGCGATCTCGGTCCACGCGTAGGCGCTCTTGATCGGCTCGTAGAAGAACATCTGCAGCGCGCGCACCGGATCCTTGCCGAGCAGCGCGAACATCACGACGCCGACCAGCACGGTGATTAGCAGCGCCAGCAGAGGCGATGCCATCGACATCCACGTCGACGGCTGCGGACGCGCTTCGAGCCTAAGCATGGGTCGGTTCCGCCGCGCCCTGCTGCTTCGGCCACAGGCCGCTCATCCACTCGCCGACCATCTCGATCGTCGCCTGCGCGGTCGGCACGCTCGGGCTCAGGCGCCCCTGCGCGATCACCACCAGGCGGTCGCTGATCTCGAACAGCTCGTCGAGCTCCTCGCTGACCACCAGCACGGCGCAGCCGGCGTCGCGCAACGCCAGCAGCTCGCCGCGGATCTGTGCGGCAGCGCCGACGTCGACGCCCCAGGTCGGCTGCGACACGATCAGCAGCTTCGGCTTGGCGTCGATCTCGCGGCCGACGATGAACTTCTGCAGATTGCCGCCCGACAGGCTGCGTGCCGCGGCACCCGGGCCGCCGGCCTTGACCTTGAAGCGCTCGATCAGCGAGCTCGCCAGCGCCTGCACGCGAGCCAGGTGCAGCCAGCCGGCGCGGCCGACGTTCTCGGTGCGGGTGAGCAGCGTGTTTGCGCTGAGCGACAACGTGGGCACCGCGCCGCGGCCGAGACGCTCCTCGGGCACGAAGTGCAGCCCCAGCTTGCGCCGCGCACGCGGCGACGCCCGCGACACGTCGGCATCGAACACGCGGATCGCGCCGGCGGCAGCCCGCGGATCCTCGCCCGACAGCGCGGCCATGAACTCCTGCTGGCCGTTGCCCGAGACGCCGGCCACTCCGACGATCTCGCCGGCGCGCACGTCGAGCGCGATGTCGTGCAGGTCGGTGCCGAACTGGTCCTGCTTGGGCATCGACAGGCCCTGCACCTTCAGCACCGGGGCGCCGGGTTGGGCCTCGCGGTGCTGAAGTTGAGGCGGCTCGGCGCCGATCATCAGGCGCGACAGGCTGGCGTTGCTTTCCTTGGTCGGGTCCACCTCGCCGGTGACCTTGCCGCCGCGCAGCACCGTGCAGTGGTGGCACAGCGCGCGGATCTCGTCGAGCTTGTGGCTGATGTAGAGGATCGAGCAGCCTTCGCTCGACAGCTTGCGCAGCGTCACGAACAGCCGCTCCACCGCCTGCGGCGTCAGCACCGAGGTCGGCTCGTCGAGGATCAGCAGCTTCGGGTTCGTCAGCAGCGCACGCACGATCTCCACCCGCTGGCGCTCGCCCACCGACAGCGTGTGCACCGGGCGCCCCGGGTCGACCTCGAGGCCGTAGTCCCGTGCCACCTTGACGATGCGCTGCGTCACCTCGGCCAGCGACAGCGACTTCTCCAGACCCAGCCAGACGTTTTCGGCGCCGCTCAGCGTGTCGAACAGCGAGAAGTGCTGGAACACCATGCTGATGCCCAGCGTGCGCGCCTCGTGCGGGTTGCGCACGGCCACGCGCTGGCCGTTCCAGCGCACCTCGCCCTCGTCGGGCTGCACGGCGCCGTAGATGATCTTCATCAGCGTCGACTTGCCGGCGCCGTTCTCACCCAGCACCGCATGGATCTGGCCCGGCGCCACCGTGAGGTTGACGCCGTCGTTGGCCTTGACCGCGGGGTACTGCTTGCCGATGCCGACCAGCTCGAGGCGCGGCGTCATCGGACTCTCCGGAAGGTGCCTGCAACGGTGCAAGGTGGGCCAACGTTCATGGCCGCTGGACTATAGTCGGGCTCATCCCTTGCAGACAGGCCGGGAAATCCTCGGGTGCGTTTCTTGCGCCCTTTCGTCCAAGGCCCGCGCAGACGATGACTCCTCGAGCGATCCGCTTCTTCCATCGCGGCCGCATGGTCGAGGTGAGCGACGCCGCGCCGACGCGCACGGTGCTGCAGTGGCTGCGCGAAGACGCCCGCTGCACCGGCACCAAGGAAGGCTGCGCCGAAGGCGACTGCGGCGCCTGCACGGTGATCGTCGGCGAGCCTTCCCGCGGCGGCAAGCTCGCGCTGCAGACCGTCAACGCGTGCATCCGCTTCCTGCCCACGCTGCACGGCAAGGCGCTGTTCACGGTCGAAGACGTCACCGCAGCCGGTGCCGACGCACCGCACCGAGTGGGTGCTGACAAGCTGCATCCGGTGCAGCAGGCGATGGTCGACTGCCACGGCTCGCAATGCGGCTTTTGCACGCCGGGCTTCGTGATGTCGCTCACCGCGTGCTACGAGCGCTTCGCCGGCAAACGAAAGAGGCCGACCCGCCAGCAGCTCGCCGACGAGATCGCGGGCAACCTGTGCCGTTGCACCGGCTACCGGCCGATCCTCGATGCCGGCGAACGCATGTTCGATGCGCCGGTGAAGCGCCTGCCCACCGAGGCCGCGGCGGCCGCGTTGCGCGAGTTGCCGCGTCGCGCGTTGAACTACTCGGCACCGAGCGCCGTGGCGCCGGGGCGCAGCGACCGTTTCATCGCGCCGCGCACGCTGAAGGAGCTGGCGCGCCTGCGGGTCGCGCAGCCGCAGGCACGGCTGCTCGCCGGCGCCACCGACATCGGGCTGTGGGTGAACAAGCAGTTCCGCGACCTGGGGGACATCGTCTACGTCGGCGAAGTCGCCGAGCTGAAGCGCATCGCGGTCAGCGGCGGCGTGCTGCAGATCGGCGCCGGCGCCTCGCTCGAGGACGCCTGGGCCGCGCTGGCCGAGCGCGCGCCCGCGCTGACCGAGGCGTGGCTGCGCTTCGCCTCGCCACCGATCCGCCACATGGGCACGATGGGCGGCAACGTCGCCAACGGCTCGCCGATCGGCGACAGCGCGCCGGTGCTGATCGCGCTCGATGCGCAGTTGCTGCTGCGGCGCGGCGAGCAGACGCGGCGCCTGCCGCTGGCCGACTTCTACGTCGACTACATGGTCAACCGGCTCGAGGCCGGCGAGTTCGTGCAGGCGATCGAGGTGCCGCTCGATGCATTCGATCCGTCGCTGCGTGCCTACAAGATCTCCAAGCGCTTCGACAGCGACATCTCGGCGGTGTTCGTCGCCTGCCGCCTGCGCCTGGCCGGCGATCGTGTCAGCGACGCCCGCTTCGTGTTCGGCGGCATGGCGGCAATCGTCAGGCGTGCGACCGCCGTCGAGCGAGCGGTCATCGGGCAGCGCTGGAACGAGGAAACCGTCGAGCGGGCACGTGCCGCGCTGGCCGCCGACTTCAAGCCGCTGACCGACTTGCGCGCCAGCGCCGGCTATCGCCAGGCGGTGGCGGGCAACCTGCTGCGCCGCTTCTGGCTCGAAACGCGCACGCGCGATGCGCTGCCGCCGCACGCCGTCACGGTGTGGGCACGCGCCGAGGCCACAAGCCCGCTGCCATGAACAAGCCGCACGAAGCTGCCTTGATCGACGCGGCGCCGTCCGGCGCGCCGTCGCCGGGCGTCGGCGTGCCCCATGCGCACGAGTCGGCGCACATGCACGTGGCGGGCGAGGCCACCTATGTCGACGACATGCCCGAGCTCGCCGGCACCCTGCATGCCGCGTTCGGCCTGTCGCCGGTGGCGCACGGGCGCTTGAAGACGATCGACCTCGACGCGGTGCGCGCCCTGCCCGGCGTGGTCGATGCGTTCGGCGCCGATGCGATCCCGGGCCGCAACGACTGCGGGCCGATCGTTCACGACGACCCGATCCTCGCCGAAGGCACGGTGTCGTACCTCGGACAGCCGGTGTTCATGGTGCTCGCGCACACGCGCGATGCCGCGCGCAGCGCCGCGGCGCAGGCGAAAAAGGTGGTCACCGTCGATCCGCTGCCGCCGGTGCTGACGGCGCGCGATGCCCACGCCAGGCAGCAGTACGTGCTGCCGCCGATGCACCTGGTGCGTGGCGACGCGAAAGCCGCGATCGCCGCCGCGCCGCGTCGCTCGAAAGGCTCGCTGTCGATCGGCGGGCAGGAGCAGTTCTACCTCGAGGGCCAGATCGCCTATGCGATTCCGCTCGAGGACGGCGGCATGCTGGTGCACTGCTCGACGCAGCACCCCACCGAAATGCAAAGCGTGGTCGCGCACGCGCTCGGCGTCGACGCGCACCGCGTGCACGTGCAGTGCCGGCGCATGGGCGGCGGCTTCGGCGGCAAGGAGTCGCAGTCGGCGATCTTCGCGTGCGCGGCGGCCATCGCGGCGCGCCTTCTGGGCGTGCCGGTGAAGCTCAGGCCCGACCGCGACGACGACTTCCTCGTCACCGGCCGGCGCCATGGCTTCGAGTACGACTACACCGTCGGCTACGACGACGACGGCCGCGTGCTCGGCGCGGAGATCGACCTCATCAGCAACGCCGGCTACTCGGCCGACCTGTCGGGCCCGGTGATGACGCGCGCGCTGTGCCACTTCGACAACGCCTACTGGCTGCCGCACGTGGCGATGCACGGCTACTCGGCGAAGACCAATACCCAGAGCAACACCGCGTTTCGCGGCTTCGGCGGCCCGCAGGGTGCGATCGCCATCGAGGCCATCCTCGACGAGATCGCGCGCGCGCTGGGCAAGGATCCGCTGCAGGTGCGACGCGTCAACTTCTACGCCGCCACTAAAAATCACGTCACTCCGTACGGCCAGACGATCGACGACAACGTGATCCACGGCCTGGTCGACACGCTGGTCCGGAGCAGCGACTACGCCCTCCGGCGCGAACGCATTGCCGCCTTCAACGCCTGGAGCCCGGTGCTCAAGCGCGGCATCGCGCTGACGCCGGTGAAGTTCGGCATCTCGTTCAACCTGGCGCACCTCAATCAGGCTGGCGCGCTGGTGCACGTGTACGTCGACGGCTCGATCCTGGTCAACCACGGCGGCACCGAGATGGGCCAGGGGCTGAACACCAAGGTGGCGCAGGTGGTGGCGCACGAGCTCGGCGTGCCGCTGGCGCGCGTGCGCTGCACCGCCGCCGACACGCAGAAGGTCGCCAACACCTCGGCCACCGCGGCGTCGACCGGCGCCGACCTCAACGGCAAGGCGGCGCAGGACGCGGCACGCAAGATCCGCGAGCGGCTGACCGCCTTTGCCGCCGAGCGCTATCACGTGCCGGTTGAACAGGTGCGCCTGCTCGACGACACGGTGTGGGCCGGCGAGCATCGTGTCGCCTTCTGCGCCCTGGTGCAGGAGGCCTACATGGCCCGCGTGCAGTTGTGGGCCGACGGCTTCTACGCCACGCCGGGCCTGCACTGGAACCGCGACACGCTGCAGGGCAAGCCGTTCTTCTACTTCGCCTACGGGGCGGCGGTCAGCGAGGTGGTGGTCGACACGCTCACCGGCGAGTCGCGGCTGCTGCGCGCCGACGTCTTGCACGACGTCGGACGCTCGCTCAATCCGGCCATCGACATCGGCCAGATCGAGGGTGCGTTCATCCAGGGCATGGGCTGGCTGACCACCGAGGAGCTGAAGTGGCACCCGACCTCGGGGCTGCTGATGACGCACGCGCCGAGCACCTACAAGATCCCCACCGCCAACGATTGTCCGCCGGTGTTCAACGTCGCCCTCTTCGAGGCCGACAACGTGGCCGACAGCATCCACCGCAGCAAGGCGGTGGGCGAGCCGCCGCTGCTGCTGCCGTTCTCGGTGTTCTTCGCCATCCGCGACGCGGTGTCGGCCGTCGGTGGTCATCGCATCGATCCACCGCTGCACGCGCCGGCCACCGCCGAGGCAGTGCTCGACGCCATCACCGCAGTGCGTGCCACGGCATGACGCGCGTGCGACGCAGGCCGTGAGGCAAGGCACGGCCTGCAAACCATGAACCGCACCGTGCACGACACGGCGCTCGCCTGGCTGGCGGCGGGCCGTGCCGCCATCGTGGTGGAAGTGATCGACTTCAAGGGCTCGGTGCCGCGCGAGACCGGCACGCGCATGCTGGTGGCCACCGATGCGGTGGTGGGCACGATCGGCGGCGGCCATCTGGAGCTGCAGGCGATCGAGCAGGCCCGCTCGATGCTGGCCGGCGCTGGCGCGTCCCCGTTGCCGTCGCACGAGCTCGAGATCGCACTCGGCCCTTCGCTCGGCCAATGCTGCGGTGGCGTGCTCAGGTTGCGCTGGCAGGCGCTGTCGTCGGCCGTGCTGTCCACGTGGCCGGCACCCGGGCCGCGCTTTCACCTGCAGTTGTACGGTGCCGGGCACGTCGGCCGCGCCATCGCGCGCCTGCTGGCCGACATCGACTGCCGCGTGTCATGGATCGACGAGCGCGACAGCGAATTTCCGGGCGAGGCGTCGCCGCCGCACATTCAACGCCTGTGCGTCGAGCCGGTCGAGGCCGAGGTGGCGCAGGCGCCGCACGGGGCTTGCTTCCTGGTGCTGACGCACAGCCACGAACTCGACCTGCGCATCACCGAGGCCGTGCTGCGGCGCGGCGACTTCGCCTACCTCGGGCTGATCGGCTCGGCCACCAAGCGCGCCCGTTTCGTGCACCGCTTCGAAGCGCGCGGCATTGCGCCGGCCACGCTGGCGCGGCTGACCTGCCCGATCGGCGTGCCGGGCATCACCGGCAAGGAACCCGCGGTCATCGCCGTGGCGGTGCTCGCGCAACTGCTGCAGCAGCCCACCGCCTGAACGGCGCCGGCTGAGCGCCCGCGCGTGCCGCGGGTTACTTCATCGCCTTCAGCAGTTCCTGCGAGCCCGCGGTGAGGATGCGCGCATCCGAACTCAGCGTGACGAGGTCGAACCCCATCGCCGCACGCGCCTTGGCCACCGACGGCAGGCCGTTGTGCACGGCAGCGCGCACGCCGTGCGCCTTGGCGCGCTTGAGGATGTGCTCGATCGCCTGCGCCGTGGGCGGGTCGACGTCGTCGAACACCGGCCGGCAGCCGAGCGCGAGCGACAAGTCCGACGGGCCGATGTAGACCGCGTCGAGCCCCTCGACCGAGAGGATCGAGTCGAGGTTGTCGAGCGCCTGCTTGGTTTCGATCATCGCGAACACGACGATGGTGTCGTTGGCGTTGCTGGGATAGTCGGCGCCGCCATACAGGTTGGCGCGCACCGGGCCGAAGCTGCGGCTGCCGCGCGGCGCATAGTGCGTGTACGAGACCAGGCGCTGCGCGTCCTCGCGTGTGTTGACCATCGGGCAGATGATCCCGTAGGCGCCGGCGTCGAGGCTCTTCATGATGATGCCGGGCTCCAGCCACGGCACACGCACGATCGGCACCGTCGGCGTGGTGCTGATCGCCTGCAGCATCGTCACCATCTGGGCGTAGTCGATCACGCCGTGCTGCATGTCGACGGTCAGTGTGTCCCAGCCCTGATGCGCCATCACCTCGGCGCTGAAGCTGCTGGGAATGGCCAGCCAGCCGTTGACGGCGTGCTTGTTCTGCTGCCACAGCGTGCGCAGGCGGTTTTCTCTCACGGGATCTCCTTGAAGAATTCGCTCAGGCAGATGCTTGACTCACCAGCTTGCCGCTGTCGAAGTACGACTTCAGGTTGTCGAACACACGCTGCGCCATCGCGGCGCGCGTCTCGACGGTGGCGCTGCCGATGTGCGGCACCAGCACCACGTTGTCGAGCGTCATCAGCTCGGCCGGCACCTGCGGCTCGTTGGCGAACACGTCCAGGCCGGCACCGGCGATGCGGCGCTCCTGGAGCGCGCGCACCAGCGCCGCCTCGTCGACCACCGAGCCGCGCGCCACGTTGATCAGGAAGCCCTTGCTGCCGAGCGCATCGAGCACCGCTTCATTGATCAGGTGCTGGGTGGCCGCGCCGCCCGGCACGATGACCAGCAGGAAATCGCACCAGCGCGCCAGATCCACCAGCGACGGCTCGTGCGCGATCGAGGTGTCGATCACCGGCCGCCGGTTGTGATAGCGGATGTCCATGTCGAAGGCGAGCGCGCGCTTGGCGATCGCGTGGCCGATGCGTCCGAGCCCGACGATGCCGAGCTTCTTGCCGCTCACCTTGCGCTGCAGCGGGTAGGCGCCCTTGGGCCACGTGCCGGCGCGCAGGTAACGCTCCGACGCGCCGATGCCACGCGACACGTCGATCATCAACCCCAGCGCCAGGTCGGCGACGCAGTCGTTCAGCACGTCGGGCGTGTTGCCCACCGGAATGCCGCGCTCGGCGGCGGCAGCGAGGTCGATCTTGTCGACGCCGACGCCGAAGCTGGAGATCACCTTGAGCGACGGCAGCGCCTCGATCAGCGCGGCGTCGGCGAAGCCCGCGGTGGCCAGGCCGACGAACTCGCGGCCGTGGGCCGCGACGAATGCCTTCGGATCGGCCTCGTCGACCAGGCGGTGCCAATCAAATGCCTCGGACAGCTGCTTCTCCAGCGACGGCATCAGCTTTCCGTACTGCAGTACCTTGTGCTTCATCGAGACGCTCCCTGATATGAATCTGCGGACCGGATTTTGATCGCTGGCCAGATGCCGCGCCGGCCTCGGGGCAGCGCGAGGGTCACCCGGAACGGCGCCGATTCAGTCATCAGTCATCGTACAAGGCAGGTGGATCCTCGACAGGCTCAGGCCTCGACCGCCTGCCCGGCGCGGCGCCGCCGCTCGCGGCTGTTGGCCAGGTGCGTGCGCATCGCCGCGCGTGCGGCGTCGGGATCCTGATTGGCGATGGCATCGAAGATGCTCTCGTGCTCGGCGTGCACGCGACGCAGGTAGGCGCGCCGCTCGTCGTCGAGCGCGTCGGCGGGGTCGAGCCGGGCGCGCGGGATGATCTTGGCACCCAGCGTGGTCAGCAGGCCCGCGAAGTGCGCGTTCTGCGTCGCGCGCGCGATCTCGCCGTGGAAGCGGAAGTCGGCGGCCACCGAGTCGCGCCCGGCATCGACGGCGCGCGCGAAGTCGTCGAGTGCCTCGCGCATCAGCCCGAGGTTGGCGTTGCTGCGGCGCTGCGCCGCCAGCGCGGCGGCCTCGGTCTCGACGCCGATGCGCAACTCGAGCACCGCGATCACGTCGTGCAACGTGGCCAGGTGCTTGGCCTCGATGCGAAAGGCGCGGCGCACCGGCGCCGCGTCGATCACGAAGGTGCCGATGCCGTGGCGGGTGTGCACCAGGCCGGCCGCCTGCAGCTTGGAGATCGCCTCGCGCACCACGGTGCGGCTGACGCCGAACTCCTCCATCACGGCGGCCTCGGTGGGCAGCTTGTCGCCGGCGGCCAGCGTGCCGGTGCGGATGCGGCCGCCGAGCGCGTCGACGAGTTCGAGCGCCAGCGTGCGCGGACGGCGGGGCGACGAGTCGGTGTGCATCATGACTTCGGTGGAAACCCGTGCCGGCGTTGACAGCCGGCAGCGCTTCGACGACGATGTTGTACGACAACATACAACTTGCGGCAAGCCCCGGCAACCCTTCCGCGCCGTTTTCTTTTCTTGCGCACATGACGCTGTCCTTCAACCGCTTGCTGCTCACCGGCGCTGCCGGCGGCCTCGGCCGCGTGCTGCGCCCACGCCTGAAGCGGCTGTGCACGACGCTGCGCGTATCCGACAAGGCCGAGCTCGACGCGGCCGCTGCCGGCGAAGAAGTGCGGCCAGCGGCCCTGGAAGACCGGCAGGCCGTGCTGGCATTGCTCGACGGCGTCGACGCGGTGGTCCACCTCGGCGGCGTCAGCACCGAGCAGGCGTGGGATCCGATCCTCGCCGCCAACGTGGCCGGCGTCGTCAACCTGTACGAAGCCGCGCGCAAGCACCGGGTCAAGCGCATCGTGTTCGCCAGCTCCAACCACGTGACGGGCTTCTATCGGCAGGACGAGGTGATCTCGCCGCGCGACCCGGTGCGCGCCGACGGCGCCTACGGCCTGAGCAAGGCCTGGGGCGAAAACGTGTCGCGCTACTACTTCGACCGCTACGGCATCGAGACCGCGTGCCTGCGCATCGGCTCGTCGTTCCCCGAACCCAAGGACCGCCGCATGCTGGCCACCTGGCTCAGCTACGACGATCTCGAGCGCCTGGTCACCGCCTGCCTCACCACCCCGGTGCTCGGCCACGCCATCGTGTACGGCATGTCCGACAACCGCAACGTCTGGTGGGACAACACCTCGGCGCGCCACATCGGCTTTCGGCCGCAGGACTCTTCCGAGCGCTTCCGTGCCGCGCTCGAGGCCAGGCAGCCCACCATCGACCTCGACGACCCTGCGTCGATCTACCAGGGCGGCGCCTTCGTGCGCACCGGCCCGTTCGAGTGAGCCCCGAAGGACTCGCATTTCGCTGACAACACCATGGAGACACATGCGATGAGCAACCGCAGAACCGTGATCACCGCCGGCGCGGCACTGGCCGCCGGCTTGGGCGCCGCGCCGCTGGCGGCGCAGGCGCAAACCGTGTGGAAAGCGTCCGACGTGCACCCGCTGGGTTACCCCACGGTGGAGGCGATCCAGCGCATGGGCAAGAAGCTCGAGGCGGCCACCAGCGGGCGCATCTCGATCCAGATGTTCCCGTCGATGCAGCTCGGCGGCGAGAAAGAGATGATCGAACAGGCGCAGGTGGGCGCGTTGCAGATCGCGCGCATCTCGGTGGGCGCGATGGGGCCGGTCGTCGACGACCTCAACGTCTTCAACATGCCGTTCATCTTTCGCGACGAGGCGCACATGCGCAAGGTGATCGACGGCCCGATCGGCCAGGATCTGCTCGACCGCGTGTCGAACTCGCCGCAGAGCAAACTCATCGTGCTCGGCTGGATGGACGCCGGCACGCGCAACGTCTATGGCAAGCAGCCGCTGCGCACGCCTGCCGAGCTCAAGGGCCAGAAGATCCGCACGATGGGCAACCCGATGTTCGTCGAGATGATGAACGCCATGGGAGGCAACGGCGTCGCGATGGGCTTCAACGAGCTGCTGGGCGCACTGCAGACAGGCGTGGTGGATGGTGCCGAGAACAATCCGCCGACGATCCTGGCGCAGAACCACTACACGGTCACGAAGGTGGTGAGTCGCACAGGCCACCTCATCATTCCCGAGATCTTCGTTTTCTCGAAGCGCACCTGGGAAGGGCTGTCGAAGGCCGACCAGGACTTGCTGCGCAAGGTCTCGCGCGAAGCGCAGATCGAGCAGCGCGAGCTGTGGGACAAGTACGTCATCGAGGCGGAGGCCAAGCTCAAGACGATGGGCGTGCAGTTCTACGACGTCGACAAGTCGGTGTTCTACAAGGCGACGCAGCCGATCCGCGACAAGTACGGTGCGAAGTACGCAGCGCTGCTCAAGCGCATCGAAGAGACGGCGTAGCAGCACAGGCGCGTCCCGCGGGCCGATCGATCCCGCGGGATTCGTCTCGCATCTGAGGAGGCGCCTCGCGATGAAGCAGGGCTACCAGCGAGCGATGGAATGGTTGTACCTGGCGTGCGTCGTCGTCTCGGGCGTTGCGCTCGTGGTCATCACACTCATCATTCCGCTGGGCGTGTTCATGCGCTACGGCATGAACAGCGCGCTGTCCTGGCCCGAGCCGGCGTCGGTGATCATGATGGTGTTGTTCTCGTTCCTCGGCGGCGCGGCAGTGTTCCGGGCCAACGTGCACATCGCCGTCGAGGCGCTGCTCAATGCCGTGCGACCGCGGCTGCGCCACGCCATGCTGTGGGGCGCCGACCTGTGCGTAGGCCTGACCGCCGCCTTCATGCTCGGCTACGGCGCGCACCTGTGCCAGATCACGTGGTACCAGACGATGGCGGAGTTTCCTGGCCTCAAGCAGGGCATCGTCTACCTGCCGATCCCGATCGCCGGGCTGCTGACGCTGCTGTTTCTGGTGGAGCGGCGATGGGTCGGCGCGCCGCCTTCGACCTCGGTCATGTACAGCGATCAGCCCACTGACCTGGAGTAGCTCTTGGACGCCCTCATCCTGCTCGGGTCGTTTGCGCTGCTGTGCGCGCTGGGCGTGCCGGTGGCCTATGCGCTGGGGCTGGCGGCGCTGATCGCCGCGTTCTGGGTCGACATCCCGCTCGAGGCGGTGATCCTCAAGATCTCCGACGGCACCGACGACTTCGCGCTGCTGGCGATCCCGTTCTTCGTGCTGGCCGGCGCCATCATGGCCGAGGGCGGCATGGCGGCGCGCCTGATCAACCTGGCGCGCATCTTCGTCGGCGCCATCCGCGGTGGCCTGGCCTATGTGAACATCCTGGCCAGCAGCCTGTTCGGCTGCATCTCGGGCTCGTCGGTGGCCGACACCGCGTCGATCGGCTCGGTGATGATTCCGCAGATGGTCAAGGCGGGCTATCCGCGCGTCTATGCGACCAACGTCACCATCTGCGGCTCGGTGCAGGCGCTGCTGATTCCGCCGTCGCACAACGCCGTCATCTATTCGCTCGCCGCCGGCGGCACGATCTCGGTGGCGCACCTGTTCCTGGCCGGCGTCTTCCCCGGGCTGCTGTTCGGCCTGTGCCTGATCGGCCTGGTGGCATGGACCGCGCACAAGCGCGACCTGCCGCGGGGCGAGCCGATCAAGCTGGCCGAGGTGCCGAGGATCGTGCGCGAGGCGCTGTGGGGCCTGGGCACCGTGATCATCATCATGGGCGGCATCCTGTCGGGCGTGTTCACGCCCACCGAGTCGGCCGCGGTGGCCTGCGTGTATGCCTTCGTGGTGACCCTCTTCATCTACCGCGACTACAAGTGGCGCGATCTGCCGCACCTGGTGCACCGGGTGGTCAAGACGGTGGCGATGGTGATGATGCTGATCGGCTTCTCGGTCGCCTTCGGCTACATGATGGCCATCCTGCAGATCCCGGCCAAGGTGACGCAGATTTTCCTCACCATCTCGGACAACAAGTACGTCTTCCTGCTGCTGGTCAACGTCCTGCTGCTGGTGTTGGGCACCTTCATGGACGTGGCACCGATGCTGTTGATCTGCACGCCGATCTTCCTGCCGGTGATCGTCAAGCTCGGCATCGACCCGGTGCACTTCGGCATGATCATGATCACCAACCTCGGCATCGGCCTGATCACGCCGCCGGTCGGGCCGACGCTGTTCGTGGGCTGCGCGATCGGCAAGGTCACGATGGAAGAGGTGTCGAAGCAGTTGTGGCCGTTCTACGGCGCCATGTGCCTGGCACTGCTGCTCGTGACCTACGTCCCGGCCATCTCGTTGTGGTTGCCCGGGCTGATGAAGTAAGAGCGCTCGGGTTCGAACACGCTGAGCCCGGCGCTACAGTCCGGCGATGAGCTTCGACGATCGCCCGATGAGCACTGCCTTCACCCCCAACGCACGCCTGCCCGACCCTTGCATCGAAGTGCTCGACGAGCGCTTCCTGGCATTGCGCCTGTTCTCGGGCACCGTCGAGCGGCTCGCCACGGGCTTCTACTGGGCCGAGGGGCCGGTGTGGTTCGGTGACGGGCGCTACCTGTTGTTCAGCGACATCCCGAACAACCGCATCCTGCGCTGGGACGACACCACCGGCGCCACCAGCGTGTGGCGAGCACCGTCGAACAACGCCAACGGCCATGCACGCGACCGGCAAGGCCGCCTGATCGGCTGCGAGCACCTGACGCGCCGCATCACGCGCACCGAGTACGACGGCTCTATCACCGTGCTGGCCGATCGTTTCGAGGGCAAGCGGCTGAACTCGCCGAACGACGTCGTGTGCGCGCGCGACGGCAGCATCTGGTTCACCGACCCACTGTTCGGCATCCTCGGCAAGTGGGAGGGCGAGCCGGCCGAGAGCGAAACGCCGATGGCGGTGTACCGGCTGCCGCCATCCAGTGGATCGAAGGGCAAGAAGCTGCAGCGCGTGATCGCCGACTTGAACGGCCCCAACGGCCTGGCGTTCTCGCCCGACGAGAAGATGCTGTACGTGGTCGAGAGCCGCGCCACGCCGCACCGCAAGATCTGGGCGTACGACGTCGGCGCCGACGGCGCGCTCGCCAACAAGCGCGTCTTCGTCGATGCCAGCGGGCCCGGAGCCTACGATGGCATCAAGGTCGATGTCACCGGCCACGTGTGGTGCGGCTTCGGCAGCAGCTCCGGCGCGTTGGCTGAAGCGCTCGACGGCGTGCGCGTCTATGACCCGGCCGGAAAGGCCGTGGCGCACATCCACCTGCCCGAGCGCTGCGCCAACCTGTGTTTCGGCGGCGCCAAGAACAACCGGCTGTTCATGGCGGCGAGCCATTCGCTCTACGCGCTGTACGTCAACACCACCGGCGCAGTTTGACCGGGCCGGCAGCTCAACGAGGCGACTGGGGAACCGTGCGCCTTCGGTGCACTCAGATGACCTGCGCAAGCCCCGGGTTGCGGGCGGCGGGGATTGCCCCACAATGCTTGTGATGCGGGCGCTTGCCCCCACCTTGACGCCAGTTGCGCGAACTGCGAACTTTTGAAGGACTGAGCATGAAAACCTGGTTGATGGCTCTGCTGGTCACCGGCTTTGCCGGAGCTTTCGTTGCCACCGATGCCGACGCCAAGCGCCTGGGCGGCGGCCGCCCTGCCGGCATGCAGCGCACCGCGCCCGACAAGCCGGCCCAGCCGGCGCAGACACCCGCCACCCCGGCGGCCACGCCCAACAACGCCGGCGCAGCAGCGGCGG
>DATDJF010000373.1:0-8510 GCA_036520715.1 Burkholderiaceae bacterium | reverse complement strand
GCACATCACCACGCTGGCCACGCAGCGCGAGATGTTTTCGCTCAATGCGCAGCAGGTGCCACGCGGCACCGGCTCGGGCTTCATCTGGGACGACGCCGGCCACGTCGTCACCAACTTCCACGTCATCCAGGGCGGCAGCGGCGCGCGCGTGACGCTGGCCGACCCGGCAACTCGGGCGGTCCGCTGCTCGATTCGGCTGGCCGGCTGATCGGCGTCAACGCGCAGATCGCCAGCCCGAGCGGCGCCAGCGCCGGCATCGGCTTCGCGATTCCGGTCGACGAGGTCAACCGCGTGGTGCCGCGGCTGATCCGCGACGGCAAGGTGGTGCGTCCGGCGCTGGGCATCGCGGCGCTGCCGCAGAACGTGAACGAGGCGCTCAAGCTGCCCAAGGGCGTGGGCATCGCGCAGGTCACGGCCGGCGGCCCGGCCGCGCGTGCCGGCATGCAGGCGTTCCGGCGCGGCGACGCCGGCGCTGTGGTGCCCGGCGACGTGATCACCGCGGTCGACGACAAGCCGGTGGCCAACCTCGACGACCTGCTGACCCAGCTCGAGGGCCACCAGCCCGGCGACAGCGTCACGCTGACGCTGTGGCGCGCCGGCAAGACGCGCAAGCAGTCGCTGGCGCTGGCGCCGCCGCAGTCTCAGTAGCAAGCCGCCGCGCGCGGGCAGCCCGCCCTCAGGCCGGCCAGGCCTGCGGCACGTCGCAGGCGAGCCAGCGTGCGATCGCCGCGTTCACCGCCACCGGCTGCTCCTGCGCCATCCAGTGGCCCGACGACACCACGGCCTCGCGCAGCAACGCGCAGTCGCGCCGCATCGGCTCGGCCAGCCGCGACAGCAGCGTCTCGCAGACGGTGTCGTACCTGGCGTGCACGAACAGCACCGGCATCGCGAGCTTGCCGCCGTGCAGCGAACGCGCCGCGTAGTCGTTGTTGCGGCGGTGGTTCATGTACCAGGAGTTGGGGCCGAAGAAGCCGTTGCGCTGCAGCGCGGCGGTGTACTGCTCGCAGTCCTGTTCGCTCAGCACGTCGGTGTCCAGCGGCACGTCGGGCGCACGGCCGGCCGGGCCGAACCAGCTGCCGCGCTTGCGGATCGACGCCAGCGGCGACGGCTTGCCCAGCCGCTCGGGGCTGCCCTTGCGGAAGTTCACGCGCACGGTGGCTGGCACGTCGGCTTCGAACTCGCGCACGGTGGCATCGAACGCCTCCTCGTAGTGCAGCATGTAGTCCCACTGCCCCACCGGGTACGACGCCTCGGGGTAGATGTCGCGCGCCAGGTACTCGTCCATGTTCTGGGGGCTGAAGCCGTGGGCGAAGTACGGCACGCACAGGTTGGCCACCGCCACGCAGCGTTCGGGATGGTGGCTGGCCAGGCTCCACACGACCGGGGCGCCCCAGTCGTGGCCGACCCACACCGCCTTGTCGTGGCCGAGCGCGGTCAGCAGCTCGAGCATGTCGGCTACCGCGTGCTCGATCGCATAGTCCTCGTGGCGTGCATGCACGCTCGAGCGGCCGTAGCCGCGCATGTCGGGTGCGATCGCGCGAAAGCCCAGGCTGGCGAAACACGGGAGCTGGTGGCGCCAGCTCAGCGACAGCTCGGGCCAGCCGTGCACGAACACGATCGGCGGCGCCTCGGAGGCGCCGCACGCGAGGTAGAACGTCTTGTGGCGCGGCGTCTCGAGCAGATGCTCCGTGACGGCAAAACCCATGGTGTGCCTCCTGGCCGGCGTGCAGCCACGCGGCCAGTATCACCGCCCGCAGCGGGCTACGGCGCGCCGGGCAGGCCGCGGCCGGCCAGCCGGGAGCGTGGCGGCGCACGCTCCAGCAGCGGCGCCATCGGGCTGTTCATCTGGCGCGCCAGCCGCAGCACCGTCATCTCGGGCTGCGCCGGCAGCCGGTAGGCCGGGTTGGCGCCACGCGCCAGCAGGAACTCCACCATCGCCTGCTGCTGGCTCGGCTGGTCCAGCCAGTCGGTGCCCAGCGTCTTGGCCAGCGGCACCCAGGGCAACTGGTTGCCCTGCAGGGGCGGCACACGGTTGGCCAGCTCGGGCGCGCGCGCCAGCCACCAGTCGAGCGCCGCGTAGTGGCCGCTGCGAAACGCCTCTTCGAAGCCGGGCCGCAGCTTGCCGTCGAACGGGTCGAGGGCGGTGCGCGCACGGTGCCCGGCTGCTTCGAGCTGCGCCGACAGCGGTGTGTTCAGCAGATCGGGGTGCAGCGCAGACAGCGGGCTGAAGCCCAGGCGGTCGGCAGGCATCTGGCCCTGCGCCACCCAGCGCGCGATCACCTGGTCGAAGCCGACCGCGCGCGCATTGGGGCAGCTCAGCATGCGCACCACGTCGTGATGGATCGCCCGCGCGTCAGCCTGCGCCAGCCAGGCCAGCGACTCGCGCACCTCGGGCGTGGCGGCGCTGAAGTCGGGGCAGGCGTTGGCTTGCGCCAGCTCCACCAGCGGCGCGCGCGCGCAGGCCTCTGGCATCGAGCCCTTGGCGATCAGCTCCGGCAGCGCCGGCCACAGGCGCGGCTCGCGGGCCGCCATCGCCAGCGGGCACAGCGGCAGCTTGTGCGAGGCGGCCAGGTCGGCCGCCTTCATCAGGCCCGGCTGGTACGGCAGGCAATTCAGCGCCAGTGCACGCTCGACGCTGTTGAGGTAGTAGCACGGCACCGGCCCGCCCTCGACCCACTTGTCGTGGAAGTGCTTGGCGATCGACCAGCTCACGCTGGTGTCGGTGGCGATGCCGATCACCCCGATCACGGCGGCGGGACCCGAGCAGCCGGCGAGCCACAGCACGCATCCGGCGAGCCCCAGGCGGGCCATGGCCCATACGGCAACGGGCAAGGAACGGAGAGAGAGCGACATGCAGGTCGGCACTGGCGGCCGGTCTTTTGGTGTGGGATCCCGAGCGCCAAGCGTGACACGCTGCACGCCCGGGGCAGGTGGGGGTTGCCTGCTGGCCGTGAACGATTGCCGAGGCGTTACCAAGGTCTTTGGTAACGGCGGGTCATTGCCGGTTGCACGACGCAGCGCGCGCCGCCGCGAGCGATGCCTGCGGCGGCGCAGCAACGAGTCGCGGGAAAACCACCAGCAATCCACGCCGATCACGCTGCGCGAGCGGCATTCAGATCACGACAATGGCGGGGTCGCGGTACGGAAGGGGCCGCGACGCGACTTCGCAGCGGCGCCAGGCGGTCCATGCGGCGCAGGCGCGGCGAAGCCGGCCATCCGGACCATGACCGTGCCGACCGTGCTCGTTGTCGACGATGTGCCAGAGAACCTCACGGTCCTCGGCGAGTTGCTGGTGCGCGAATACACGGTGCGCGCCGCCAACTCGGGCCCCGCGGCGCTGCGGCTGGCCACCACGCACCCGCGGCCCGACCTGATCCTGCTCGACCTGATGATGCCGGGCATGGACGGCTACGAGGTGATGCGCCGCCTGCGCGAAGACCCGCTGACGCGCGACATCCCGGTGATCTGCGTCACCGCGCTCAACGCCACCGAGGAAGAAGAGCGCGGCCTGTTGCTGGGCGCGGTGGACTACATCGCCAAGCCGCTGCGTCCGCCGGTGGTGATGGCGCGCGTGCGCACGCAGATCGAGCTCAAGCGCGCGCGCGACAAGCTGGCCAACCAGAACGCGTTCCTCGAGGCCGAGGTGGCGCGCCGCATGCGCGAGAACCAGCGCGCGCAGGACGCCAGCATCCACGCCCTGGCGCGGCTGGCCGAAACGCGCGACCCCGAAACCGGCAATCACATCCTGCGCACGCAGGAGTACGTGCGGCGCCTTGGACAGCTGCTGTGCAAGCACCCGCGCTTCGCGGCGTCGCTGGACGAACACTCGATCGAGCTGCTGGCCAAGTCGGCGCCGCTGCACGACATCGGCAAGGTCGGCATTCCGGACCACATCCTGCTCAAGCCCGGGCGCCTCGATGCCGCCGAGTGGGAGATCATGAAGACGCATTCGGTGATCGGCGCCGAGGCGATCGAACGCGCCGAGGCCGATGCGCAGCAGCCAATCGAGTTTCTGGCGGTGGCCAAGCAGATCGCACGCCATCACCACGAGCGCTGGGACGGCCATGGCTACCCCGACGGCCTGGCCGGCGACGCGATCCCGCTGGCGGCGCGGCTGATGGCGCTGGCCGACGTGTTCGACGCGCTGATCTCGCGGCGCGTCTACAAACCCGCGCTGCCCTACGCCCGCGCGCGCGACATCATCGCCGGCAGCCGCGGCACGCACCTGGATCCCGACGTGGTCGACGCCTTCCTGGCCGACTTCGACACCTTCCGCACGATCGCCGAGCGGCACGCCGACTCCGACGATGACCTGGCCGCCAAGCAGGCGCGCCTGCGAGCGTTGCCCGCGGGCGATGCCGATGCCGTGGTGGCGCGCTCCGCGCCATGACCGAGAGCCCAGCGGCCACACCAACGATTCGCCCGTTGCCACCGCGGCGGCGCATCCTGTCGGTGGTGCTCGCCTACGCGTTGTTCGCCGCGCTGTGGATCTACGGCTCCGACCTCGCGCTGGAGCGCCTGGTCACCGATGCGCAGGACCGCGTCACGTTCGGGCTCTACAAGGGCTGGGCCTTCGTGGTCGTCACCTCCTCGGTGTTGTACTGGCTGCTGTGGCGCATGCACAGCGGCGTGTCGTGGGAGTCGCCGGGGCCGGGCTTCGTGACCCAGCTCTCCCTGCTGGCCGTGCTGACGATCGGCCTCACGGCCAGCGCCGTGACGCTGAACTACCGGCTCGAACGCGGCCGCGAAGTGGCACGCCTGGAGGCGGTGTCGGACCTGCGCGCCAAGCAGATCGACGACTGGCTGGCCGACCGCATCTCCGAAGCCCTGTTCCTGCGCAACAGCGAATACCTGTCGTCGGCCTACCTGCAGTGGCAGGACCAGCGCGATCCCAAGGCCGGCTCGCGGCTGCTCGAGCGCATGAGCGAGTTCACGCAGTCCAACCACTACCACGGCTGGCTGCTGCTCGACGCGGCGGCGCTGCCGGTGGCCAGCGAGCCCAACACCGATCGCCAGGTGCCGCCCGAGTTGCGCGAGGCGGTATTGCGCGCGGTCGCCAGCGGCGGCGTGCAGCACAGCGGGGTCTACCGTGTCGACGGCGCGCAACCGCCGCAACGGCTCGACGTGGTGGCGCCGCTGATCCGCACCGGCGCGCCGTCGCGTGCGGTGGCGGTGCTGCGCATCGACACCGGCGTGTTCGTCGCTCCGCTGCTGCGCAGCTGGCCGGTGCCCAGCCACAGCGCCGAGTCGCTGCTGGTGCGCGCCAGCGACGGCATCGTCGCCAGCACCATCGGCCGCGGGCCACCGTCGCCGCTGAGCACGCCCGACCTGTTGTCCGCGCAAGCCATCCGCGGCGAGCAGCCGCTGGGCATTGCCTTCGACGGCACCGACCTTCACGGCACCCCGGTGACGGGCGTGGTGCGCCATGTGCGGGGCACCGATTGGTACCTGGTGGTCAAGATCGACCGCAGCGAGCTGATGGCCAATGCCGCGGCCAACTCGGTGTGGATCATCGCTGCCGGCCTGCTGGCGCTGTTTGCGCTGGCGCTGGGGCTGTACGCGGCGCGCGAGCGCGAGGCGCTGCGCGTCGTGCTCGCACAAAGCACCGAGCGCGAGGCCAGGCTGCGCGCGCTGGCGCTGCTCGACTCCCTGACCGAGGGCTCCACCGACTCGATCTTCGCGCGCGACCTCGAGGGCCGCTTCCTGCTGCGCAACCACGCGGCCCTGGCGGCGCTGCCGTTCAAGCAAGCAGGCGGCTCGACCCTGCGCGACCTGTCGGTGCCGGAGGCCGAGATCGAACAGCTGCGCGAGAACGACGCCCGTGTGGTGCACGAGAACAGGACGCTGACCCTCGTCGAGCAGCTCACCACGGTGGCCGGGCGCCGCACGTTTCAGTCGACCAAGGGGCCGCTGCGCGACAGCCGGGGTACGGTGATCGGCGTGTTCGGCATCGCGCGCGACATCACCGAGCAGGAACGCATCGCCGACGAGCTGGCGCAGCACCGGCATCACCTGCAGGAGCTGGTGGACGCGCGCACCGGCGAGCTCAAGCTGGCGGCGGCGCGCCTGGAGCAGTCGGAGGCGTTCATGCGGCTGCTGGCCGCCAACATCCCTGGCATGTTCTGCTACTGGGACCGCGATCTGCGCTGCCGCTTCGCCAACCTCGACTACGCGCGCTGGTTCGGCCTCACGCCCGAGGAGCTGGTGGGCAAGCATGCACGCGAGGTGCTGGGTGAGGAGCGCTACGGCGCGCTGCTCGGCCTGGCCACCGATGTGCTGAACGGTCACGCGCACCGGCTCGAGCTCGAGGCGCGCTCGCCGACGGGCCAGGTGCTGCCGGCGTTGGCGCACTACGTGCCCGACACGCGCAACGGCGCCGTGCACGGCTTCTTCGTGCTGGTCACCGACATCAGCGAGGTCAAGGGAGCGCAGGCGCGGCTCAAGCAGCTCAATGCCGAGCTGACCGAGGCACGCGACAAGGCCGAGGCGGCGACGCGCGCCAAGAGTGCGTTCCTGGCCAACATGAGCCACGAGATCCGCACGCCGATGAACGCGGTGATCGGCCTGACGCACCTGCTGCGGCGCGACGACCCGCGGCCCTCGCAGGCCGACCGCCTCGACAGGATCCACGACGCCGCGCAGCACCTGTCGCAGGTGATCGATTCGATCCTCGACCTGTCGAAGATCGAGTCGGGCAAGCTGACGCTGGAGCACACCAACTTCTCGCTGCGCGCGATGCTGCGCCGCGCCGAGGCGATGGTGGCCGATCGTGCGCGCGCCAAGGGCCTCACCATCACGGTCGACGCCGGCAGCGTGCCCGATCGCCTGCGCGGCGACCCGACGCGCCTGTCGCAGGTGCTGCTCAATCTGCTGAGCAACGCGGTGAAGTTCACCGACACCGGCGGCGTCCAGCTGCAGGTGAGCAGCGCTGCCGATGGCGGCGGCGCGCTGCGCGTGCGCTTCACGGTCACCGACACCGGCATCGGCATCGAACCCGACCAGATCGCCAAGCTGTTCGCGGCCTTCGAGCAGGCCGACAGCACCACCACGCGGCGCTTCGGCGGCACCGGCCTGGGCCTGGCGATCACGCGCCACCTGGCGCAGCTGATGGGCGGCGATTCCGGCGTGTCGAGCGAGCCGGGGCACGGCAGCCGCTTCTGGTTCGAGGCGCGGCTCGAGCTGGCGCAGCAGGAGCGCAGCGGTGACACCGTGTTCGGCAACGACCTCCAGGCCGAGCCCGAGGAGTCGCTGCGCACGCTGGAGTCGCGCCTGCGCGAGCGGCACGCCGGCGCACGCGTGCTGCTGACCGAGGACAACGCCGCCAACCTCGAAGTGGCCCTCGAGTGGCTGCGCGCGGCCGACCTGCAGGTCGACGTCGCCCTCACCGGCGAGGAGGCGGTGCAGGCCGCGCAGCGCGAGCGCTACGACCTGATCCTGATGGACGTGCAACTACCGGGCATCGACGGCCTGCAGGCCACCCGCGAGATCCGCGCCATGCCGGCGTACAGCGACACGCCGGTGCTGTCGATGACGGCCAACGCCTTCGGCGAGGACCGGCTGGCGTGCGAGCAGGCCGGCATGCAGGACCACATCGTCAAGCCGGTCAACCCGGAGCTGCTGTACCGCACGCTGCTGCGCTGGCTGCCGCCCGGCGCGATGGCCGCTGCCGATGCAACCCCGGCTGCAGCGGCCCCGACACCCGAGCCCGCGCGGCCGAGCGAGCCGGTGCTCGGGCTCGATGAGTCGGTGGTCGCGCGTTACTTCGCAGGCCGCACCGAGGTCTACGAACGGGTGCTCAAGCAATTCGTGCTGACCTACCGCGACGGCATCGCCGTGCTGAACGGCCCGCTCGACGACGACGCACGCGATGCGGCTCGCCGCGAGGCGCACTCGTTGAAAGGCGCCAGCGCCGCCATCGGCGCCAACGCGCTGTCGGCGCACGCCGCTTCGTTCGAACGCGACGTGCTCGATGGCATCGCCACGCACGAGTTGCGCGCCGACGCGCAATCCGTGTTGCGAGCTCTGGTGCAGGTGGTGGCAGCGATCGACGAGCGGCTGGCCACCACGCCGTCGCAGGCACGCGCGCCCGCCACCGACCCCGCCTGGCTCGACGGCGAACTCGACCGCCTCGAGGCGCTGCTCGAAAAAGCCGACTTCGCCGCCCTCGGCCGCCATCGCGAGCTGCAAGAGGCCCTGCAGGCGGCACTCGGCTCCGGTGCGCGCCGTTTGCGCGGCCTGTTGCAGCGTTTCGAGTTCGCACAGGCGCTGCAGGTGCTGCGCCAGTTGCGCGCCGCGCACCGCGACCAGCACCACATCGACGCCTGAGCAGCCAGGCGCCGGCGCGGGCTGCAAGCCTAGCCGGCGGCATTCCGTCACGCTGGCCTCGTCGGCGCTGTCGCGTGCGCGCAGCACGCGAGGCGACGCAGTCGTGTGGGATTCAACGGCCGGCGGCGCAGTGCATCGGCTTCCCCCTGGCAAGGGGGCAGGCAAGGCGTGCCACGCGGCCTACC